>CAYTBK010000008.1:0-62690 GCA_964436005.1 uncultured Acidobacteriota bacterium
GTGGGCGGCCGCGAGGTCGGGTACATGTTCGGCCAGTACAAGCGCATCCGCAACGTCTTCGAGGGCGTCCTGACCGGCAAGGGCCTCAACTGGGGCGGCTCCCTGATCCGCCCGGAAGCCACGGGGTACGGGGCCACCTACTTCGCCGCCGAAATGCTGGCCACGCGCGGCCAGAGCCTGGAAGGGAAGACCGTGGCCGTCAGCGGCAAAGGCAACGTGGCCCAGTACACCATCCAGAAGGTGACCGAGCTCGGCGGCAAGTGCATCTCCATCTGCGACTCCGGCGGCACCATCGTGGACATGGAAGGCATCTGCCCCAGCAAGCTCGCCTTCATCAAGGAGCTGGAGACCGTGCGGCGCGGGCGGGCCAAGGAGTACGCCGACGAGTACCGCAACGCCAGGTTCTACCCCGATATGAACATCTGGGAAACCATCGCCAAGGAAGGCATCAGGGTGGACGTGGCCTTCCCCAGCGCCACCCAGAACGAGATCAACGGCGAGACGGCCCAGGCCCTGGTGAAGAACGGCTGCACCTGCGTGTCCGAGGGCGCCAACATGCCCACCACCCCGGACGGCATCGACGTCTTCATCGAGAACAAGATCCTCTACGGGCCCGGCAAGGCCGCCAACGCCGGCGGCGTGGCCACCTCCGGCCTGGAGATGACCCAGAACAGCATGCGGCTGAACTGGACGCGCGAAGAGGTGGACAACCGCCTGCGGCTCATCATGAAATCCATCCACCAGTCCTGCCTGGACGCCTCGGCCGCCTACGGCAAGCCCGGCAACTACCTCTACGGCGCCAACATCGCCGGCTTCGTCAAAGTCGCCGACGCCATGCTCGACCAGGGTGTCGTCTGATCCCGGAATGACCGCCGGGGGCGGGCCCGCGGCCCGCTCCCGTTTTTTCCGACTCGCAGGGAGGCTTCGGTTATGACTACCGGTTCGTTCAACGCCTTTCGCATGGCGCAGCAGCAGTTCGACGCGGTGGCCGACCAGCTCGGCCTGGACGCTTCCACCCGCGACCTTCTGAGGACGCCGCGCAGGGAATTCCACTTCACCATTCCCGTACGGATGGATGACGGCACCGTGAAAATCTTCCAGGGGTTCCGGGTCCAGCACAACGACGCCCGGGGGCCATGCAAGGGCGGCATCCGCTTCCACCCCCAGGAGACCGTGGACACGGTCCGGGCCCTGGCCATGTGGATGACCTGGAAGTGCTCGGTGGTGGACATCCCGCTGGGCGGAGGCAAGGGCGGCGTGATCTGCGACCCCCACCACCTTTCCACGCGGGAGCAGGAGAACCTCTGCCGCGGCTGGGTGGACCAGGTGGCCCAGAACGTCGGCCCGGTCCAGGACGTGCCCGCGCCGGACGTCATGACCAACCCCCAGCACATGGTGTGGATGCTGGACCAGTACGAGAAGATCCACGGCGGCCGGCACCCGGGCTTCATCACGGGCAAGCCGGTGGGGCTGGGCGGCTCCCTGGGGCGGACCGAGGCCACCGGGTACGGGCTGGTCTACGTGCTGCGCGAGGCCCTGGCTGAAATGGGCCTGGACATCCGCTCCACCCGGGCCTCCTTCCAGGGTTTCGGCAACGTCTCCCAGTTCGCCATGAAGCTGTACAGCGCCTACGGGGGCGTTCCGGTGTGCGTGTCCTGCTGGGACCAGGCGGCCGGCCTGTCCCGCGCCTTCTACCGCAAGGAGGGCATCGACGTGGAGAACCTCCTCCACATCACCGACCGGTACGGCGGCATCAACCCCGACAAGGCCTGCGCCATGGGCTTCGAGATCCTGCCCGGCGACGAGTGGCTTTCCCGGGAGGTGGACATCCTGGTCCCCGCCGCGCTGGAGAACCAGATCACCGAGGAAAACGTCGAGCAGATCCACTCCCGCGTGCGCATCATCGCCGAGGGGGCCAACGGGCCCACCACGCCCGAGGCGGACAAGGCCCTGAAGGCCCGGGGGGTTTTCCTGATCCCGGACTTCCTGGCCAACGCGGGCGGCGTCACCTGCAGCTACTTCGAGCAGGTGCAGTGCAACATGAACTACTTCTGGACCCGGGACGAGGTGCTCAGCAAGCTGGACACCAAGATGACCGACGCCTATCTCAAGGTCTCCGCCCTGGCCCAGGAGCGCAGCCTGACCATGCGGGACGCCGCGTACATGATCGCCATCCAGCGGGTGGCGGAAGCCTGCAGCCTGAGGGGATGGGTTTGAGCGCATTCCAGGTCCGCCGGGTCCTCCTCATCGCCAGCCTGTACGACTCCTTCATGCTGGAGGAAGACGGCCGTCTGCCCGACCTCCTGGCCAAAGCCTACCACCAGCGGGAGATGGACTACGTGCCGTCCCTGAGCCGGGTGACGGGGGCGGGCGAGGCGCTGGAGGCCGTCCGCGCGGAGCGCTTCGACCTGGTGGTGATCATGCTCTGCCCCCGGGAGGTGGGCGTGGCCGAACTGGCCCGCCAGCTGGCGGCAGCGTCCCCCGGCACGGCCGTGGTCGTCCTCGGCAGCCCCACGCCGGAACTGGCCCGCCTGGCCGAGCAGTCGGCCGAACTCCCCCTGGACGGGATCTTCGCCTGGCAGGGCGACGGCCGGGTTTTGCTCGGCATCCTCCAGCTCGTCGAGGACGCCCGGAACGTCGCCCCCGCACCCGAAGGCGTCGAGACGAGGAACGTCATCCTGCTGGTGGAGGACACGCCCGCTGTCTACTCGGCCTGCCTGCACCGCCTCTACGACGCGCTGCACGAGCTGACCGAGGCCTTCACGCCCGTGGACATCCCCTACACGCAGCGCCTGGTCCGGCTCCGGGCCAGGCCCAAGGTCCTTCTGGCCCCCGACTGGGAGACCGCCGTCAGGCTCTGGGAGCGCTACCGGCGGCAGCTCGTGGGCGTCGTCACCGACGTGCGCATCCCCCGCCAGGGCCGGCCGGACCCGCAGGCCGGCGTGGAGTTCGTGCGGGCGATCCGCGCGGAGGACCGCTGGGTGCCCGTGCTGGTGCAGTCCAGCGAGGAGGGGCTGGGGGAACTGTTCGAAGGAATGAATGCTTCGCTGCTGGCGAAGGACGACCACGAGAAGGCCCGGGACTTTCGCTTCCACTTGCGGTCCCTTTTCGGTTTCGGCCCCCTGCGGCTGCGGGACGGCGACGCCGGAACCCGCGCCGTGAACGACGTTCACGATCTCGCGGCAGCCTGCCGCGTGATGCCCGGCGAAGCCCTGCTCGATGCCTGGGAGCGGGGCGACCTGGCGCGCTGGCTGAGCGTGCGGGCCGAACAGGCCGTCATCGACGACACCCGGGCCCAGTATTCCGCCGAGGCCGAAACGCCCCACCCGGGCGAACACTTCCGCCACAGCCTGGCCGAAGCGCTCCGGCGCCGGCATGTCCGGCAGCTCGAGCACGGCATCGGCCGTTTCAGCCGGGCCAAGCAAGGGGAAAAGCGCAACTTCGTCCGCCTGGGCGACGGGTCCCTGGGCGGGAAGGCCCGCGGGCTGGCCTTCTTTTCGCAAGTTCTCTCCGACGCCGGGCTGGAAAAGCGCATCCCCGGGGCCCGGGTGGTCGTCCCGCGGACCCTGGTGCTGGCCACCGACGTCTTCGACGAGTTCATCAGCAGCAACGACCTCTGGCGCCTGGCCACGACGAACCTGACCGACCGGCAGACCACGGTCCAGTGCCTCAAGGCCTCGCTGCCCGACACCCTGGTGGGCGACCTGCGGGCTTTCCTGGCCGAGGTCCAGGGCCCGCTGGCGGTGCGGTCCTCCAGCCTGCTGGAGGACGCGCTCTACCAGCCGTTCGCCGGGATCTACGCCACCAAGATGATCCCCAACCACCACCGCAGCTTCGACGCCCGTTTCTACGACTTCACCAACGCCATCAAGCTGGTGCTGGCCTCCACCTTCTTCCAGCAGGCCAAGGCCTACATTACCGCCACCGGGCACCGCGTGGAGGAGGAGAAGATGGCCGTGGTCATCCAGAGCGTGGTGGGACGCGCCTACCGCGAGCGCTTCTACCCCCACTTCTCCGGCGTGGCGGGCTCCTACGACTTTTACCCGGCGGGCCACGCCCGGCCCGCCGACGGGGTGGCCAACGTGGCCCTGGGCCTGGGCAAGACCATCGTCGACGGCGGGGTCTCCCTGCGCTTCTGCCCCCGCTACCCGCAGGTCCTGCCGCAGTTCGGCACGGTGACCGACCAGCTGCGCCACTCCCAGCGGACCTTCTGGGCCGTCTCGCTGAAGGGCTTCGCCACGGCCGCCCAGGAGGACGAGGACCAGTTCATGGAAAACGCCGCCATCAAGGTGGCCGAGGAAGACGGCGTGCTGGCCCCCCTGGCCGCCACCTACTCCCCGGACGACGACCGCGTCCGCGACGGGCTGGACGGCCAGGGACCGCGCATCGTGAACTTCTCGGGCGTCCTCCGGCACGGCGCCTTCCCCCTGGCGGACATCCTGACCGAACTGCTGCCCCTGGCCGCCTCGTGCATGGGCACCGCCATCGAGATGGAGTTCGCCGGCGTCCTGCCCCAGGCCGGCGACGAGAAGGGCCTGTTCGCCCTGCTGCAGACCCGGCCCATGGTCACGGCCAACGAGATGGTCACGGTCAGTTTGCCCGACCGCCCGCCCCCCACGGCGCTGGCCGCCTCGCCCATGGTCCTCGGCAACGGCGTGGACCGCTCCATCCGGGACATCGTGCTGGTCAAGCGCGAGACCTTCGACCCGGCCCAGACCCGCAACATCGCCCGCGAGGTGGGGACGGTCAACCGGAAGATCCGGGCCGAGGAGCGCCAGGCCCTATTGGTGGGCCCCGGACGCTGGGGCTCGGCAGACCCCTGGCTGGGCATCCCCGTGAGCTGGGAGCAGATCAGCGCCGCCCGGGTCATCGTCGAGACGGCGCTGCCCGGCATGGAGCCCGACCCTTCCCAGGGGTCCCACTTCTTCCAGAACCTCACCTCGCTGCGGGTCGGCTACTTCACCATCCCCGGCCGCCTCCCCGAAGCCTTTCTGGACTGGGACTGGCTCGAGTCCCTGCCCATCGCCGAAGAAACCGCCCACGTCCGCCACATCCGGCTCGAGCGTCCCATCGAAGTCCGCATGGACGGCCGGACCGGCGCCGGCATGATGTTCAAGGAGGTGCAAGTTGACGCCCGCTAAACAGGAATGGGAGGTCATCCTCGACCTCCTGCGCGAAGCCAATCCCCTCCTGCTCGACCGAATCGGCCGCAAGATGATGAACTACCTGTTCAAGCGGAACGTCAAGGAGGCCGAAGAACTGGCCCAGCGGCTGGCCGAGGACAACGAGGCCATCAGCCAGGCCATGAAGTACAACCCCAACGAGCCGGCCCCCCGCCTGGACCACGCCAAGCTGCGCACCTTCATCGACGACATCTTCGCCATCGCCGTCCGCGAACTCGCGCCCAACGACATCACCAGCATGGTCAGCCTCTGGGTGAAGCAGGAGCAGATCCGCTTCCTCAACATGGCCGCCGAGCGCCGCGACATTTCGCTGGGGGAGCTGGACGACGCACTGCACCGCTTCTCCCTCATCCCCGACGGTTTCAAGTGCTTCTCGCCCGAGGAGGGCACCGGCGTGCGCGTGGCCCTGATCCGCCGCCTGTTCGGCGACAACCTGGACTTCATCAACGTGATGAAGAAGGTGGCCAGCTTCAACGACCTGCGCAACGTGCTGAAGCGGACCATCGGACCGGCCAAGGGCAACGGCAAGCTCGGCGGCAAGGCGGCCGGCCTCTTCCGGGCCCAGATGATCCTGCAGTCGGCCCTGGCGGCGCAGTCCGACCACATCGTGCTGCGGAACCTGACCGTCCCCAAAACCTGGTACCTCACCTCCGACGGCCTCATCAACTTCCTGCACTTCAACGCCCTGGAGGAGATCTCCAGCATCAAGTACCGCAACACCTCGGAGATCCGCAAGGAGTTCTTCTACCTCGAGCAGATCTTCAAGAACTCGTCCCTCTCCCCGGAGATGATCGCCAAGCTCAGCTCCGTCCTGGACGACATGGGCGACCGCCCCCTGGTGGTGCGCTCCTCGAGCCTCCTGGAGGACAGCGCGGGTTCATCTTTCGCGGGCAAGTACAAGAGCCTCTTCGTGGCCAACCAGGGGTCCAAGAAGGACCGCCTGGCCGCCCTCATCGACGCCATCGTGGAGGTCTACGCCAGCGTCTTCCACCCCGACCCCATCGAGTACCGCCGGGAGCGCGGGCTGTTGGACTTCCACGAGGAGATGGGCGTGCTGATCCAGGAGGTGGTGGGCAAGCGCGTGGGCAAGTACTTCTTCCCCGCCATCGCCGGCGTGGCCTTCAGCCTCAACGAGTTCCGCTGGTCCAACCGGCTCCGCCGCAACGACGGCATCGTCCGCTTCGTGACGGGGCTGGGGACGCGGGCGGTGGACCGGGTGGGCGACGACTACCCCATGCTGGTGAGCCCGGGGCAGCCCGGGCTGCGGGTGAACGTCACCCCCGAGGACATCCTCTGGTATTCCCAGAAGAAGATCGACGTCATCAACCTGGAGACGAAGCGCTTCGAGTCCATGGACCTGCGCCAGCTGCTGGCCGAGGTGGGGCGCGACTTCCCCGCCCTGCACATGATCTTCTCCATGTACCGGGACGGCCAGATCGCCCCCACCATCGGCTCACTCATCAACCTCAAGGACGGGGAACCGGTCATCACCTTCGCCAACCTCATCGAGCGCAGCCCCTTCCTGCCCGCCATGCGCGCCCTGCTGCGCATCCTGGAGAACGCCATCGGCGCGCCGGTGGACATCGAATTCGCCTTCGAGGAGGACGTGCACCGGCCCGTCCTCCTGCAGTGCCGCCCCCAGAGCCAGGGTGGGGGCAGCGGCACCGTGAAGGTGCCCACCGACGTGGCCCCCGACGACAAGATCTTCTCGGCCTCCCGCTTCGTAACCACCGGCCTGGTGGAGGACATCGACTACATCGTCTACGTGGACTCCAACGAGTACGACAACCTTCCCACCATGAACGATCTGACCCAGGTGGGACGGGTGGTGGGCGAGCTCAACGCGGCCCTGCCGGCCCGCCGCTTCATCCTGGTGGGGCCCGGCCGCTGGGGCAGCCGCGGAGACATCAAGCTCGGGGTGAAGGTGGGCTACAGCGACATCAACAACACGGCCATGCTCATCGAGGTGGGCCAGAACCGCCAGGGCTATGTGCCGGACCTCTCCTTCGGCACCCACTTCTTCCAGGACCTGGTGGAGGCGGGCATCCGCTACCTGCCCCTCTACCCCGACGACCCGGGCGTGATCTTCAACTGGGAGTTCATGAAGCAGGCGCCCAGCGTCATGCGCAAGTTCTGCCCGCGGGCCGGCAAGGGCCTCGACGACGTGGTCCGGGTCATCCAGGTCAGCAAGGCGGCCAACGGCGCACTGCTCACCGTGGCCATGGATGGCGAGTCCGACAACGCCCTGGCCTTCCTCGACCGCCGCAAGCGCGCGGACTAGGCCCGGGTTCTTCCACCTTCAAGCCTGCCGTCGGGTGCGCCGGCCTATGGGCGGTCTGCCGGAGGCGCCTTCCGCCGGAAGGCGCACCTTTGGGCAGCCTCCGGCGCGTAGCCTTCGCCGCCCGGGAGTGCGGCGCGGAGGTTGCCGCAGCGCCGCTTTCGCCAGGCGCGCAGGCCCCCGGAGCGCCGAACGCGGAGACCTTTCCCCAGGCGTCGCCCGCGCCGCTCCGTCAGGCAATCCCCCACGCCGCAGGCGTGGCCCACCACAGCCCGGGGCCGGCGCTTCGCCGGCTGGCCCCGGGTTTGCCGCCATCCGGGTGTGAATCCCTGCCGGTGATTCACCCCCGCCTTCCGTCCGCGTTCCGCGGTATGGAACGCCTCCCTGGTAAACTGCCCATAGTAGATCCCGGCGCGCCCGCCCGCGCCGGCCTGAGGAGGACCCGTGCCCCTGCCTGCCCCGCCCCGAACCGGCCCCGCCTCCTCCGGCGCGTCGTTGCACATATACTTCAACATGAATTTATTTATTGACATAACATTTCATTCTGTTCCAGAATGCACCTTCTCGACAAATTCCATCGCGCGAGGTCGAAACCAAGCAGTGGAAACAGACAATGGCCAGCGTTGTTTACCCAGCTTCAGGGAGTCATTTTCAGGCTAATCTATAAGAAATGAATTGTGTTGATGAAAACCAGATGAGATTGCCCAGACGAGGAGTCACCAATGAGAGTCGAACTTCTTTTCCCCCTGACCGGCAGCGACACCGTGGCTGTCGACCATGGCCATGGCCTTTACGGCGCCTTGAAGCGTTGCGTCCCGGAGCTGGAAAAGCTGGAGGGTTTCGGCATCCACACTTTGCGCGGCTTGCCCCAGGGCGGCAGACTGCTGTTTCTCCCCTCGAGAAAAAAGCAGTTGCGTCTTCGCTTGAGCCCGGAGCAGATCCCCGTGGCCCTGGGGCTGGCGGGGCGACCCATCGAAGTACTGGGAGCCCGGTTCGTCCTGGGCGCCCCGCAAGTGCATCTGCTTCAGCCTGCCGGCAACCTCTGGGCCCGGATGGTGACCCTGCACTTCGAGAACGCCGGGCACGAATCCGCCAGAGCGCAGTTACAGAAGCACCTGCACGATTTCAGCGCCACCGCCGACTGGGAGATCCGCCGGGCCCGCACCATCCGCATCCACGGGAAGCAGGTCCTCGGTTTCGAAGTGCTGGCTGGCGGCCTGACGCCGGAGGAAAGCCTGCGACTGCAATTCGAAGGCATCGGCGGCCGAAGGGTTTTCGGATGCGGGATTTTCGTGAGAGTAGGTACGAAGGCACATTCTTGCCAAGTTACGGAATGAGGTGTTCATGCCAGAACTACTTGCAAAATCAAAAAAAGGCGGGAAGCCCGTTACATTGGGACAACATTCTCAGGATGTCGAAACAGCCGCTCTTAAATTATTTTCTCATGACAGCAGACTATTAAAGAATTGGATGAGATTCTTCGGCTTGCAGGATGAGTTTTCATTTTTGCATAATTTACAAATTGCCTGCCTTTTCCATGATTTGGGCAAGGCAAATGAAGCATTCATTGCAGACGTAATTAAGGGAAGGTTTTCCCAGCCTATCCGGCATGAACATTTGAGCGCTTTAATTATATGTCTTCGTCCAGTTCGGGAATGGTTGCTACGTTCAGAAATCATTGATTTTGACACCATCATTGCCGCAGTTCTGTCGCACCATTTAAAAGCGAGCAACTCTCGAGGAGAGTGGCCATGGGGACAAGTTACCGGAAATCCTTCTTTGCAGGTTTACCTTAATCATTCGGATATTCATGACCTTTTCTCTCGCATTGGAAATCTGGCGGGACTACATGGAGTTCCTGACTTGCCCATGGAGAATTGGCCTCTCCAGGTTTGGGAAGAAGCTTGGGAGTGGGGAACCTCCAGAGCCGAAGATCTTGAAAAAATGTGGCTTTTCAAGGGACTAGACAAAAAGGATGATTTACGTAACAGCCAATTGGCCGTAAAAGCGGCACTGATAGCGGCGGACGCACTGGGTTCGGCCATTCGAAGAGAACAGCATGATTTGGACGATTTCCTCGCCCGAACCCTTCACAGGACTCTCTTGACGGGTAAGCGTATTTGGGAAGAAATCATCAATCCTCGTGTTCAAGAGATCCAAAGACAAGGAAAGGCTTTCACTTGGGATCATTTTCAGGAATCAGCCGACGCATTGCCCGACAGGGCAGCTATCGTCGCCGCCTGCGGGGCTGGCAAAACCCTGGCCGCCTGGCGATGGGCGGCGGCGATGGCCGCCAAGACGAAAATAGGTACTGTCATTTTTCTCTACCCCACTCGGGCCACAGCCACGGAAGGGTTCAAGGACTATGTCGCCTGGGCGCCGGAAGCCAAGCTTCTTACGGGAACTGCTCCCATAGATCTGGCTGGGATCATGCAGAATCCGCCTGAATCCTTGAAAGGAAAGGATCACGACAATTTTTACGAAGACGAACGCGAGGCGCGTTTTTTTACCTTGGCCAATTGGCACTATCCCTATTTCAGTGCGACGCTGGATCAGTTCCTTTCTTTTCTGGAGCATAGCTATTCCGGACTTTGTCTGCTGCCCCAATTGGCGGATGCTGCGGTTATCGTCGATGAAGCCCACAGTCTGGACCGTCAACTCTTCGAAAGACTTCAGGCCTTGGTGACACATTTTCAAGGCCCGTTGCTGCTTATGTCGGCTTCTCTTCCAAGGGAAAGGGCCGAGGCCCTTCGTAAATCGGGTGTAAAGGTGTTCCCGGAAGAGGCTGAACGGACCTTGTACCAGTCCTTGGTAGACGAAGAGGAGCGAAAGCGCTATAAAATGATACGGTACAAAAACTTATCCGAAACTTTGGGTCAGGTCGGTCGGAAAGATCAAGTGGAGAAGCGCTCCACATTATGGGTAGTCAATACTGTCAAACGATGCCAGAAATTAGCGCTGCAATTATTGCAGGATGGCAGGAGACCCTTGGTTTACCATAGCCGTTTCAAAGCCAGGGACAGAAGGGTGAGACACGCGGAGGTAATAAGTGCCTTTAAAGGCAGACAGACTGTTCCTTCTTGGGCTGTCACCACCCAGGTGTGCGAGATGAGTCTGGATCTGGATGCTGACCGCCTCGTCACCGAAGATTCTCCCTTGCCTTCCCTGATCCAGAGGATGGGACGCGCCAACAGGTCAAAGAGCAGGGACCGTTCATTTCGGGCTGAAGTCATCATCTACAAGCCCGAAGACGGACGGCCATACAACACGGAGATTGGTGGCGCAGACATGTTGCAGAAGGTTGCACGTTTTGCTAACGACTTCAATGGACTGGAACTATGCCAGCGGGAACTCTCCTTGGCCTTGAAAGATAACCGCTATGCCGAGGACGCTCCACTGCCCCGTGCTTGGGCCAGTTTCCTTTGCGAGGGGTGGTACGCCTCGACCCATCCTTTGCGCGGCGAGGAGGGCGATCGAGATGTCCGTTGTGTACTTGATTCCGACCTTGCCCTTGGCTTGGATGCATCCGGTCTGGAAGGTGACCCGTTGGAAGCCTGGGTACTGAACGTTCCCCGTCGATTGATTTTGAAAGACTATAAAAGGCCTGACTGGCTGGTCGCCAGATATATTTATATTGCCGATGGCCGATTGTATAGTCCTGCACTTGGTTTCCTTCTGATTGACAAGGAGTAATGATGGCCAAAGCGAATCTTTCGGAAAAGAGAATCAACAAAAATCCGGCAGAAACGGTTGAAGTGTCTTGGTCTCTGGCCGAATTGCCATCACCTCAGCATCGCGCTGGGTTGGCGGGGTTGGCGATGATGGTTGACTACGCCTGCCGTTTTCCGAGGGCTCCGGACGCAGTGATTGAAACACTCAAGTTGGATGAAAACAGCTTCAAGTTGAGAATAAACTGGAAGGGGCTCGAGACACTGCTGGATCGTACATATGCGGCAGATTTGGTTGAAGAGGAATCTCGTAAGCTAAGAAAAGACAAAAACAAAAATGAAATTGAGCCAATAGCACGCAGGATGAAAGAGATAAAAGACAAAAAGGGAAATCCCAAAGCGATCGAGGTCTTTATCTATGAAATAGTTCGCCCGCAAGGCGCAATGTTGGCAGAGTTGTCACCCAGCGGCGATGAAGGAAGGTGGATAAAACTTTGGCGGGACTGGCTTTGGAATACTTTGCGAGCAAGATCAAAGCAGCGCAATCCCTATGAGCGAAGGGCACAAAACCTAACATCGATCGGAGAAGCGGAGCACGATGAACCTGATTCTACTGGCTGCGCTTCTGCTGCCAATGATTTGGATACCGCTTGGAGCCTGCTGATTCGGGACAAGCCCGTGTCCCAAGCCAGCACCTATTACCTGGGCGCAATGGAAGCTAACGCGGAGAATGTTCCCTTTCAGGACCGGGGAAGGTTTCTTTTTCTCCTTCATTTCTGGCCCTTCACTGTTCAGATTTTCATCCCGAGAACCATGGACTGGGAGGGGAAAACTGAGTCTGATTTCAACTCCTATACTGTTTGCATTCCTGATGTTTGCAATTTGGTCGGATTTACCCGAACCCATGAAATGGTTTTGAAGCAACGGTCACCGGAGCCAGCAGATTTTAGACCCGCAATAGCTTACGTCGATCTGCCGGAAGCGGCTGCCCTTGAAACAGACAGGTGGTTTGCCAGGCAGCTTTCCGGGAAATTGACCGGAAGAACAGTCACTGCAGGATTCCAGGTGATTCATACGACCAAAGCAGGCAACAATGTGAACATCAAATCTGTCCGCTATTTGGAACCTACCCGCAAAATGCGGGAAGACTCGGCCATCGTCAACGAGCTATGGCATCCCGCGATTCGCCGTCTGATCCTTGAAAACGCCTTGGACAACCGGATGCCCGATCGTTGGTGGTGGGGGGCGGCACGCCTTTGTGCCACTTTATCGAAAAACTGTACGATATCTTCAGTCGCATTCAAGCACGATGTCCGGATTCTTTTTGAAAAATTCCATCCGAACCTTGGCAAGGAGAATACTATGTCTGAAAACGAACGTGAACCCAGATGCTTAGAAACTCTAGTATTGCACATGGTTACCACATGGATAAGCGCTCGTCTGGAGTCCAAGTACCAGTTGACTTGGGAATCGGTGAAAGACAAGCCTGACAAGAAGAAAGAGTATGAGGAAAAGAAATCCAAACTTGCGCTGGACGCCTTTCTTGCCGCGAGGAGCCGTCCCGGTCGTGATTTCGAGCGCTGGTTTACTGCCACGCTCTGTTCGGTCAACCATCGAATGACGGATAAGGAATTTTTACTTTTTTCAAAGGCGCTTGATCAGAGTCCCGATCAGGTTCGCACTATCACGTTGTTGGCGCTTTCCGCCCGTGGCTGATTAAATTTAAAATGAGAGGAACACATGTCATTGAATCTCTTCGCAACTGTATTGACCCACGCCGCTCCCAGCAGCAACTATCGCGGGGAGTCTGAAGAAAACCGCACCGTTCTGCAAAAGATCACCCGTGGAGAGAAGATTCATACAGTGATCAGCCCCGAATCCATGAGGAACGCACTTCGGGAAATCCTGGCCAGTCGATTGGAAAACAATGGCGATGCAAGTTGGGGACGATGCATCAACCGGCGGAGACTGCATGACGAAGGGCAGCTGGCGGTCGAGTTCAAGGATTATCCAAACGCAGAAGAATATGCGGATGATTTTCTGTTTGGATACATGGTGGCTGATGAGAAGAGCCTCAAGGCCGCCAAGATCAATCGGCCATCAAAGCGCGATAGCATTTTGCGGATGAATCTGGCGGTGTCCGTCGAGCCTTATCCCTTCGATGCGACTTTTCATCAATCTCCCATGAGCGCCGGCCAAAGCCCCTGGAAAAATGCCACCACTTCAGCCCTTCTTCATAGGGAAGTGAGTTGGACGGCCTACCAGTACCCCTTCGCCCTTGCTGGGTCCGATTTCAGAACCGAAAAGGAAAAAGCGTGGGGAAGGGAGCTTCTGGCGGCCATCGGCGAACTGTCAGGCGTTGCCGGCGGCCACGCTCGGGCCTATTACGAAATGGCGCCTCACAGCATCGTTGTACGCTTGACTCCTTCTCTGGTCGGTGGGTTCGATACCTACGCATTCAACAGTGACGGCAGCTGGCGCGAATTGGAGCGCCTTTCCGCTAACGATCTGAATCCCAGAGACTTTTGGTTGGGAGGAGACATTGTCCGCAAAATGGACCAGACATTGAAAACCGATCTCGAAGAAGCCGGGGCTGTATTGGAAAGCAATCCCCAGCGGCTGTTGGATCGTGTTGCGGAAAACTTCCTGCCCAGGGTTTGACATGGATCCCATCTGGCTCAGGATTCATGCTCCCTTCGCCGCCTATCGCCCACTCCAGGCCGGTTCGTTGCGTGCGACTTCGCCTGTGATGACATATTCCGCTGCCTGGGGGCTTCTTTTAAACCTTGCAGGCATCGAGACGCGCAATGGGTTGGGAAATGTCACAACAGGAATAGATCCTCAGGCGCCTCCGTTGGAACTTGCATTAGGCATTCCAGAAGGGAAATTGCCTCTGTTTGGCAGCCTGTTCCAGCAACTTCATGCATACCCCATTGGCAAGGATGCCGGAAAAAATCTTGCTGAAAACTGCCATGGGGCCAAGTACCACATCGCTCCCGTACGTCGCGAATTGCTTGTTGATCTGAAAATGGTCATCGGCGCTCGCGGGAGGCGGCAAGTGTTGGAGCGGGTTCATAAAGGGCTCTGGGGAGAAGGAGATTGGCCCCGTTACGGTCTGCCCTTTGCGGGAGACAACAACCTGTTGTTTGAACGCATTGATTTGCTGGATTCGGCTCCAGATTGCTCATGGTACGTGCCCGTGGACGACCAGGGCCCCCCAGCAAGGGGGGCCACTCGCTTGGCGATTTCCATAGATCGATCCGACAGCAGTCAGACTCGGACGGTTTTAGTCGCTCCTTCCGTGAGTTGCACATGCAGTCCACCGGAAGAAGCGTGGCGTTGGACACCCCATTCCCCGGACAGGTCATGACCCCTACCCGGGTCATGGCCGTGCACGCCTGGGCCTACTGCCCGCGGCTGTTCTACCTGGAGGAGGTGGAGGAGATCCGCGTGGCGGACGAACGCGTCTTCGCGGGGCGGGAACTGCACCGGCGCCTGGAGGCGGAAGAGGACGGCGAACTGCACTCCTTCACCCTGGAGAGCGACGGCTGGGGCCTGAAGGGGAAGCTGGACGCCTGCCGCTTTCGCGACGGGCGCTGGTGCGTGGTGGAGTTCAAGCGGGGGCGCAGCCGCCCGGGCCCCGCCGGCCCCGCCGCCTGGGATTCCGACCGGCTTCAGGTCGCCGCCTACGCCGTGCTGTTGTCCGAGCACCTGGGGGATGACGTGCCCGAAGCCCGCCTTCGCTACCATGCCGACAACCGGCACGTCCGCCAGCCCATCGGCGAAGGGGAGCGGCAGGAATTGCGGGAAGCGCTCTCGCAGATGGAGGCGTTGCGCCAGACGACCCGGCGCCCGCCCGTCACGCCGCACGCCCAGCGGTGCATCCACTGCAGCCTGGCCCCGGTGTGCCTGCCGGAGGAAGAGCGTTTCCAGGCGCGGGAAGACTGGGAACCCCTCCGGCTCTACCCCCAGCACCACGACCGCCTGACCCTCCACGTGGTGGGGAACGGCACCCGGCTGGGAAAGTCGGGAGACCGCCTGGTCGTCTCGCCGGAGAAAGGCCCGGAAGAGCACTACCCCGTGGAACAGGTCGAACAGGTGGTGCTGCACGGTTACGCCCAGGCCAGCACCCAGGCGCTGCACTTCTGCTTCGGGCGGGACATCCAGGTCCACTGGCTGGGCGCCGGCGGCCGCTACTTCGGCGGGACCGCGCCGGGACAGGGCGGAGTCCAGCGCCGCATCCGGCAGTACGAAGCGCTCAGCGACCCCGTGTTCCGCCTGAACCGGGCCCGGGAGATCATCAAGGGCAAGCTGCGCATGCAGTTGGCCTTTCTGCTTCGCGCCACCCGCGGGCGGGACCGCTCGGCCGACATCCGGACGGCCGTGCAGTTGCTGCGGGACGCCCTGGCCCGGACGGACCGGGCCCTTGACCCGGAAATGCTGCGCGGGGTGGAGGGCCAGGGCGGCCAGGCCTATTTTTCCTGCCTGGACGCGCTGCTCGTGCCCAGCCTGCCCCCTGGCTTGCGTTTCGGCGGCCGGGAACGGCGCCCGCCCCCGGACCCCGTGAACGCATTGCTCTCCTTCGGCTACCAGCTGCTGTACCGGGACACGGTGTCCGCCTTGCTGGCAGCGGGCCTGGAGCCTTCCTTCGGCGTGCTGCACACCGCCCGCTCGGCCGCCTACCCGCTGGCCATGGACCTCATGGAGATCTTCCGGGTGCCCCTGGTGGACATGGTGGTGGTGGCCAGCCTGAACCGGAAGCAATGGGACGAGGAAAAGCATTTCCAGCGCTTCGGCCGGGCCGTCTACCTGAACGAGGAGGGCCGCAACCTGGCCATCGGGCTGTTCGAGGACCGGAAAGCGGAAACCTGGCGACACCCCATACTGGAGTACAGCTTGAGTTATCAGCGCCTGATGGAATTGGAGGCCCGGCTGCTGGAGAAGACCTGGATGGGGCACCCCGGACTGTTCGCCCGCTGGAGCGTGCGGTGAGCAATCCGCCCGAAAGACAATGGTACTTGATCGCCTACGACGTTTCCGACGACAAGCGTCGCGTCCGGGTGGCCAAATGCCTGCAGGGGTATGGTGAGAGAATCCAGTATTCCGTTTTTCGGGCCTACCTGGGTGTCCGGGCCATGGCGCGCCTGCGGTGGGAGCTGAGCGGGAAGATGGACCCGCAGGACGGGCTTCTGATCGTCCCCCTGTGCGCCCGCTGCCAGGCCCGGGTGCAGGACCAGCGGGGTGCGCGGGACTGGCGGGAAGAGGCGCCCCTGGGCTACAGCATCGCCGGGCAAATCACGCACCTTCCGGCGGAGGAAGTCTCGGCGGATCTAACTGGAGAAAAACCCGGCAGTAAACCCCGTCAGGCCGGCCGTAGGTCCGTGAACAAAGGTAAAGCGAGCGCTGCCAGCACTTGAAGCGGCAGTCGCTCCAAATTCGGCCGGCATTCCGCCCTGCCGGCGGCCATTCTCCCCGATGCTTGAGAAAGTTCTTTGAAAATTGAGCGGAATCAATGGGAAAGCGAGTATACTATGCCTTCAGATCCAATGCCTTCGGGCGTTGAGCACAACCTCATCCAGGCCCGGCGGCTGACCGTCCAGTTATGCCTTCAGATCCAATGCCTTCGGGCGTTGAGCACTTGCTGGCGGCGCTGTCCACCGTGACGGTAACGTCATGCCTTCAGATCCAATGCCTTCGGGCGTTGAGCACAGCTGCTCGTAGTGTCGCGCCACTGCCTGGCCGCATGCCTTCAGATCCAATGCCTTCGGGCGTTGAGCACACCATCGGCCCGGCGCCGTGCTCGTTGGTCGCCCAGAATGCCTTCAGATCCAATGCCTTCGGGCGTTGAGCACCCCGGTCCCGTCCAGGGGGCCGGGCCGATTTGTATCAATGCCTTCAGATCCAATGCCTTCGGGCGTTGAGCACATGCCGTCGCAGTCCGTGGCCGAAAAGTCGATCTGATGCCTTCAGATCCAATGCCTTCGGGCGTTGAGCACCACCAGGCGCGGTTGGCCTTGGGGAGTGTCCGCGATGCCTTCAGATCCAATGCCTTCGGGCGTTGAGCACCGGACCATCCTGCTGCGGGCCGGGGCGATTCCCGGATGCCTTCAGATCCAATGCCTTCGGGCGTTGAGCACATCCTGCCCTATACACAAAGCATCGGGATCTACACGGATGCCTTCAGATCCAATGCCTTCGGGCGTTGAGCACGCCGCCGCGGCCGCCACGGGCAACAAGACCCTGTTATGCCTTCAGATCCAATGCCTTCGGGCGTTGAGCACGCGCTCGGCGTGGTGCAGGCGCTGCAGCAGATCGTATGCCTTCAGATCCAATGCCTTCGGGCGTTGAGCACACGTTGGCGTCCGTGCTCGGTGGCTCGTAGACTTCATGCCTTCAGATCCAATGCCTTCGGGCGTTGAGCACCTCCTGAACATGGTGGCGAACCTTCTCGTGAAGCAGATGCCTTCAGATCCAATGCCTTCGGGCGTTGAGCACACCGACTTCCCCGCCCGGATGTGCTCCGGAATCCGGATGCCTTCAGATCCAATGCCTTCGGGCGTTGAGCACTAAATGCCATCGATGCGGCGGATGCCATAGGCGACATGCCTTCAGATCCAATGCCTTCGGGCGTTGAGCACTTCGCGCCGCACTCGGCGACGTACCAGAGGGTGCCGATGCCTTCAGATCCAATGCCTTCGGGCGTTGAGCACTTGCTTTCGGTGACGGCGGTGCCGGGGTTCTCGCATGCCTTCAGATCCAATGCCTTCGGGCGTTGAGCACAACATGGGACTCGGATTTGAAAAGCGGAAGACCTACGTATGCCTTCAGATCCAATGCCTTCGGGCGTTGAGCACGAAGAGATGTCCCCCTGGCACAGGATGGCCAGGTTATGCCTTCAGATCCAATGCCTTCGGGCGTTGAGCACGCATTTGACATCGCCGCAGTTCCAAGGACAGGTCGCGCCGCTCCGCCTGGCTGCGCAGCGCACTCCAAACGTCGCAGCCCCGCATCCCGGGAGTGCGGCGCGGAGGCCGCCGCAGCGCCGCTTTCGCCAGGCGCGCAGGCCCCCGGAGCGCCGAACGCGGAGATGCGGGCCAGCGCGTCGCACTCCGCAGCCCGGAATCGTCCCAGCCGAAACGCGATTCCCCCTCCCCATGCCGCAGGCGTGGCACAACACAGTCCGGCATGAACGAACGGAAAGGGGAACTCGTACTAGCATTGCTGCCCGGCAGCCCAAAACCCGTGCCGCCGGCAAAACGGGCGCTCCGCGGACCGTGCGGCACCCCAACTCCTCCGGAGGACTCCATGAAAACCCTGTGCACCGCCCTCTGCCTCTGCCTTCTCGGCTTCGCCGCACCGGCCCCGGGCCAGGCCGCAACGCCCCCCCGGGCGGAGCGCACCGACGCCGCCGCCCGCAACGCGGCCTGGCTGGCCGACCTGGACTACATGGTCCGGCGGCTGGAGATCCAGCACCCCGACCTCTACGCCCAGTGCTCCCGGGAAGTGTTCGAAAAGGCCCTGGCCCGCCTCCGGGAAAAGGTCCCGGCCCGGAGCGACACGGAAATGATCTTCGGGATCATGGAGCTCCTCTCCCTGCTCTCCGACGACCACACCGGCCTGTGGATCCCCGGGAGCGAGGCCTTCGTCACGGGTGTGCGGATGTGCCCCCTCGGGCTGTACCCCTTCGCGGACGGCATCCACGTCTCGTACGCGGACCGGAAGTACGCCTCCCTCGTGGGGAAAAAGGTCGTGGGCATCGGCAAGGTCTCCGCGGAGGAGGCCCTCCGCCGCATGGCACGCCTAGCGAACGGCGACAACGAGGCCCAGAAGGAAGAGCTGGCGCGCATCCTGCTGCCCTCGCCGGACATGCTGAAGTACTGCGGCGCGTGCGACAGCGCGGACACGTTGCGCCTCACCCTGCGGGAAAACGACGGCAGCGAGTCCGTGGTCGAGATCGCCCCGGAACCCATTTTGAACAGTTTCAAGAACATCAAAGACGGCCCCTTCCCCGGCAGCGACGCATCGACCCTGCAGATGAACGAAGGGGGAGGCCCGCCGGCCCTCTGGCTCAGCCACGGCGGCGACCCGTACTGGTTCTCCTACCAGCCCGGCACCCGGACCATGTATCTCCGGCTCAAGTCCATGGAACCCAGGAAAGAAGAGGGCTTCGCCGCGTTCTTCGCCCGTTTTTTCGCGGAACTGGACCAGCGGCCCGTCGAACGGCTCGTCCTCGACGTGCGCAACAACCCCGGGGGAGACCATCATGAAATGCCCCTCCTCAAGGGCATCATCGCCCGCACGCAGCTGGACCGCCCCGACCGGCTCTTCGTCCTCGTCAACCGCGGGGTGGGCTCCGCGGCGCAGCATTTCGCCAACGTCTTCGCCCGTTTCACCAACGCGACCCTGGTGGGCGAACCCACCGGCACACGCCCGAACTTCTACGGCGCCATGCGCATCTTCCCCCTGCCCCGCCACCCCGGCGTTGCCATCTCCTGTTCCCATAAAGCATTCCTGGATTGGGACTTTGAAAATTTCGAACTCCGGCTCGCCCCGCACTTCGACACGCCGCTGACGGCGGCCGGCTTCAAGGCCAACCGGGACCCCGCCCTGGAGTTCGTGGGGCGCTCCGACGCCGCGGCGGATTCGGTGCGGAAGGTGGAACAGGACATGCGCTCGGCGGGGGAAAAGGGCGTGGACGCCCTCCTCGCCGCCTACGAGGAGAAAAAGCCGTTGCTTGCGGCGGCCGGCGCGAACCTGAACACATTCCTGCTGAACTTCGACGACCGCTTCCTCTTCCGGGACACGGCGGCGGAAATGAGCTTTCTGTCCGTGGCCGTTCGGGACTGTCCCGACTCGCTGGCCCTCCGCTACCGCCTCGGCACCTGCCTCCTGGACCTCGGCCGCCCGGACGAGGCGCGGAAGTGCTTCCGGGAGTGCCTGCGGCGCAACCCCGGCCACCGCAACGCGCGGTCCGCCCTGGAGCTCATGGCGCTTCCGGCCCCTCCGAAACAGCCCGGCGCAGAATGAGGCGCGAGTTCCGACGCGACAGCTCGGAACGGGGGTGCGCCGGCCGGGATTTCCTTTGCGCCGGACGGAAAACCCAGGTATTTTGTTCAGGACAAGACACCCGCTCCCGCCTGTCGCCGGACAGGACCCCATCCCCCGGCACCCAGGAGGACAGCCATGGCCCCACACACCCGCCCCCTCTCCCTCTGCCTTCGTTTCCTCCTCCTGCCGGCCATCTCCGGCCAACTCCTCTTCGCCGATCAAGCCGCCGCCCCCACCTTCTCCCCCGCGCCGGGCACCTACCCGGGCGACATCGATGTCCGCCTGGCCTGCGCCACGCCGGGGGCCCTGATCCGCTACACCACCGACGGGACGGCGCCGACGGGTTCCTCTCCCCTCTACGACGGCACCCCGGTACGCGTCACCCGCCACGCCTCGGTCAACCACGACCCGGACCCCCTCAGCGACCCCGCCCCCGTCACAGCCACCTCCGCCGCCATCCGGGCCCAGGCCTTCGCCCAAGGGATGGACGACAGCGCGGTCGCCGCCGGGGACTACGTCGTGGACCGGATCGAGTCGTGGTTCGACATCCCCTATGCCCCCCCGCCCCCGGAGGGGGGCAGCGCCCACTGGCTGGACGTGTACTCCCCTCGCGGGGCCCGCAACAACAAGGTTCTGCTGTTCATCTACGGGGGCGCCTGGAAGCAGGGCGACAAGAACCTCTACTTCGAGATGGCCAACACCTTCGCCGGGTACTACGGCCTCACCACCGTGGTCGCCAACTACGAGCTCTCCAAGGCGCCCTACTGGGCCGTCTTCCCCGACCACATCCTGGACGTGGCGGCCGCCTTCGACTGGGTCAAGCGGAACATCGAACGCTATGGGGGCGACCCGCGCAAGGTGTTCCTCTTCGGACAGTCCGCCGGGGGGCACCTGGTATCGCTGCTGGCCACCGACGGCTCCTACCTCGCCGACCCGCACGGCTGGTCGCCGGACGACATCCGGGGCGTCGTCAGCATGAGCGGGGCCTACGCCCTCAACGACATGGTCCACTGGCCGAACAACCCCCTCGGCCTGACCCTGACGGAAGTCCAGGAGTACCAGCTGCTGTGCCAGCTCGTCTTCGGTTCCGACAACGAAGCCTTCCTGGCCGGCTTTTCGCCCCAGACCCACATTTCCGAAGGCCAGCCGCCCCTGCACACGCTGTACTGCTGGGACGACATGCCGGGCTTCCCCGAGGGAGACCAGCGCTTCTTCCAGGCCGTCACGCTCCTCGGCGGACCCTATGTCGACATCCAGGAGATCCTCGCGTCGGACATTCCACCGGAAGTGCTGGCCATGAGCTTCGGAACGACGTACGACGGGCACTACCAGGAGATGTACGCCATCAACACCGGAAGCTACGACTGCCTCCCGGCGCGGACCGTCGTCGACTTCCTCAACCTGCCCCTCCACTACGACTACGACGTGAACGGGGACGGAACCGTCGGCAGGGCCGATTCCGCCGCCCTCGCCTCCGGCCTGGCCGAGTGCGGCCCCCTGCCGCACGGGGACTCCAGCGCCGACGTGAACCTCGACTCCCGGGCCGACGCGCTGGACCTGGTGATCCTGGAACTGCAGCTGGCCCCGGCCCGGCCGGCCGGCCCAGCCAACCGTCCCCAGGGTCTCCGCCGGCCGCCCGAAACCGCCAAGCGGCGGGAGGAGCCGCCGGCGGGGAAATGACCTGCAGAATGCGGCGGCTCGCAGGCTCGCCGGCTTACGCCGAAACGCCGGCGTCCTGGGCTCAGCGGCCGGCGGCGAGGGCCACTTCCTGGAGGTCCAGGGTGTCGGCCCGGCCGTCACCGTTGACATCGCCGTATTCATTCCCGAGGGGAAGGACGGGGAGGGTTTCCGCCAGGAAGTCGGCCGCCAGGTGGACGTCCTGGTCGTCCACAACGCCGTCCGCGTTCAGGTCGCACCGCGAGCGCATCACCTTCACCACCGCCGCCGCGCTGTCCACCTGCCCGCAGGCGTTCTGCACGCGCACCCAGAACTGCGCGCCGGCCTCCAGTGGCGGGGTGGTGTAGACGGGGGAGTCCGCGGCGCCCGGGGCGGGCGTGGCAGTGTCGCCCGGTTCCCCCTGGAACCAGTTGTACCTGAAAGGCCCCGACCCGGAGGTTTCGACCTGCAGCGTAACCGTCTGCCCAGCAAGGACGGTTTTCCCCGCGGGCTGCGCCGAAAGGCCGGGAGGTAGACAGGTCCCGAACTCCGCGACGAAGACGCCCCCGACGTTTCCCCCGGCGTAGACGGCTCCGGCACCGGCCGGGTCCACCGCCAGGGCGTAGACGACGTCCGCCGCGAGACCCTCGTTCCGGCCACGCCAGGTGAGGCCTCCGTCTTCGCTTTCGCTGACGCCACCACCGTTGGTCCCGGCCCAGAGATGGGCGGAATCCCTTTCGTCCACCACGAGGATCTGCACGTTGAGACCCGTAATGCCGCCATTCATCGGGGTCCAGGTCGTCCCACCGTCCAGGCTCTTCAGCACGCCCATGTTGGATGACGCCGCGTACACAATGGCCGGATGGGAGGGGTCCAGCGCCACATTGTGCAGGTAGTCGTCCGGAACCGCCAGTTGCGACCAGGAACCTCCGTCGTCGGAGGTGCGGAAGGCACCAAGGCCCCATGTAGAAACATACACCGTGGATGGATTCTGCGGGTCGATGGCCAGGCTGGAGACGCTGGCCTTGGCCAGGCCGGAATGGTTGACGACGGTCCAGTTCGCCCCCCCGTTCCCGCTCCGGAACACGCCCGCCTGGGTCCCGGCCCACACGACCGACGGGTTGGCCGGGTTGACGACGATCTTCATGACGGTGAGGTTGGTCAGCCCGGCGTTGATCTCCGCCCAACTGGCCCCGCCGTTGGTGCTCTTCAGGATGCCCCGCATCTTGGCGCCGACGTACAGGACGCCCGCCTGGAGGGGGTCCGCCCCGATAGCGTAGACGCGCGTCGACACTCCGGACGTGAGCAGGTCCCAGGTGGCGCCTCCATCCTGGCTCCGATAGACCCCCTTCCGCTCCGAACCGGCGTACACGGTGGCCGCCTGGAAAGGATCCGTCGCCAGAACGAAGATGGCCCCCGCGTCGGGGCCGTGGCTGGTCCAGACCCCGTCCCCGCCGAGCGCGTGCCCGAGACCGCAACCGAACCAAAGAATGAAAAGGAAACCATGGATTTTTTGCATCGCCGTCCTCCCGTTTGATATGAATCCGCGCAACCCTTGCGGACCGGGGATCATACGGAGGTCGCGGGAAGACTGCGCCGGGTGAAAACCGATTCGGTGGGGAGGAATCCCGCCTCAGGTGGGGAAAAAGGCGATTTCCCAACACAAAGAAACCAAAACAGATGGAATTCTAAAAGAGGGCATTGCGCCTTTCTCCGGGGGCGGCCCGAGCCCCAGCCCTCCTCTCCAGAAGCGCAAGCCCATGACTGTCCACAAGATGCCGACCGTGGTCTTTTCGCCGCCACCGTTCTTCCCCCCCCCCGGCCGCGGAAAATTCCCCCTTCGCCGGCGAGTCCGCCGGAAAGGTTGCCCTGTTCCCCCAGGCCGGTGTGGTGTATGCTCTGCCCGCGGAGGCTCCCCCCGGTACCGGACCTCCGGTCGTTGCCAGCGCCCAGCCGCCAAGGGGTGCCCTCATGAGCGGACCTGCATTCAAGAACCGGTTTGGGCTGTTTGCCCTGCTGCTGCTCGGCCTGCTCCCCCTGCCGTCCCCCGGGCTGGGCAGGGAAGCCGTCTTCGACCGCTACGCGGCGAGGCAGGGCCTGTCCAGTTCCTCCGTCAACGCCGTGGTCCAGGACGGGCACGGGTTCCTCTGGCTAGCCACGGAGGACGGGCTGCTGCGCTACGACGGGTATGCCTTCACGACCTTCCCCCCGCCGCCGGGGGCGATGCGGAGCCCGGAACCGGAGGGCATCGACTCGGTCTGCGCCGGACGGGGAGAATGTCTCTGGGCCGTCACTTCCCAGAATCGACTGCTGCGCTTCGACACCCGCCGCGAACGGTGGGACTCCATCGGACCGTTCACTTCCGGGGCCACGGGAAGCGCCTGGCCGGTCACGGCGGTCCGGGAGGATCGCTGGGGGCGCGTCTGGACGGGGGTTCTCCACCGGGGCGTCTGCTGGTGGGATCCCGTTACCCGGCGGAGCGGCTGCTACCGCCTCGTCGCGGAGCTACCGGGAAAGCCCCTGTCGGTCACGGCGCTCTGCCCCGGCCGAGACGGGGCGATCTGGGCGGGAACCGCCCATCACGGGCTGTTCCGGATCGATCCCGTCTCCGGCGTCGTTGGCCGTCATTTCCACCGGCCCGGGACCGGGGACGTCCTCTCCCACTGCGCCGTGGCCTGTCTGGCGGAAGGCGCCCCCGGAGAACTCTGGGTGGGAACCCTGGGCGGAGGAGTCCTGCACTTCCGCCCAGAGGGCAATGTGGAGCGCGACCCGGCAGACGAGGCGGACGTGTTCGCCCTGGCCCTGGACCGGCAGGGGCGGGTGTGGATGGGCACCAACCGGGGGCTGCGGCGCTTCAACCCGGCCGACGGGAGGACCGCGGTCTTCCGCTCCGACCCCCGCGACCCTTTGGGTTTGAGCAGCAACACCATCATCTCCCTGTTCGGTGATCGGTCGGGGAACCTCTGGATCGGCACGCAGGGAAACGGCCTGTGCCGGTTCGACCCGCACCGGATTGCCTTTTCGCTTCTCCAGAACGATCCGCACGATCCGTCCAGCCTAGGCGGAAACGATGTCCAGAGCCTCTGCGAGGGGGAGGCCGGGACTCTCTGGATCGGAACCATGGGCGGGGGCCTGAACCGGTGGGACCGGGTTTCGGGGCGCATCGAGCGCCTGGCCCCGGATCGCCCGGGAGCCCTTCCCGGCACGAGCAACACCGTCTTGGCCATGGCCCGGGACCGGCGGGGTGTCCTGTGGTTCGGAACCCTGTCGGGGAAACTGGGCCAGGTGGAACCGGGTTCGCGGCAGCCCCGCCTCGTGCACGACTTCTCCACGGAAGGGCGACGAGAATACGCCTACACTTTCCTCGAAGACCCGGCGGGGGCGATGTGGGTGGGCGTGAACCCGGGTTTCCTGGCCCGGTTCGACGCAGACGGAAGGCTGCTCGCCCGCCACCGCCTCGACGCCTGGGCCCGCCTGCGGACATTCGCCCTGGCCTGGGCGGATTCCCGCAACCTGTGGCTGGCCACTTCCGCCGGGCTCCTGCTCTTCGACACCGTGCGGGGGAAGCCGGTGGACCGTTCCGGGCCCCTGGCGGCCCCGGCCTGCCTTGCCGGAAAGGCGGTCCGCTGCCTGCGCCGCTCGGCGACGGGCGACCTCTGGGCAGGCGCCGAGGACGGTCTGTACCGCTGCCGGGCGGCGGCTTCCGGCTTCGCCCCGCCCTCGCCGGAAGCGGGGCTGCGGGGGCTCCTGGTCAAGGGGATCCTGGAAGACGGGCGGGGGGACCTCTGGATGCTCGCGGCGGGCGGCATCGTCCACGCGGACGGCAACGGCCGGCCCGTCCGGAACTATACTGTCCTCGACGGCCTGCAGAGCGACGTGTTCCGGGACCATGCCTTCCTGATGACCGGGGACGGGGAAGCGTATGCGGGCGGCATCAACGGCCTGAACGGGTTTGTTCCCGGCAGCGTCCAGGAAGACCGGGAAGCGGCCCCCATGGCCCTCACGGGCCTCCAGCTCTTCTACCAGCCGGTGAAGCCGGCAGACGGTGCCGGGGCCATCCTGCCGGCGGTGGTCGCGGACGTGGACACGGTGGAGCTCAACCACGAGCAGAACGTACTGACCTTCGAATTCTCGCTGCTGGGTTTCGGGAACCCGGACCAATTCCGCTACACCTGCCGGATGGAGGGGTTCGACAAGGACTGGGTCCCCTTGGGCACGCGCCGGCTGGTCACCTACACCAACCTCGACCCGGGCGAGTACGTCTTCCGGGTCCGGGGCGCCGCGGAAAACGGTGTGTGGAACGAGAAGGGGGTTTCCCTGCGCGTGCGCATCCACGCCCCCTTCTACCGCACCGGCTGGTTCCTGGCCCTGGCCGCCCTGGCCCTGGTGGCGACGGGGGGCCTGGGCTTCGTGCTGGGCGCGCGTTTTCTGTCCTGGCTGGCCGAGCGGCACAACCGGGTGCGCTTCGGCCGGTTCCGCCTGCTGGAGCGTCTCGGCGCCGGCGCCACGGGAGAGGTGTTCCGGGCCCGCGAGGACGGCACAGGAAGGATCGGCGCCCTCAAGGTGATCCACGGGGGCGTCCTGGCCCCCGAACTGAAGGATTCCTTCCTGCGGGAGGGCCTGGTCTGCGAGGCAGTCTCGCACCCGAACGCGGTGCGGGTCTTCGGGCGCGGCTCCGAGCGGGGGCGCAGCTTCCTGTTCCGGGAATACGTGGACGGGCCTTCCCTGCGGAGCGTCCTGGAGGGGCCGCCCCTGCCGCTGAAGACGTCGCTGGCCATCACGAGTGCGTTGGTGGACATCGTCTCGGACCTGCATGCCGCCGGTGTGCTGCACCGGGACCTGAAGCCGGAGAACATCCTCTTCACCGCCGGGTTCCGCCCCTACGGCCCCGACCCGTTCGACGCGTGCGTGCAGGAGGCCAAGGCGCACCTCCGCATCCTCGACTTCGGCCTCTCGCGCTTCATCGAAAGAAAAACATTGACCAGACTGGACCTGGACGCCGGAACCCCGCTGTTCCTTCCGCCCGAGACCTTCTGGAGCCGCTTGCCGCCCGAGCCTTCGGTGGACTACTACGCCCTGGGCGTCATCCTCTACCTGATGGTGGTCCGGGAAGCGCCCTACGAGACGGACCCCGAGGACATGTACCAGACCGTGTTCCGCATCGTCCACGACGAGGCGGTGCCTCCTGTCGAACGCGTGCCGGAGCTTCCCGGGCCGGTTTCGGACTTCATCCTGGCGATGATCCGCAAAGACCCGGCCGCACGCCTGTCCCGGCCGGAGGACATCCGCCGGGCGCTGGCGGAACTCCGGCCTTCCTGCCTGTCCGCGGAACTTCGGCGAACTCCCGGTCCTGGAGGTCCGGTAACCGGCAGTGTCAGTCCCTGATGCCGCCGCCGGGAACTGTTTCGTCCGCCCGCAGAACCTGGGAGGGGTTCAGCCCGAACTTTTCCCGGAACAGCTTGCTGAAATACTTGTGGTCGGAAAAGCCCAGGAGGGCGGAGACTTCCCGGACACCCCGGGGGACGTCGGGACGGGAGAGCAAGGCGAAGGCGCGGTTCAGCTTTTCGTAGACGAGGGCGTCATGGACGGTCTGGCCCTGCTCGTCCTGGAACTTCCGGGAGAAATGCCCCGCGCTGAACTGGAAACGTTCGGCCAGGGTTTCCACGGTGAGCCGGGCGAGATTCTCCAGGGGACAGTCCTTGAGGTGCGCCAGCACCTGGTCGGAGAAGCGGCGCGCCGACGATTCGGCCTTCCGGATCACGGCCTCGAAGCCGGCCACGAACCGTTTCCGCTTTTCTTCCCCCGACGGTTCCGCGGCCAGACGCGCCGGAAGCTCCAGCACGAACTGCATGGCTTCCTCCCGGTGGCCGGGGAAGACGGAGAGGGCCAGCCCGGTGGCCAGGGAGGCCAGCCTGCGGTCTGCTTCCCGGGTCTCGTCGCCCGCTTCGTCCAGCACCAGGCCCACGGAACGGTCCAGTTCGGCCAGGAAGACGGAAGACCCCTGCGACCGGTACACCCTGGACAGGTATGCCGCCAGGTTAAGCGCCTTGGTGGTGAATTTTCTTTTCATGCTCCCAGCCCTACCGTAAATTGTACTCCAGCCGTGGACTCCTTCCAACTGTTTGCCCTTCCGGGGGGAAGGCCGGGCCGCCCCCCGTCGGCGGATCCAGCGCCCCTCCGGGGCGGAACCCCTTCCACAGGGGTTTCCCAGGGGGAGCCCCGCCTCCGGCGAGGCTACCCTGGCTACTTTCCATCGCCCCTTACGGGCCGAGGCGCGTTTGCGCCGGCGATTTTCCCGTGGTCCCGACGGCCGGGTACGGGAGGCCGGATCTTTGCCCGCCAAGCGTCCCGGGCATTTGCAGCCGACGGGAACATGGATAGGGAGGATAGCGGCATCCCCGACGCGACAGCGCGGAACGGGGGTGCGCCGGCCGGCGTCCGGCGCCTACGGGCGATCTGCCGCGGCGCCGCTATCGCCAAACGCGCAGGCTCCCGGATCACCGAACGCGGAAACGTTCCCGCGGCCGGCCCCGGCGCCTGTGGGCGGGCGCCCTTATTTTCCCGCGACCACGCGGTTGCGGCCGCCGCGCTTGGCCTCGTAGAGGGCGCGGTCCGCGGCGGCGACGGTGTCCTCGGCCGTCTCCCCCGCCTGGTGCCGGGCCACGCCGAAACTCGCCGTGACCGGCAAGAGGTCCTCGCCCAGGCGAAAAGGGGTGGCCTCCAGGCGCGCGCGCAGCTTCTCGGCCACGGCGACGCCTTCCACCAGGGTCGCTTCGGGGAGCAGCAGCAGGAACTCTTCGCCGCCCCAGCGGGCGCAAACGTCGTAGGAGCGCAAGTTGTCGCGGAAGAGGCCTGCGCAATGCCGGAGGAAAAGGTCGCCCACCGCGTGGCCGTAGGTGTCGTTGACCCGCTTGAACCGGTCCAGGTCGGCCATGACCAGGACCAGTCCGCCGCCGTTGCGCTGCGCCCGCTTGATCTCGACCAGCAGGCTTTCCTGCGCCCCCCGCCGGTTGGCCAACCCGGTCAGCGGGTCCGTCCGCGAGGCCTCCTGCAGGGTGGCGTTGAGCACCTTCAACTGGGCCTGGAACCCGTCGGAAATCCGCGAGATCTTCTCCAGCCGGCGCACCATCTTCAGGTAGCGCGGCACCAGGTCCAGGAAATCCTCGGCCAGGGCCGTGCCGGCCAACTGCGGGTCGCCGCGGACCTCTTCCTCCCGCTTCCGCAGGTACGGCTCCTCTTCGCCGGTGGGGATGGCGCGGGAACGCCGGGGTTGGACCGGCCCGCCTTCCAGCTCCGGGGAGATGCCCGGGTAGAACTGCCGGACGCAATCGGGGCAGAGGCCGTGGGAGAACTGGGCCTGCGACCGCTCGGAGATGTACTTCTCCACCTGCTCCCAGTAGCCCTGGTCGTCCCGCACGCGCTTGCAGCGGGCGCAGATGGGGATGAAGCCGTGCAGCGTCTTCACTTCCTGGAGGGCCCCGGCCAGCTCCTCGTTCGCCGCCTGCAGGCGGTGGTTCAGGTCCAGCAGGTCGGCCTGGTAACGGTCGGAGATGTGGCTGATCTTCTCCAGGCGCCGCGACAGCTGGGCATAGGCCTCGGCCAGGCGGACGAACGCTTCGCACAGGGGGGTGCCCTGGCCGGCGGGGTCGCTGCGGAACCTCTCCACGAGAAGGTGAACGTCCTGCTCCTTCACGGCGTCTCTCTCTTTTCCGAAAACGGCACCACACCGAAGGGCAGGGTCAGCTCTTCCCGGAATTCCTCCGCCATTTCCAGGGCCCGGTCGTTTTCCTCGTCGTAGAACCAGTTGACGGAGACGGGCCGCCCCCGCTGGTGGGCCTCCTCCAAATCGTCCAGGATGTCCATGATGCACTTGATGCTGCTGGTGTTCAGGTAGGAAAGGCAGATCTCCAGGGTGAGGGGCCGCTCGTCCAGGGCCAGTCGCTGGCCCACCCAGGCGATCAGGGGCTGGTAAAATCGAAGGGAATTCTCCGGGTAGGACTCCCCTTCGATGCGCAGCCGGGCCGTTTCGGCGCAAAAGGTGACGGCCGGTGTCGAGGCGCCCGCCGGGATCATGAGGTCTTCCATGGTCGCCCCTCCCTCAGATGACGATGCGCAAGGTGAAGAAGGAAACGCGGCCGTCGGCCGTCTTCTTCACGGAATACTGCAGCGGTTCGGTGGCCTTCCGGGCCATGTCGATGAGCCCCAGGCCCGCCCCCTTCTCCCCGGGCGGCCTCTCCCGGCGCAACTGCTCCTTGTATTGGGCCTTGAGTCCCGCCTTGTCGAGCCCGCGGAGCCGCTCCAGGCGGGAGACGAGGGGGCCGAGGTCCTCTTCCCGGACCAGGTTGCCCGAGCTGACCATGTAGCGGTCGCCGTGCCGGCCGATGGTGATGATGCCGGAAGAGGCGACCGCCCTCTCCAGTTCGTGCCCCGCGTGCCGGGTGGTGTAGTTGCGGAGGTTCTGCGTCGCCTCGACGTAGACGGCGAAAACGTCCATCAGCGCCGACTTCTGGATCTCCTCGCTCTCCAGGTACTTCTTGACCGCCTTGCCCAGCTCCTCGACGATGCTGTGGGCGAACGGCCCGGTGAAGGAGATCAGGATGCCCCGCTCGTTGAGGTGTTCCCGAATGTCGTGAAGGTCGATGAGGTTCATGCGTCTGCTCCTTGGCGGAGATTGCTTTCCGGGCGCGCCCGGGGGAGCCGGAAGCCCAGCACCGTGATGTCGTCACGCTGGGGACGGCCGGCCTGGTAGCTGGCCAGGGCCTCCTCCAGCCGCTGTTTCTGCTCGGCCAGGGGCGCCGCCCCGCTTCCGGCCAGGCATTCGGCCAGGCGGCGCCGCCCGAAGCCGTACCCCTTGGCCCCGCCGGCCTGGTCCAGGACGCCGTCGGAAAAAAGGTAGAACGTGCGCCCCGCTCCGCGCTCCACCGGCTGGTTGCGGAAGGGGAAGTCCGGCCGGGAAGACCGGTAGCCGAGGCTCTGGCGGTCCCCGGCCACGGCCAGGAATCCGGCGGAGGGGTCCAGCACCAGGAGGTCCAGCTTGCCGGCGGCGAACCGCAGGGGACCCTCCCCGGCCGGCACGTACAGCAGGGCCAGGTCCAGCCCGTTGTCGGTGGCCAGCGCCTCCCCCTCCTGGTGCAGGAGGGCCCGCATGCGCCGGTTGACTTCCCCCAGCACGCCGGCGGGATTCGCCGCCCCGCACGAGGAGATGGCGTGGTCCAGCACCGCGTTGGCGGTCATGGTCATGAAAGCGCCCGGGACGCCGTGCCCCGTGCAGTCGGCCAGGCCGAGCAGCAGGCCGCCGTCCTCCCGGGGAAAGGCGAAGAAGAAGTCGCCGCCCACCACGTCGCGCGGGCGCCAGACCACGAAATGCTCGGACAGCACGGTGCGCAGGAGCGCTTCGCCCGGCAGGATGGCGGACTGGATCAGCCGGGCGTACTCCAGGCTGTCCATGATCTGCCGGTTGGAGGCGGTCAAGGCCTGGTTGGCCTGCTGGAGGGCTTCCGTCCGCTCCTCCACCCGTGCCTCCAGGTTGGCGGTGTAGTCGCGGACGGTGGCCGACATGGCGTTGAAGGAGGCCGTCAGTTCGCCGATCTCGTCGGCCCGCTCCAGGGGAAGGCAGACGTCGTAGCGGCCGGCGGAGATTTCGCGTGTAGAAATATTCAATTTTTCCAATGGATTGAGAACGAGCCGATGGAGTTGCCAGACCACCAGGGCGAGCAGCAGCAGGAGGGAAACGGCGAGCAGCGCCAGGAAGGGGGCGAAGGTGGCCAGGCTGGCCACCTGGGCCGGGTCCACCAGGACCAGGGCGAACCAGTCGATCTCCGGAAGCCAGGACAGCGCCGCCAGGCAGCGCTTCCCCTCCACCGTGAGGTAGAAGGCTCCCGGAGGACGCCTTCCGGAACGCAACCACGCCATCCGCTCCCGCAGGAGCCGGCGGTCCGCCTCGCCGCCGAGCAGGGGGAAGAGGGTGAGCCGCTTGCCCTCGTCCTTCATGCGGGCGTTGTAGGCCATGTACTGCTCGTTCGGGTGGCCCTGGAGGAAGCCCCGGTGGTCCAACAGGACGGTGTCCACGCCGGGATCCCGCGAGCGGACCATGTCGCGGACGAAGCCGGTGAGGTCGATGCCGCTGCCGCCCAGGCCGACCCGCCTCCCGTTGTCGCGGATGGCCACGTTGATCCAGACCTTGGTCACGCCCAACTGCTCCGAGGTGTCCACGTGCAGGGCGAAGTCGTCGGGCGAACGCATGGCCTGGAAATACCAGGCCATGGTGGGGTCCCGCGGGTCCAGGGTGTAGCGCAGTTCGCGCCCCCGGAAGCCGTCGGCGGCGTCGTTGAAATAGTAGTGGCGGGTGGCGTCCACCGCCAGGAAGTAGCAGCCGCCGGAAAAGAGCCGCCGGAAGCTTTCCAGTTCCGCCAGGGCCTGGGAGCGGATTTCCGAATCCTCATCGCGGCTGCACCATTTTTTCAGCAGCGGTGAATCGGCCAGCTTGCGGGCCAGGGCGATGTCCGGCTGCAGCCGCTGCAGGAGGCGGGCCTTCTCCAGGGCTGCCGCCTTCACGGCGAAGCTGGCCCCGAAACCGTCCACCACCCGGCGGGAGACATAGAGAAAGGCCGCCACGGACAGGACGGCCACCAGCAGGCAGATCCCGCCGACGAGAAGAATGAAGCGCTTTTTCAGGCTGGCCCCACGTTTCCGCATCCGCACCCCTCCCGCTCTGCTCCGGGGCGTCGCCGCCCTGCCGATGCCTGACCTCTTTCACCTCAGCCACTTGTCTTCCTTATGCTACCGGCGAGGCGGCAACGAATCAAGAGCAATGTCGTCGGAGTGCCGGGATTTCCCGCCGCGGCGACAAGCCCCGGGAACTTGCCGGAAAAACGCACGGCCCGGGGAACGGGCCCGGCCCCGCCAGGTGGAAGGAGGCGGATTTCTGTTGCTTTCGGCTCGCTTTCCGGCTATTTATTACTTATGTTTGCAGAATGCCGGGCCAAGGATTGCCAACCCGGCCCGATTCGAGACGGGCCGGGGAAACGACTTCGCCGCGAGGCGTGAGACCATGGCCAGAGGGAAGAAGGACCCACAGCCTAGACGCCGGATGCACCTGCTGATCCTGCCCTGGGTCGTCCTCGCCCTGGGCCTGGGGGCCACCTTCGCCCTCTGGAACCGGGTCAACCGGGAAGCCGGCCAGGCGGCCCAGGCGGAATTCGAGTACCTGGCAGGCAAGGCCGTGATCGGCATCGAGGCCCGCCTGCAGGCCAACGTACAGGTGCTGCGCGGCGTGGCCGGCCTGTTCGCGGCCTCGGACGAGGTGACCCGGAAGGAATTCCGCGGCTACGTCGAGAGCCTGCGCCTGCCGGAGAACTTCCCCGGCATCCAGGGGGTCGGCTTCTCCCTGTTCCTCTCCCCCTCCCAGCTGGAAGCCCACATCGAGGCCTTGCGCCGGGAGGGTTTCCCCTCCTATGCGATCCACCCGGCCGGGCGGAGGGATTTCTACACCGCCGTGACCTACGTCGAGCCATTTTCCGGCCGCAACCTCCGGGCCTTCGGTTACGACATGGGCCCCGAACCGGTGCGCTGGGAAGCCGCGGTCCGCTCGCGCGACGAGGGCCGGCCCGCCCTATCCGGCAAGGTCACCCTGCAACAGGAAACCGGCCGGGACGTCCAGCCGGGGTTTGTGCTATTTCTGCCGGTGTACCGGCCGGGGTCACCCCCCCTGTCGGTGGTGGAGCGACGGGCCCGCCTGACCGGCTGGGCCTACCTGGCCCTGCGCATGAACGACCTCATGCACGCCGTGCTGGAGTTCCAGAAGCTTCCCAGAGCATTGGAGCTGGAAATCTTCGATGGCGAAAGCCCGTCGCCGGCCACCCTGCTGTTCTCCCAGTCGCCCGCCCCGACGAAACGCGAAGCGGCCTACCGTTCGACGCGTCGCCTGCTCTTCGGGGGACAGCCCTGGACGGTGCGGGCCACCTCTACACCTTCCTTCGAAGCCCGTCAGCAGAGCGAAAAAGCGGACTTCATCGCCTTGTCGGGCAGCGCCGTCAGCCTGCTGCTGGCCTTCCTGGTCTGGGCCCTGGTCTGGAAGCAGCTTCACCTCGCGGCCGCCCTGGAACGGACGGAACGGACCCTGGCGGCGCGGCAGGAAGCCGAGGAAGCCCTGCGGTCCAGCGAACGGCGTTTCCGCAGCTGTTTCGAGATGCCGCTCGTCGGCATCTGCATCGTCTCCCCGGACAAGGGCTGGCTGGACTTCAACGACCGGATGTGCGAGATCGTCGGCTACACGCGGGAGGAGCTGACGAAGAAGTCCTGGGTGGACCTGACCCATCCGGACGACCTGGCCGCCGAGTTCATCGAGTTCGACCGGGCCCGGGCCGGGGAGATCGACTCCTTCACCCTGGAAAAGCGCTATCTCCACGCCGACGGCCACACCGTCTTCATCGAGATGAGCGCCGCCTGCGTGCGCGGGGAAGACATGCGGCCGCTCTACTTCGTCGGTTTCGTGCAGGACATCACGGAACGCCACCGCATCGAGATGGCCCTGCACTTCACCCAGGCCGTGGTCGAACGCATGAGCGACGCCGCCTACTGGGCGCAGGCCGACGGGCGCCTGGCCTATGTCAACGCCGCCGCCTGCCGGATGCTGGGGTATTCGGTGGAGGAGTTCCTCTCCCTTTCGGTGCGGGACATCGTGCCCGACTTTTCCGAGGAGCGGTGGGCGGCCCACTGGAAGGAACTCCGCCAGAAGGGCTCCAAGCGCTTCGAGAGCCGGCAGAGGAAGAAGGACGGCGAGGTCGTCACCGTGGAGATACAGGCGGACCTCATGCGCTTCCAGGGCAAAGAATACGCCTGCGGGCTGATCCGCGACATCACCGAGCGCAAGCGGGTGCAGGAATCGCTGCAGGAACAGGCCGTGCGCGACCCGCTGACCGGCCTCTTCAACCGCCGCTACCTCGACGCCACCCTTCCGCGCGAGTTCAAGCGCGCCCAGCGCCTGGGCGAGCCCATGACCGTAGCCATGCTGGACGTCGACCACTTCAAGCGCTACAACGACGACTACGGCCACGAGGCCGGCGACGCGGTGCTGCGAGAAGTCGGCGCCCACCTGCACCGTTTCCTCCGCCAGGCCGACATCGCCTGCCGCTACGGCGGCGACGAGATCACCCTGATCCTGCCGGCGGCCGCCCTGGCCGACGCCCGGATTCGCCTGGAACAACTGCGGGAGGAAATGGCCCGGCTGCCCATCCGGGCGGGGGACCGCCAGTTGCCCGCCATCACCGTTTCCATCGGCGCGTCCATGACGAAACCGGGGGAAACGGACATCGCCGCCCCCCTGGGCCGGGCCGACGCCGCCCTGTACCTGGCCAAGGCCGGCGGACGCAACCTGGTGGTGGTCCACGACGGCCGGAATTCCACCTGAGAACCACGAAAGGGAGGGCAAGCGGCGCCGAAGCGGCCTCAATCCAGTGCCAGGCGCCTGGCCAGGGCGGGCGGATCCTCCGGGGTGAGGTCGCCGCTGCCGTCCTGGTCGCCCGCCGACGGGAAACGACAGGGCGGCCGGACAGGGGCCAGAGCACCCGTTACGAGAAGTTTCAGCGAAAGGAGATCCAGGGCCGTGACCCGGCCGTCGCCGTCCAGGTCCCCAAGGGTTGGGCGTGCGCCGATAGCTTGATAGGCCCCGATGTCGGGGTTCGTGCCGACGGGCCGCGGTTCCCCGTCCAGGTCGAGCCCGGGTGCGGAAACCGGCGAGCCGGCCCCGCACGCCGGTGAACCGGCGAGAACGTGAAAATCGCCGGACGCGGGCAGCAGGAACCCCGGGTCGCCCTCTACCCAGAAGTCCCCTCGGATTTCCCCCTCGTCGCCGATGAAGCCGTCGATGAGGTTGTGGTCGGCCACGTAGTGGTCCGCCGGAACTTCGGGGGAAACGGCCAACTGGAAGGAGAGGTTGCCGCTGAGGATGTTGTTCCGGATCACCACGCCGACCGCCTGGGGGTTCTCCAGCAGGATCCCGCCTCCCCAGGGTGGCAATCCGTTGGCGACGAAGGTGTTGTTGACGATCTGCACGTTGGCCAGGGGGTGGGCGTCGACGCAGCAGGCCGAAACTTGCAGGCCCACCCAGCCGTTCCGATAGCCGATATTGTTGAAAACCCGGATGTTCTCCAGCAACCCGCCCACTTCCGAGGCCAGTTCGAACCCGTCCTCGACCCCGTCACTGGCCACGTTGCCCACCACGTCGATGTCGTGGGTGTACTTGTCCTGCGCGTCCACGTAGTAGCAGACGGCCCCCGTTCCATGCACCCAGTTCCCCCGCACTGCCCCGCCGGACGAGCCGTCCTTGACGCAGATCCCCTCCTTCCCGCTGTCGTGCACCTGGTTGCCCTCCACCAGGAAGCCCACGCTCCCGCCAACCGAAATGCACTCGTTGAAGCCGCCCCGGCAGACGTCGTGCACGTGGTTTCCCACCACCTTGACGTTCTGACTGTTCCAGACGGCGATGCCGGAATCGTTGGTGAAGGAAACATGGTTGCCGGAGACGAGGATGTCTGTGCACGTATCCACCAGGATCCCGGGGTTGTGCGGGTTCGGTCCGGCATTGACGACTTCCAGCTCAATTATATTGATCCAGCTTGAATTGATAACGTTGACCAGGCCGTCCCACTCCGGAATGACCAGGGAGGCCCCGTCCAGCGTCACCCGATGGCCGGGACGGGCGGCGAAAGTGATAGGCGCGCCGGCCGCGCCGGAACGTGCGGGAACCAGCATCTCCGCGTAGATCCCGGACCCGATCAGCACCGTGTCCCCCGCCACGAGCGTCGCCGCCGCCTTCCCCACCGTCCGCCAGGGAAGGGCCTCGGTTCCCGGATTGGCGTCGTCGCCATGGGGGGCCACATGGTAGACGTTCCCCGCCGGAACCCCGGGAAGGGCGGCCGTCGCGCAGGCACCCCCCGCTGCCGCGAGGAAGAAAGCGAAAACGAGGCGCCCGATCCCCGTCCGTGGCGCTGCCTGGCCAACCGGCCCAGTCCGCGGCACGGTGTGGAACCACCAGGGGAAATGTGCCGATGAAACACCCGCCAGCTTCATGCATTACCCCCGCATTTGGATGATTCCGGCGGTCCGGATTTCCGAATTGAGAAAGGCCACCGTCTCTGGGGATGCACTATCCCCATCATACACCCGGATACGGTAGCCGGACCTCCCGCTTCGCCGGTGCCGGGCACGTTTTCCGGTTCCCTTTTTCGCGTCCGCCCTCCTGTACCTCTTCCCCCACGAACACGAGGCGGGCGAAAAAAACGGACAGAAGAGTAAGCAGATTCCGGTGGACCCGCGTAATGCTTGTGAAGGGCGGCCCGCCGGAAGGGGGCCGGAACCGGAGCGGGAGCGGGCAGGCATGGAAGCAGACATCACCAGCGACGGTTCGACGTGGACCCAATACCGGGGGAACTCCGTGGACCAACTGATCGAAATGGCGAGCCAGGGAGACGCGGGGGCGTTCGAGGCACTGATGCGGCGGCACGAGCGGCTGGTTTTCGGCACGGCCCTGCACCTGACGGGCGACCGCGACGAGGCCCGGACGGTGACGCAGGAAGTGTTCATCCGGATGCACCGGTCCCTGCGTTCGCTGGACCGGGGCCGCGATCCCGGTCCCTGGCTGTGCCGGGTGACGGTGAACCTCTGCCGGGACCTGTTCCGGCGGCGGCGGAAGGAACCCCACCTGCCCGCGGGGGAGTGGTCGGCGACCGGGGAAGCGGACCGGCAGATGCCCTCCGAGGACCCGGAACAGCGGCTGGCGCGTTCCGAAACCCTGCAGCAGGTTTCCGCAGGGCTGCAAAACCTGCCGCAGAAGGAGAGGGCCGTCATGGTGCTGCGGGACGTGCAGGGTTTCAGCGCCGAGGAGACGGCCCGCCTGCTGGGAACGGCCCCCAGCACCGTGCGGGTGCAGCTGAGTTCGGCGAGGCTCAAGCTCCGGGCCCACCTGGAGCGATGCCTGGGGAGGCGGAAATGAAACACGAAAAATGGCAGGAGCTGGCGGCGTTGGACGCCGGAAACGACTTGAGCCCTCGCCAGGCGGAACGCTTCCGCCGGCATGCGGAAACCTGCCCGGAATGCCGCGAGTTGGCCCGTGCGCTGCGGGAGCAAGGCCGGCAACTGGCGAGCCTGGCAGCCGAAACGACCGACGAACCGACCTTCGCGGAAATAAGGCGGACCGTCCTGGCCGCCGTCGCCGCCGAAGAGCCTCTCCCGCGGACCACCCTGCCCTTCCCGGCTCGCCCGATTCGGCGGAAGTGGGCGCTGGCCGCCGGCCTGGCGTTGCTGCCGCTGCTCGCCTGGTTCGCATTGCGCCAGGCGCCGGCCCCGGCAGGCCATTCGGCGCCCGGAACGCCCCGGTCCGCCCGAGCGGCGGCCCCCCCACCCACGCCCGAAGCGGCCGCGCCGGCGGCATCTCCCGATGGCGCCTGGCAGGCCAGGCCGTTCCCCCCGGCGGAGCGAACGGCCCGGGACATCCGGCCGCCCCGGCCGCCGGAACCCACTCGCGCCGGACGGGCCGCGGACCGTCGCCACCAACCGGAAAGCCGCGACGGCTTCGCCCTGGCCGACATCCATTTGCAGGAAATCGAGATTCGCACCATCGAGCCACCGGCCATTCTGCCGCCGGACGGGCAAAGGGCGCCCATCCGCCTGGTGGCGGACCGGCCGGGCATGCAGATCATCTGGTTCAACGACAATCATGGAGGTATGCGATGAATAACGTTCCCGTCACGATGAAACGCAACCCGGAGCGCTCGCCCCGCCTGGCCGCCGCCCTGCTCCTGCTGGCCGGCCTCGCGCTGGCGCCGCTGCTCGCCGCCGGCCAGACGCCGCACGCGCAGAAACCGTCCGCCGCCTCTGCAGCGGAAAAGCCGCCGGCGGCCCAGCCCGCCCGGCCGGTGGCGGTGGCGCCGCCCGCCGAGGCCCCGGATTGGGTCTCGGCCATCATCCCGGTCCGCAACCCCGAAGTCCTGCGCAACCTGGCCGGCACGCTGCAGGTCTTCCGGGCCGAGGTCAACCCCAACCCGGCCCTGCGGGTCGTCGCCGTGCGGGGCTCGAAGGAGACCGTGCAGGCCATCCGCGAAGCCATCGCGAGCCTGGAGGCCATGCCCCGCCCGGCCGGCGACGTGGAGGTGAGGGGGTGGATCCTGCAGGCGACCGACAAACCCGCGCCGAGCGCCGGCCTCCCGGCCGAGATCGCCGAAGTGGCGGAACAGCTGAAGCAAACCTTCCACTTCCAGGGGGTGGTATTGCTGGAAACCCTGCTCCTTCGCGGGCACGACGACGACGACTGCCGGTTGAGCGGCAACGTCCCGCCCATGGCCGCCGGGCTGCCCAGCGGGGAGTATTCCTTCCGCTTCCTGCCGCAGGTCCAGCCGGACGGCGACGTGGCGGCCGTCACGCTGAACAACCTGTCCCTCGGCATGAAGGTGGCCCTGCCCGCCCCGGAAAAGTCCGGCCTCCCGCACATCAACCGGGAGATCGGCTTCTCCACCAACATCCGGCTGAAGGAGGGGGAGAAGGCCATCGTCGGGAAAACCAACCTGGACGGCTCCTGCGACGCGCTCGTCCTCGTCCTGACGGCCCGCCTCGTCCCCTGACCGCCGGCCGGGGAAGCCGCACTCCGCCCCAAAATCAGCGGTCGATGGGATCCCCTCCCCTTCGTGCGTTCCGTGACTTCGTGGCAAGGCCAATAACGCGAACACGGGAAGCGCACGAAGGGGTTTTCCGACTGCCCCGTCGAGGCGCCTGGCGCCCCACCTTCCCAAACTCTCCTCCATCCGGCAATGTATTTATCAAACAGAATTTAACCGCAGAGGCGCGCGGAGGGCCGCCGAGGGCAAACGACGACAATTTCCCCAAAACCCCTGTGGTTTTCCGCGCGATTCGGCAGTTCCTGTTCTTGTTTCCCGGAAAGGGGCCCTGAAAAGCTGGCAACGATACACAGGATGGGCCACGTCATCCCGCATCCCGCCCATCATCCGGCCCATCGATGGGCAACCGCCTGGTTCCTGCCCCATGTTCCCGCTCAGAAGACGATCTCCCCGTCCGCGTCCAGGTAGCCGAAACGGCGCATGACCGCCCCGTGGGCATCCACGATGCGCCGCGCCTGCCCGGCGTCCAGTTCCTCCCGCCAGGAGCCGACCCGCCCTTTCCGAAAAAACCTCCGGGCGCAAGGGCTCTTCTCGCGGAAGCTGTGCCGCTCCTCCTGTTGTTGCAAAACTTCGAAGGAACTGTACTCAATGGCCCGGGCCAGCTGTTCCGGGTCGTGAGGAAGGCCGGCGCAGCGGACCGCCGCGGTGAACGTGGGCAGGGGCCGCTGGACCATGTCCTCGTAGCGGAGGAGGCAGACCGGGAAGGCTTTCTGGTCGAGCCAACTGACGGCGTGCCCGCCCCAGGACAGCAGCTTCTGGCGCAACTGCAGCGGCAGGCAGTCGGACCTTTCGGCCAGGGCGCCGGAGTCCTCCGCCATCATGGCGATGGCGCCGTCGAAGTCCGTCCCGTTGTGGTGGGCGAGCGAAACCGCCACGTCCAGCGGGTTGCGCAGCACGTAGAGGGCGCAGCGGGTGGCCTCGGCCGGAAACAGCGGCCGGCCGTCGTCCAGGAGGGTGTAGGCGTCGTGGGTTTTCAGGAACAGGGTTTCCGACGCGTTTCGGGACAGGTGAAGGTACACTTCGGGGCGCAACCGATCGACGGCGTCGTCGGTGAGGTCGGCGGCTTCGAAACCGACGGCCTCGTCGAAAATGCACCGGGCGCTGGCGATGGTCGTGCCGTCGAGTTCGTCGATATCGGCCGGCCGTTCGCCGCCCTGCCGCAGGTTGGTCAGGAAAACCCGCAGCCAGGTGTTGCCGGACTTTGGGTAGGAGGCCAGCCAGACAAGGCTCCCGCTCATGGGAAGCGCGCCTCCAGGAGGTCCAGCAACGCCTCCAGCTCGAACCCACTCTTCGGGCGGGCGACCCGGTACACCTGGGCCCGGTCGGCCACCGCCGCGCACTGCCGGAAGTGCTCCCGCTTCCCGCCCAGGCCTTTCAGGAAGTGGGGGCGGTAGGTGTGGCCCATGAGGGGCGGCACCTTCGCCTGGCCCTTCAGGGCGGCTATCTCCACCTGGTCGGCGCCGGAGACCTCCAGCACGAAGACGGCCCGCACAGGCGCCGGCGAGGGCAGTTGGTCCTCCACGGGCAGGAAATACTTCTCCAACCCATGGATCCAGCGGACTTTCTCGAGGCCGGCGAGGTTTCGGTCCATCTTCCGCAAGGCGTCGGCCCACAGTTTCAGGCGCGGGAAGCCCGGGACCACAATGGGTTGGCCGTCGGCCGCGGCCACCGCGCAGACGTCGTCGGCCAGGAAGGGGTAGCCCCGCCGGTGGAAGCCGGCGGCCAGCGTGGACTTGCCGATGCCGGACCGCCCCGTGAAAAGGATGCTGCCGCCCCCGGCCGCCACCGCCCCGGCGTGCAGGACCAGGATGCGCCGCTGGTGCAGCAGGGCGCCGAAGGCCGAACCCATGAGGAAAACCAGGACGGCCTCCTCGGCGGCGCCGGGTTCGGGCGCGACGACGATGTGCCGGCCGTCGCGCACGTGGTAGCGGGCCACGCCGTCGACCCTCAGCAGGAACTCGCCCGCCCCGGCCTGGAAACGGACCCCTTCGTAAACGGGGGCCTTCAATCGCTCGGGGACATCGCCCCGGGCGACGACGACCTGGGGCGCAAGCCCTTTCGGCGGCCCGTCCACGGCCACGGCGGGCAGAGCGATGGCGGACTCGACGTACAGGTCAAAGATGCGGTAGGTTTTCGTCATGGTGGGAGTTCATCAAGGGTCGGACGGACACGGGGAGATTATCGGCCGGCTCCGGGCCCGCATGATCTTCGCCGAAAAAACATCCGGCGTTTCCGAAGACAAAGAGGGAACCTGGCCCTGCCCACCGCCGGACGAGGCTTCGAAACCCGCCTCCGCCGGGCCACCAGGCGGGCGCAGCCACCACTTCCGACTGTCCCCGAAGCCGTGCCGTGTTCCGGCCGGGTTGCGCAACCCGGCTTGTTAGCTGGGCGGAGGATAGTACGACCCGGTTTCCGCCCCGCCGGGAGTCAATCCGCTTTCGGTCTCGCTGGCGTCCAGTTCCTGGAACGTGGGGGCTGTCCATCTTTTCTTCTCGGAAATCCCCGCACCCGTTCCCGCGGCCGAACCCGTCAATCCGACGCACCGGTCGTTGGTTTCCATGCTTCCCTTTCCTCCTGCTGCGCAATTGTCACACCGGAAGAGATTATACCTTTCTTCCCCGATCGGTGAACTACTTTTTCTACCAGGCTTCCCGGCCGGCCCTTTTCCGAATTCCCCTTTCGGGGTATCCTGACCCACGGCCCCGGAGAAAGGCGGTCCGGAATCTGGTGGAACGAAGCGGGTATCCATGAGCTATCTTTTCGGCATCGTCGACTGGGAAGGGCAAGAGATTCCGGCAAGGGAGCTCGGAGCGCTCGCGGAAGCCGTCGGGGCGGCCGGGTTCGCCACGACCGCCGAAACGTCCGGCGGCTGCGCGCTCGGGTATGGCCACCGGCCCGACCGGGACCCGCATTGCCGGATCGTCCGGCACGAGCACCTGACGGTGCTGGCCGACCTGCGCCTCTACGACCGGGGCGCGCTCCGCTCCCGGTTCGGCGCCGGGGACGACTTCGACGCCTTCGCCCGCGCATTCCTCCACTGGGGCGAGGAGTGCGGCCGGCACGTCAACGGCGACTTCGCCGCCGTCGTCGTCGACCGGCTCAACCGCCGGGCGCACCTGTTGCGCGACCACATCGGCGCCCGCCCCCTGGTCTACCGCCACGACCGCCGCCGCCTGCTCTTCGCGACGCACGAATACGGCCTGGCCCGTTCGGGGCTGTTCCCGGCGGATCGGAACGAGGAACACCTGCTGCGCCATTTCCTGTGGCTCCGCGGAGACTACCGGCAGACCGCTTTCCGGGACGTCTGCAAGGTGACGCCCGGACACGTCGTCACCTTCTGGGCGTCGGGCCAACGGAGCACGCGCTACTGGCAGCCCGGTGAGATCCGAATCGACCGGGCCATCCGTTTCGAGGAGGCTGCCGGACGATTGCGGCAGCTCCTCGTGGACGCCACCATGGCCCGGGTGGCGCCCGGGAAGGTCGGCGCCCACGTGAGCGGGGGGCTCGACTCCTGCGCCGTCGCCGGCATCCTGGCCGACCGCCTCGACGACCGGGGCCGGCTGACAGGCTATTCGTGGACTCCGGAAGCGCAGGCGGAGAGCGGCCCGGGAGAAGACGAAAGGCCCCATCTCGAAACTTTCTCGGCAGAGAAGGGTGTTCCGGTCCGCTGCCAGCACCTGGGGGAGAACGAGTTCGCCCGGGACGCCGTCCGCTTCGATTTCGAGGGCCAGCGCATCGAGCAGCCGACCATGCGCGCGGCCGGCAGTGACGGGGTGACGACACTGTTCAGCGGTTGGGGGGGCGACGAGTTCCTCTCCCTGAGCACCCGGGGGGTCTTCAACCACCTGTTCTTCGGCCTGCAGCCGGCCCGGCTCCTCCGGTTCGTGTGGAAATGCGGCCTGCGCTCCACCCTGGCCCGCGCCCGCACCGAAGTTCTGCCATTGCTGGTTCCTTTCGGGCTGCACCCTTCCTGCGGACGGACACGCTGGGCCGATCTGCACCTGCTGGCCCCCGATCTCGTGCGGAAGCACTGGCGGACGGCCCTGCTTCCCCAGGAGAAAAACATCTTCGGATACGGGAACCGCCGGCGGTTCATTTTAAACTTGCTGGAGAACTACCACCTGCCGGAAAGGATGGACGCCTGGGCACTGCATGCTGAACGCCACGGTTTCGAATACCGCTACCCGCTGCTGGACAAGGATGTGCTGGAATTCTGGTTCGGCCTGCCGGTGGAGTTCACCTACCACGAGTTCGACTCCCGCCGGCTGTTCCGGGAAGTGGCGAAGGGCTTCCTCCCCGAGTCGATCCGGCTGCGCCGGACCAAGGACGAAGCGCGGCGCACCGGCTATTCCTGGCAGAACCTGCGGGCGGGCAAAGCGTACCTGGAGGGGCTGTTCGACGCCGTCCCCGCCGGCGGGCACCCCCCGCACTTCCGGACAGAAGCCTGGCGCCGGCTGTTTCACGCGCCCCTGCCGGAAGCGCCGAGGGAAGGCCGGGCCTGCATGGAAAAACTGTGCTTCTACCTGCGCCAGGTGGAACTCGCCCGGGTCTGCCTGCCGCCGGGCAAGCACTGAGCGTCACGGCGCGACGCTGTCGGGAAGGGCGCAGTCCGCCGAGGCAACTTCGCCAAGGCTTTCTTCCGGAAGCGAGGCCGTGTCGGGAGTGCCTGTTTCGCAGAGATCTCCCACGTCCACCCCGATCCTGTCCATGTACCGCTGGAAGATGGCCGGAACCTCTTCGCCCAGTTCCCGGGAACGAAGGCAGGCTTTCCGCCAGCGTCTCCCCATCCAGATGCGGACGTCCCGGTCGGGAGAGTCGGCCAATTCCGCCAGCCAGCGCCCGGCCCGCTCCAGGCCGGGCAGGCTGTGCAGGGGCTTGCCGTCGGAGACGAGAGCCAGGGGGAAATAGTCGGCCAGCGGAAGGCGGGGGTGCCGCCGGTAGCAATAGCGGAAGCGGAATTTCTGGAAATCCTTCCGCATATCCTTTTTCCGCTTTTCGCTGGCCTGGGCACCGTGTTTGCGGTGTCGCAGCAGCACGGCCGGCACGTTCCCCAGGCGGCAGCGGAGGGCCAGCCGGGTGAAAAGCTCGTAGTCGTCGAACGTGCAGTCGGCGCCCCCGCCATTTTCCCGCAGCAGGGAAGTGCGGACCAGGGCGGTGGGATACAGGACGGCGCAGCGGAACAGCATTTCCCGGGCGATGGACTCGTGGCTTTCCGGGAAAGCCAGCACGCCTTCCCGGGTCCCGAAGCGTTCCGCCTGGCTCCCGCAGACGTCCAGCCCATTTTTCGCCGCCCATTCCAGTTGGGTCGCCAGCCGGTCCGGCGAGGCGATGTCGTCCTGGTCCATGCGGGCGACCCACTGGCCGCGGGAGCGGGCCACCCCCTCGTCCATGCTGGCGACGACGCCCCGGTGGCCGCCGGTGACGAGGCAGACGCGGCCGTCCTGGCGGGCGTACCTCGCAACGACGTCGCGGGAGCCGTCCGTCGACCCGTCGTCCACCACGAGAAACTCGAATCGGCCGAAGCCCTGCCCCAGAATGGACTCGATGGCTTCCGGCAGGAAGGTCTCGCCGTTGAACACCGGCATGACGACGGAAACGACGGGTTTGGAACGAAACCGGCTCATCGGGAAAAACGATCGGTTCGTCAGGCAGCCCTGCGCCAAAACACGCAGGACCGGCTGACGAATTCCAAAGGCTCGACGATGCCGTGCCGGGCACGGTACTCGTCCACCGCGCGGCGGCAGGGCTCGAGCAGGCCGTAGTCGTCGACCACGACGAAACCACCCGGCGAAACCCTGGGGTAAAGGGACTCCAACACCTCCCGCGTCGAGGCGTAGAGGTCGGCATCCACCCGCAGGACGGCCAGGCGGTCCACCGGGGCGGAGGGGAGCGTCTCGGCAAACCAGCCGGGCAGGAAGGCCACGTTAGCGTCCAGCAGGCCGTACCGCTGGAAGTTGTCCCGGACCCCCTCCAGGCCGAAGGCAATGGAGGGGAAATTCCCTTCCGACAAGTCGAGGCCGGCATCCCGGTCCGGCCCGGATCGGGGCGGCGGCAGCCCTTCGAACGAATCCGCGGCCCACAGGCGCCGGTTTCCCTCGCCGTAGGCGACCTGCAGCGCCCGCAGGAAGATGGCGGCACCGCCCTGGCAGACGCCGGCCTCCAGAAAATCGCCGGGGACCCGTTCCGCGAAGACGGCCTCGGCGCACCGCTCCAGGTTCTCCAATTCCTGCAAACCGACCATGGTGTGGCTGAAACAGTACTTCGCTTTCGGCGAAATGCCCAGGCTCTGCTTGGCATCCACCAGGTCCTGGTACAGAACCGGCTCGCGGTACCGGATGTCGCGCAGAAAACGTTCCCGCTCGCGGCCGGCCAAGCCGTCCCCCGACTTCCGCAACCATTGGATCCGCATTTCGTGCTCCGGGTAGAGCAGGTTCACCAGGGACCGCTTGAGCAGGGAAAGGTAGCGTTGGCGTTGCCGTTCCTCCGGCGTCGGGAAGACCTCCCGCGTTTCCAGCAACCCCCGCGCGCACAGCGATTCCAGGAACGGGCCCGTTTCCCGGGCGATCTCTTCCTCGTCCGCCGCATACTCGACGGCCAGCGCCCCGGCCATCTCCGCCAGGGTTACGGGGTACTCCGCCAGTTCCCACACCCGGCGGGCCGTGCCCGCCAAGCGGACGGGATCGCCCGCCTGCGGCGGCCAGACGACCATCGAGCCGTTCTGGCAGCGACTCTGGACCATTCGTCGGCGATAATGCATCTGGAAATCTCCTTCAGGCCGCTCCCGGCCCAGACGGCCACCCTCGTTCAGCAACATCCGCGCATACAGGCATTGCACAACGACATCAACCGTCGGCGCCGTTGGTATTCGTAGTGGAGCGACGGCGGATGGGGGAAGCGCAAACCCACCAGACGGGCCTTCACGAGCTAACCTTCCGCGAAAACCAGTTTGCGCTTTTCCAGTTCCCCCAGGAAGGCGAGCACCTGGCGGGAGCATTCTTCCGGGGAAACATCGTATGTCTCACACAGCCGCGCGCACAGATCCGCCACCGTGACGGCCTTTTCCAGGCCGACCCAGATGGCCGCTCCGATCTCGTTGAAACCATAATACTTGCCAGCATCGATGTCCGCCATCACCAGTTCGTCGTCCACCGGTTCGGCGATGGGGTCGGGGTTGCGCACCACCCTGCTCTGCATGGAAACGGCCATGACCAGCCCTCCGTGGAAAATCGACGGCCCGGATTCTTCCCGGTGTCCCCGATTCAGGAATTCGCACTGGCACAGGGAAATCCGGGGCGAGCCGCCGGAACGGCTTCAGCATAGCATTTTCACCGGGCGAACGGAACGGCCATCACTCCGGGCGAAGACGCCCGCGCGGGAAGCACGAACACAAAGAATTTTCTCCGCCAGCGCCCTTCGGGGTACCGGTCGCACCGCATCCCCGAACTTGCCCCCCGGCAGATTTAACCGCAGAGGCGCACGGAGAGCCGCCGAGGGCAAACGACGACAATTTCCCCAAAACCCCTGTGGTTCTCCGCGCAACCCGGCGGTTCCTGTTCTCGTCTCCCGGGAAGGAACCCTGAAAAGCCGGGAGACGTGGATGGGCAGGATCGACAGGATGGGAGGGTGAAGATCCAGAAGACACTGGCGAAACTCCGCGGTTTTGCCAATTTGGTCACAGGTGGGGCACCCGGCTCGTATCAGTGAGATTAGTGGTCAATATTGAACCATTTATCTCACTGATAAGAAAGCGGTCAGTTTGACGTCGGAAAATGGAGGAAGGCGGGTGGGGGCAGGGCCCGCCAGGTTGGGTTCCGTGCCTTCGTGTTTCCCCGCCCTCTGGGAGACCCGGCGATTTTCCCAAAATTGACTTGCCTGCCCGGCCCGGTGCAGCTATGTTCGTCGGGGCGGAAAAACCGCCATCCCGTTTCTCCGCAAATCGAAAGGAAATACACCATGACCGAAAACCCTTACGAACGGTTTGCCGACGACACTCTCATCCTGCGCGACGAACTGGCCGTCGACCGCACCATCCTGGCCAACGAGCGGACCCTGCTCGCCTACCTGCGGGGAGCGGTCACCCTGGTCCTGGCCGGGTTCACCGCCGTCCAGTTCGTCCGCGCCGACCCGCTGCGCCACGTGGGCATGGCCCTCATCCCGCTGGGGCTCCTGGTGGGCATCGTGGGCGTGGTCCGCTACCGGCGGATGGACCGCCGGCTCCGGGCCATCCGCCGGGAAAGGCCCCGCCGCTGAGCATCGCGGAAACCAGGCCCCCCCGCAACCGGCATTTCGCCGGCGCCCGGCCGGGCATTTCCCTTTCCCGTTGATTTCCCGCACTTTTCACGCTAACTTCCCCCCATGAGCGCGATCTTCGGATTCCTCCATTCTGACGACAGCCCCGCCGACAGTGGCCACCTGCGCCGGATGAGCGAGGCCCTCGCCGCCCACGGCGAAGAGACCGGCGGCCATTTCACGGAGGGGTCCGTGGGGCTGGGCCACCGCCTGCAGCGTTTCACCCCGCGCGACGTCTACGAGCATCAGCCCATCCGCAGCGCCGACGGCCGGCTCGCCCTGGTGGCCGACGCCCGCCTGGACAACCGCCCGGAGCTGCTCCGGGAGCTCCGTTCCGCCGCGGCTTCCGGCGGGTCCCGCCCCGGGATTCCGGTGACGTCCCCGCCAGATTCCGGCGAAGCCGCAACCACGCCCGACAGCCGCCTGCTCCTGTCCGCCTTCGAAACCTGGGGGCCCGCCTGCGTCGAGCGCCTCGCGGGGGTGTACGCCTTCGCCGCGTGGGACGGGGAGTCGCGCACGCTCTTCCTCGCCCGCTCGCCCATCGTCGCGCCCGCCCTCCTCTTCGCCGAAACAGCCGGCGGCTTCGCCTTCGCCTCCACCCCGGGCGCCCTGCACGCCCTGCCCCACGTCCCGCGGGCGCTGAACGGGGAGCGCCTGGCGGGTTTTGCGCCGCCCCGGGAGAACGAGGCGACAGGGAGTACACTGTACTGCGGCATTTCCCGCCTGGCCACGGGCAGCTGGCTGCAGGCCGGCCCCGGCGGCGTCCGCGCTGAGGTATTCTGGCGGCCGGACCTGCGGCGGACCATCCGCTTCACCCGCGACGAGGAATACGTCGAGGCATTTCTGGAGCTTTTCGGCCGCGTGGTGGAGGACTGCCTGGACAGCCTGACCCCCGTGGCCATCGAGCTGAGCGGCGGGCTGGACTCGTCGTCGGTGGCGGCGGTGGCGGCGCCCCGCCTGGCCCGGCGCGGGCAGCGGCTGAGCGCCTTCACCGAGGTTCCGCGCGAAGGTTTCGACGGGCCGGTGCCCCGGGGCAAGTACCCTAACGAAACGGAATTCGTGCGGGCCATCGCGGACTGGCACCCCAACCTCGACCTGCACCTGCTCCGCACCGAGGGGCAGCACTTCCTGACGGGGCTCGACGAGACCTTCGACCACCTGGAGCAGCCGTTCCGCAACTCGGCCAACCGGGTCTGGATCGAGGCAATCTTCCGGGCGGCCCGCGACGGGGGGCGGCGCGTGGTGCTGGACGGCATGCAGGGAAACCTCACCATGAGCTGGACCGGCGCCGGCCGCCTGGCGGAGCTGCTGCGGGCGGGGCGGCTGGGCGAGGCGATCCGCCAGTCGCGGGCCATGGCGAGACGTGGTTCCGGCCCTTCCGCGGCCCGCTCCCTCGTGGGCCAGGGACTTCTGCCCCTGCTGCCGGTTTGGCTGCGGGAACTTTTGCATTCCACGCCCCGCCCCGAGGGAAGGTTCGGGGCCGATACGAGCATTTTCCACCCGGACTTCCGGCGGGAGATCGGGTCGAATGTGCATCTTTGGAAACGACCGCACCCCGGCCGCCCGGCCAGGCGGGAAGACCCGCGCCGAATCCGCCGCGACGCCCTGGCCGGCCAGGACGTAGGCGTCTACGTCACCGCCTACCGGGCCATGTTCGGCGTGGACACGCGCAGCCCGGCGGCCGATGCGCGGCTGGCGGAATTCTGTCTGGCCCTGCCGGAGGAGCAGTTCCTGCGCGAGGGGGAACCCCGCAGCCTGGTGCGCCGCGCCATGGCCGGCCGGCTCCCGGCCTGCGTGCTGGAAAACCACCGGCGCGGTTTGCAGGCGGCGGACTGGTTCGAGCGCCTCGTCGCGGCGCGCGTCGAGGTGGCCGCTTGCCTGCAGCGTATGGAAAGAAGCGCCCTGGCCCGTCGGGTGCTCGACCTGGGGCGGCTGCGGGAGGCGCTGGACCGGCTGCCGGAAGTCCCGGGCGGCAGCAAAAGAGATCACCGCGAGTTTTACCGGATCCTGCAGCAGGGCGTCATGCTGGGCCGCTTCCTCTGCTGGTTCGAGGCCGGGGGGCGGCCATGAACCGGTGGCGCTACCGCTACGCCGGCCTGGACGTGGTCTCGGAGATGCCGATCCCCGAGTGGGAGGCCTTCGCTTCCCCCCCCGGCGCCCCGGGCCGGCCCGACGGCGCCGGCGAGCCGGACGTGCGCATCGCCGTGAGCCCGCCGGGGACCGGCCAGGCCCCGGAAGCCTTCGCCCCGGGCGAGTGCCGTTTCGCCCACCCGGAAGCGGGCGACTACCTCGTCCGCGACGGCCGGGAGATCGTCGTCCGCCCCGCCCCCGGCGCCGGGGAGGCGGAAGTGCGCCTCTTCCTGCTGGGCTCGGCCTGGGGTGTCCTGTGCTACCAGCGCGGGCTGTTCCCCCTGCACGCCGCCGTCGTGCGCGCCGGTGAATCCGCCGTGGCCTTCTGCGGCCCTTCCGGCGCCGGCAAGTCCACCCTGGCGGCCGTGCTGGCCGGCCGGGGCTTCCCGGTGGTGGGCGACGACCTCTGCTGCGTGGACTTCGCCGGCCCCGGGCCGCGCGTGCACCCCTCCGCCCCCCGGCTGAAGCTCTGGCGCGACGCCCTGGGGCGCCTGGGTTGGGACACCGGCGCGCTGGCGCGCGACCACTTCCGCCTGGACAAGTTCCACGTCGCCGGCGGGCACTCTGCCGGGGAGGCCCCCAGCCCCTTCTTCAGTGCCGCGCCCCTGCCCCTGCGGACGGTCTGCCTGCTGGACTGGGGCGAAACGGGGCTCGTTCGGCTGACGGGGTGGAACGCCCTGCACCGCTTCGTCGCTTCGTCGGCCTACCGGCCGGAATGGATCGAGCGCATGGCGTTGACGGCGGCCTACTGGGAGATGTGCCTGCGGCTGGTGCGGGAAGCGTCGGTGTGGGAATTCCGGCGCCCGCAGAACCCCGCCGCCCTGGAGCGGGGGCTGGAAACACTGGAAAACTGGCTTGAAAACGCGTAGCCTTTGTAGTAAATGTAGCTGGCCACCGCTGGCCAATTGTTTGATTCTGTTGCATATTTAGAGTGGAGACGCCTTGCCCATGAATGTGCCGATCGGACCCGCCACCCTCCTGCGCCGCGCCAAGGACATGCCCTTCAGCCAACTCGACGACGAGTTCCTGGCCGTGGACGCCCAGGCCGGCTACTGCTACGCCCTCAACGAGACCGCCGCCCGGGTGTGGGAACTGCTGGCCCAACCCGTGGCCTTCGCCGACCTGTGCACCCGGCTGGGCCGGGAATACGCGGTGGGGGAGGCGGTCTGCGCCCGGGAAGTGAAGGAACTGCTGGGGAGCCTGCACCAGGCGGGGTTGGTCCAGATCGGCGCTTGAGCGAGTATCGCCCCGCCCGTTCCCGGCCGTTGCCGCCGGCGGGCGGCCAGGGAGTACCGGAACGACGCGGGGGCCGGGGGAAAGGGGAAATGAGCCTGAGCGACAAGGAAACCGGGAAGCCATCGGTGCGCGAGCGCCTGTCGAAGCGCCTGCTCTCCGCCGAAGCCCGCTTCTACCTCCTTTCGTTCCGCCTGGCTCTCCGGTTTGTCCCCTTCCGGCAGATGGCCCGGCTCTTCGCCCGCCCGGCCAAGGGTCCGGAACTGTCGGGAGAAGAACGGATCCGGGCCCGGCGCGCCGTCAACCGGGCGCTGGGTGCCATCAACCGCCGGCGACCGGGCGCCTTCACCTGCCTGCACCGCGCCGCCGCCGCCCAGGCCATGCTGCGCCGCCGCGGCGTGAGCACGACTTTGTACTACGGCGCCTGCACCCGGCCCGGCCGGGGGCTCACCGGCCACGCCTGGCTGCAGGACGGGCCGGAAGGAGTGATGGGGAAAATGCTGGCCCAGCGCGAAGGACACCACCCACTGGTCCACTTCCCCGGATAAATGAGGGATTTTCGGAAGGTTTTATCAAGAAAGTTTGAAACAGCCATCATGACCAAACAAGGAGACATCATGGAAAACCAGAAGACAGCCAACCTCCCTGGCGAACAGTTTCCAGACACGCCCCGCGCCTGGGTCACGCCCACTTTCAAAAGCGCTCCGATGCAAGAGGCGATGAGCGGAAACTCTGGCGAGGGCGAGGACAATACCTATTACAGTTGAGTTTTTTCTGTGACTCTACAAGAACGCCGTCATTCCCGCGCCGGCTCGACCGTACGGGCAGAGCGCCTTCCGGCTTCACGGAAGGCGCAGCGTTTCGTTCCGCAGACAACCGACGATGTTGAGATCCATGCCATCCGCCCGTCCTGAGCAGCCCACGGTCTCCGTGGTCATGCCGGTCTACAACCGCGCCCGCTTTGTGGCGGATGCGATCCGTTCCTTTCTGGACCAGACCCTCTCCCCTCTGGAAGTGATTCCCGTGGTGGACGAAGGCTCGCAGGACGATTCGGCACGGGTCGTCCAGGAGTTGGCCGCCAGCGACAGCCGCATCCGGCCGCTCTTCCTTCCCCACGGCAGCCAGTGGCGGGCGCGCAACGCTGGCGTCGCCATGGCGCGAGGCGAATACATCGCCCACATGGACGACGACGACGTCGCCCTGCCGGACCGCCTGGCCGCCCAGATGGACTGGATGCGCCAGACCGGTACGGACCTTTGCGGCGGCTGCGTCGCACGCTTCGGCGACGCGGACGGGATCATCTGGTTTCCCGAGACCCACCAGGCCATCTGCCACGAACTGGTTTTCCGGATCGGCGTGCTGCTGCCCACCCTGCTGGTGCGCACGGAAATCGCCAGGGCGCATCCCTACGAGGAGACGGTGTACTCCGACTACGCGATGCTCACCCAGGTCGCCCACCGCTATCGCCTGGGCAACATGCCGAAGATACTGCTCAAGTGCCGCTATCATTCCGCCCAGATCCATGTAAGGGACGGCGCTTCTTTCGAAAGCGACGAATGCCGGTACCGGCGACCCTATTTCCACGCCCTTTTTCCGGATGCGACGGCGGGCGATTTCCGGGCCGTGGCCCAGGTCGCGGAAAAAACACCCTTCACCTCCCTGATCGACTTGAAACGGGCCGGGCGCTGGCTGGTCCGCCTGGCCCAGACGCCCGACCGCTTTCTCTGCCAGCAGCAGGCGGCCCGCTGGCAGGCCGCCTGCCAGCGGTCGTCGCGCCTGGGCCTGGGTTGCTACCGGGTATTCCGGCGGATCTCGCATCAATTCGGCCATGCTCCCCGGCTCCAGCACTGGAAGGTGCTGGTCGCCTGCACCCTGCGGCTCTCCGCCACCTCCCGGTGGAAGGCACTGGGAAGGCGCATCGCCCATGGATAGAGGGAATCACTTGAAACTGCCCAATTTTTTCATCATCGGCGCCCCCAAGTCAGGCACCACGGGCCTCTACGACACGATCCGGCAGCACCCCGACATCTACATGAGCCCCATCAAAGAGCCGAAGTATTTCGCCTGCAACGGAGAACCCCCGGTTTTCAACGGTCCCGCAGGCCAGCATGTCCGCCGCACTTCCGTCTGGACCCCGCTCGATTACGGGTTGCTTTTCGCGGACGTCGAAGGGCAACGGGCCATCGGAGAGGCCTCGCCCTTGTACATGCGGACGCCCCAAACAGCGCCGCGCATCCGGCGGAACCTTCCCCAAAGCCGACTGGTCGCCATCCTGCGGCAACCGGCGGAACGCGCCTATTCAAGCTTCACCTTTTTCCACCAGCACGAAAGAGAACCGGCGAAAACGTTCCAGGAGGCCCTGGCCCAGGAGGCGCTGCGGATGAACGCCGGATGGTATTTCGGGCTCTTCCACAAGGAGGCGGGGTTCTACCATGCCCAGCTGTCCGCCTATTACGACCTGTTCCCCCGGGAACAGATCAGGGTGTACCTCTACGAGGACTGGAAGGAAAGGCCGCACGAATTGCTGCGCGACCTTTTCGGATTCCTGGAGGTGGACGACGGTTTCCGGGCCGAAATCAAGAAGACCAACGTGACGCGCTGGTCCCGGAACCGCCTGCTTCGGCGGTTGGCGAGCGGATCCGGATTCGAGCGCGAGTTGAGGCGATTCCTCCCCGAGAATGCCGTCCGGAAGCTGCGCGGCGCCCTGCAGAGAATCGACCGCCGGTTCAACCGCTGCCTGCCCCCGCCCCTGGATCCCGCCCTCCGGGCGGAACTGACGGAGGAATACCGGGAAGACATCCTGAAACTGCAGGACCTCCTCGACCGCGACCTTTCCCGTTGGTTGGCGCCGAGGGCCGGCGCGTAGTTCATCATCTCCAATCTCGGGTGCCCGGTCGGACCGAGACCGGAAAATGTGCCGGCGCCGGCGAACCCGCAGAGGGGCTTGGGCGTACTCCCGGCGCGAACTGGACGGGCGCCGCGCAACCCCGCCGTTCCGAAGAATCCAAGCCCGAGGAGATCCGATGAGAAACCATGAACACGCCCGGCGCTTTTCACGCCGCGTTCTGCTCGCCCTGCTCCTGTCCGCCGCCCTGGCGGCGGGGGTTCCCCCTCTCCCGGCCCAGAAGGCCCCGGGCGCCCCGAAAGCGGCCGACGGACGCAAGAAGATCGTCGTCGTCGGTTCTTCCCTCGCCGCCGGCTGGGTGACCAGCCACGAGAAGCGGTACGACTTCCGGAACGGCTTCGCCTACCGGCTGGAACGCCTGCTGGCGGAGCGGGGCTTCGACGTGGTCAACGCCGCCGTCCCCGGCGACACGACCAAGGACGTGCTCGACCGCCTCGACCGGGACCTCGTCGCCGTCAAGCCGGACCTCGCCTTCGTCGTGCTGTCGCTCGGCAACGAGGGCCTGGCCGGTCCCGACCCGCAGCAGGCCGTCGACAACTTCAAGCAGGGCATGACTCGCATCGTCGCCCGGCTGAAGGAGGCCGGCATCCCCGCCGTGCTGGGATCCTGCTACGCCAGCAACCTCTTCGCGCCCGACCAGTATCGCCTGCTCCAGGACACCAACCGCTGGCTGGACGGCCTGGGCCTCCCCCTCGTCAATTTCCTGGGCGCGCTGGAGGACGGCCGGGGCCATTTCCCGGAAGAATTGCTGTACGACCCCAGCCACCCCGGCAACCGGGGGCACGAGGAACTGTTCTACGCCATCCCCCCCAGCCTGTTCCCGTCGCTGCTGGCGGGCCGGCCGCTGCCCCCCGCCCTGTCCCCGGCAGGGCCGGAGGCGCCGGGCCGGAAGGGGAAGCGCCCCGCCGCCGGCTTCGTCCCCGACGACGTCATGCACTCCTTCTCCCTGGCCTTCGCCTTCCGGTCCGGCGGCGACGGCCCGCTGGCCCGTGTCGACGCCGGGGAGAAGACCGTGGAGATCCGGCTGGAATCCGGCCGGGTCCGCTACGCCGGAACAGCGGACGGCGTCCTGGCAAGCCTACCGGCCGCCGACGGGAAGTGGCACCAGGTCGTGCTCTCCCACCGCCACCTGCCCGGCGAGACCAGCCTCTACGTGGACGGGGTCTGCCAGGGCGCCGTCCGGGAAAGCCTGGTGCCGCGCTGCTTCCAGGTCGCCCCCCCGCCCGGCAGGCCCGCGGAGTACCGCGATCTGCGGGTCTACCGCGCCGCCCTGACGGCCGTTGAGGCCGCCGGCCTGGCCCGGGGCGACTTCTGTCGAGCGAGTTTGGAATTGTACGCCCCTGCTGTTTTTTCGGCGGAAGGGAACCGGCCCGGGCCCAATTTGGCCCAGACCGCCGCCCGACTCCTGACGGACCGGAACGAAACGGCTGAGGCGCTGCGCCGGATCGAGGAAAAGATCCGCCGGTCGGACGAGCAGCGGCGCGCGGAGGCCGTGTTCCCGGAGAAAGTGGCGCTGCGTCTGCCCCCCGGCCAGGAATCCCTCTACACGGGGACCTACGAGGTGGGGCCCGGCGACAGCGTTTCCATCGAATGGGCCGGCGGCGCCTTCTTCGTCGTGGACAAGGGCCGCCGGCAGCAGATCTTCCCCGAGACGCCGGAATGCTTCTTCGTCAAGTACCCGGTGGCCGACATCGAGGTGGTTTTTTCCGACCGGCGAGACCGCGGTTACGGTAAACTGGAACTCCGCATCAACGGCCAGGCGAGACTGCAGGCCAGCCGCAAGGAACCCTGAAGAGCCCGTGGACCCGGGAGATTGACGCGCAGATCCACTCGCCCGCCGGGCGCGCCCAGGAAGATCGGGCATCGCCTGCAGCCGGCGGGAAGACAGGAGAGGCACCATGAGATCGACCACCGTCAGGACCGCCTTCGTCGCCGTCATTCTGGCCTGGCTGTCCGCTTACAGCCCGGCCGCGGAAGAAGCGGTCTTCCGGACCCGGCGGCTCGGCCCGCGGGTTCTCCTGCTCACCGAGAATTCCCCCATGGAGAACATCGTGGTGGCCCTGGCCAGCCGGCGGGGGCTCGTGGTGATCGATGCCTGCCCCTCGCTCGCCACCGCCGCCGAGGCCCGGAAAATCATCACCGCGGCCTTCGGGCGAAGTGATTTCCTCTATGTCGTGCTCACCCACGGGCACTGGGATCACGCGTCCGGCGCTGCGGCCTTCCCGGGGGCCGGAATCGTCGCCCACGAACAGGCCGTGCCCCTCCTGCGCCAGGAGGAGAAAGGCCGGCCGGAGTCGCTGCAGCGCTTCCGGCAGCGCATCGACGAGCTGACCCGGCAGATCGCGGCCCTGCCGCCCGATTCGCCCGACCGGCCTGGCCTCATGCAGCAGCTGGCCTTCACCCGGCGCAACGCGGCGGGACGCCAGGAGGCGCAGGCCCCGGCCCGGCCGGCCATCACCTTCCGGGACCGGGTGACCCTGGACCTGGGAGACCTGAGCCTGGAGCTCACCTGGTTCGGAAACGCCCACTCCGGTTCGGACGTCTTCGTGCGGATCCCCGAAGAGAAGCTGCTGGTCACGGGGGACGTTTTCCTGGACCGCGGCTGGCTGCCCCTCTTCGCCGGCCAGCCCCGGCTGGACATCCCGCGTTGGATCGAGGTTCTCCACGACGCCCTGGACGGTCCGGGGCGGCCGGATCTGGTCATCCCCGGGCACCGGGAGCCCTGGGCGACGGAGAAGCTGGTCCTGTGGCGAGACTACATCGCCACCCTCTGGACAGAGGTCCAGGCCGCCCGGAAGGCCGGCGAGACGCTGGCCGCCCTGCAAGCCCGGCTGCCGCTGGGACCGAAGTACGACTACCTCAAGGGCCTGGGGCACGCCGAGGCCCGGCTGCAGCGTTTCCAGGCCGACAACCTCCGGGCCTTCTGGAACCAGCTGTTCGTTTCCGCCGCCCTCCTCGTCGAGACCACCCTCCAGCAGCAGGGCCTCGAGGCCGCCCTGCAACAGTACGACAAGCTCCGGGCGTCGGGCGATCCGGAACTCCTGTTCGACGAACGCCAGTTCAACAACCTGGGCTACCGCCTGCTGGAGGAGGGGAAGTTGCCGGCGGCTTTGGCGGTCTTCGAACGGAACGCCGCCGCCTTCCCCTCCTCGGCCAACGCCTGGGACAGCCTGGGCGAGGCGCTGGAGCGGGCCGGCAGGAAGGAGGAGGCCCTCCGCCGCTACCGTCGGTCCCTGGAGCTCAACCCCGCCAACGATGGAACCCGGCGGGCCGTCGAGCGGTTGGCTGCGCAACCCTGAACACCGCACCAGAGAAACCGGCCGGTTTTCCTTCCCGTTCTCGGGCCGCGTCGTCCGGGTATCGCCTTCCGTCGCCGGGAGGCGGTTTTGTCGCCAGGCTCCCGGTGTGCGCCCGCCCTCTTCCGTCAACTTTGAGGAAAACCTTCGCCCGGCCGGCCCCGTATACGGGCGCACGAGGCGGCCGCCCGCCGGTCCGCCCGGGATTCCACAAGGAGTAACCTCATGCGCTGTCTGTTTCGCGTCGCCCTTTTTGCCCTCGTCCTGATCCCCGCGGCCCCGGTGGGCGCCGCGGAAACCGTCCCGGCCGCCCCGGCCGCGCCGGTGGTGGCGGCGGGCCTGCCGCCCGAGTCCAGCCTGGACCAGCTGGCCTGGTACGTCAACGACCTCGCCGCCCCGGAGATGAAGGGGCGCCTGACGGGTTCGGAGTCGGGGAAAAAGGCCGAGGAGTACGTGGAAAAAACCCTGCGGGCCACCGGCCTGCCGGTGAAGACCCAGGAAGTGACCTTCCCCCTCTACGAGGTGCGCTCCCCGGTGGTCCTCGCCCTGTTGGGCGAGGACGGCAAGCCGCAGAAGGAGTTCCAGTACGTCGACGAGTTCCGCGAGGTTGACTACGCCGGCTTCGGCGACGTCACCGGCGAGCTCGTCTTCGCGGGCTGGGGCATGGAGGCGCCGGGCCAGGCGCCCTACCCGGAAGGTTCGGTGAAGGGCAAGGTCGCCGTCATCCTCTCCGGCGCCCCCCAGGGCACCGACCCCGAGCTGGTGCGTTTGGACCGCAAGCTCGACTACGCCTTCCGCAACGGCGCCATCGGCGTGATCGTGGTTCCCAGCGGACGGGCTGCCCAGCGCATGGCCGAGAGCCCCAAGGAGGCGAAGATGCGGGCCATGGACTGGAAGTACGCCTACCACCCGGAGCTTTCCCACCTCGACATGCCCGTCCTCTTCCTGCTGGCCGGGGCCGTGGAGCCGCTCACCGGCAAGAAGACCGAGGACCTGGTGGCCGACCCCTCCCCCCGGGCCCTCGGCAAGCGCATCCACATGGTGGTGAACGGCCGCGTCGACGCCCAGGCCAAGGGCCGGAACGTGCTGGCCGTCCTGCCCGGCACGGATCCCGCCCTGTCCAAGGAAGTCATTCTCATCGGCGCCCACTACGACCACCTGGGCGTGGGCGGCGACGGCCGCGTCTACTGCGGCGCGGCCGACAACGCCTCGGGCACGGCCGTGGTCATGGAGGCGGCCCGCCTGTTCGCCGCCAGCAAGGTCAAGCCCAAGCGCACCGTGGTCTTCGCCCTCTGGTGCGCCGAAGAGATCGGGCTGTACGGATCCACCCACTACGCGGAGAAGGAACCCCTCTTCCCGCTGGAGGACACCAGGCTCATGATCCAGATCGATTCCCTGTGCGCCGAGTACGGCCCCTGCATCTCCAACGTCACGGACAACCCGCTGATCCAGAGCTTCATCGGCCAGGCCGCGGCCGACAAGCGGGTGGAAGTCCTCGACACCAAGGGCCAGTGCGCCAGCGACGACTGCCCGTTCCTGGCCAAGAAGATCCCCGCCTGCCGCTTCGTCGCCTACGGGCCGCACCACCACCAGGACACCGACACCATGGCCAACCTGAACAAGGAGATGGTCAAGAAGTGCGCCGACCTGGTCGTGGAGGGGATCCGCAACACCGCCTACTGACGTCTTCCGATCTCACGCGAAGGCGCGAGGAAAGCGAAGCCTGAATGCCGGCCGCCGGTCTCGCGGGCAACCTGCGGGGCCGGCGGCTTTCTCATCTGCCCTCTCGCCCCTCGGGCATCCATTGCAATCGGAAAGCCGTTATGGTCCGACGAAACCTTGCGCGAAGGGAATGAAGGGGAACCGGTCTTTACGATAGCAATCACGCTTCCGTTTGGCAAGGGAAGTCGAGCGCAATTTTATAAAGCAATATAATATGCAATATTAATTACCTTGCCATACAATATTCAAAATATCTTTTTCTTCTCAATCCGGCCATGATCGATCGACCTCTCCCGCTTCTCTCCCTTTGTGCATTTGTGGTTAACATTCTAATTTTCTGATAATAAGCTTCACTCTTGACATCCCGCCGGGCCGGCCGGAAAACCATCATTCCGGCCCGGCGCAGCGGAAGCCCAGGGCGCGCAGGGGCGCCGCGGCCGCCTCCTGGCCGTCCGCCAGGTGCACGCGCACGGCGGGGAACTCCCGCCGCACCCGGTAGTGCGCGCGCAGTTCCTCGAAGCGCCGGGCCCGCTCCGCCGCCGGCAGCGGGGCGATCCCGCGCAGCGCCGCGTCGTCGGTCCCGATGTCGTAGCCGACTTCCACCGCCCGTCGCAGGATCTCCTCCGCCGAGGCCACCGACGGCGGGATGCGCACCTCGACGGGCGCGGGCGGGTTTTCCTCGGCCAGTTCGGGCCAGGGTTCGGGAACGCCGCAATGCCGGAACAGGGCGTCGCGGACCTGCCGAACCCCGTTGATCTTTCCCTGCAGCGAGTGCCCGGCGATGTGGGGGGTGCCCACGAGCACCCGCCCCAGGAGGGCCGGGTCGAAAGCCGGTTCGCCTTCCCAGACGTCCAGGACGGCGGCGGCCAGGCGACCCGCGGCCAGCGTTTCCGACAGGGCCGCGTTGTCCACCACCGCCCCCCGCGACGTGTTGAGCAGCACCGCGCCCTCGCGCAGGCGGGCCAGCCGGCCGGCGTCCAGCAGGTGCCAGGTGGCGTCCGGACCCTGGCGGGTCAGGGGCACGTGCACCGTGACGATGTCCGCCGCCAGGGCCTCCTCCAGCGCGACGAAACCGGCCGGCCCCTCGCGGCGGGCCCGGGGCGGGTCGTTGCGCAGCACCCGCAGGCCCAGGGCCTCGGCCGCCTGGACCACCCGGGTGCCCACGTTGCCCACCCCCACCACGCCCAGGGTCTTGCCGGCCAGGGAAAAGCCGCCGGCGGCCGCGGCCCGGAACAGGGCCGCCGCGACGTACTCCTTGACGGAATTTGCGTTGCAGCCTGGGGCGTTGGCGAAGGCGATGCCTCGGGATTCCAGGTAGGCCAGGTCGACGTGGTCCGTGCCGATGGTGGTGGTGCCCACGAACCGCAGGGGAGCCTCCGCCAGGAGAGCCCTGTCGAGGCGGACGTCCGAGCGCGCCACCAGGGTGTCGGCCCCGGCCAGGTCCTCCGGCCGGAGCGGGCGCGTCAGCACCGTCACCTCGCCCAGGGGGGCGAAGGCCTTCTCCGCCAGCGGGATGTTCCAGGAAACCACGATTTTCATCCTCTCTCCTCCTCGCCCCGGCGGACGGCGGGAGCGTCAGTTCCCCGCCCCGGGCGCAAGGCCCGATTATACACCGGGCAGCGCACCCACCCCCACCGAATCTCCATCCGAAACAGTCAGAACCGCGGCAAACACCAGCCGGGAGAAAACCATTCCCCGTATTCTTCGTGAAATTCGTGACTTCGTGTCAGGTCAACGAAAGGCTCAAGATTTTAGGTTCCAACTGTTTGGGGGACGCCTGCCGTTATCGGTCCAGCGGGTGTCCACATGTTGGGCGCCGGGACAACGCTCCCGGCAAGACCGCAGCAGCAGAGAGCGGACAAGAGTGCCTGGCTCTGCCTAAGAATTGTCCTATCAAGCAGACATAGCAACTCTACGCGCAACTTGTTGCCCATCAGACAGTCATAACGCAATCTCCCGAGCCCCGTTCTCCTTCGTGGCCTTCGTGCGCCTCGTGTTTCCAATACGCATTCTCGCGCGGGTTGGTCCGGTCGCGGCCCGACAGGCCGCCCGATAGATTCCAGTTTCCTCCGCCCCAGGCCTGTTGCATGGATTCATGGATCCGGCGCCGGCAGCGCCGCTTTGCGCATTCGTGGCCATTCGCCAACACGAAGGACTGAGCGGTGCTCCGCGAAGCTGCGCTCCGAACTCGCCACCGGGCTAGAACCCGGCCCGGGCCCGCCCGCAGGGATTTCGGACACCCACTATTCAAGGCAGGGCCAACCGGTGGCCGACCCTTCCGCCCCCGGATTTGCTGCTTTGGGGACACCCACCGATTGATGAACGCCTGTCGTTGTCCGCCCAGCGGGTTTCCACATGCTCGGCGCCGGGACATGTTCCCGACAAAGCCGCAAAAGCAGGAAGCGCCAGCCCCGTTTTCCGGACCCCGTTCCTCAGCGGTGGAGAATCATGGCCGGTAGGCGTCGTCGTGTGGACCGAGGAGGACGAACTTTACGGTTTCGTCATCGCAAGCGGCACAGTCCGAGCAGGCGACGACCCCGTCATCCCCCCTTTTCCGGCAACTGGCGCAGTGCAGGAAAACGATCAGGAAGTTGCGCTTGACCGGGCAGTTGCAGAACCCCCGAAAATTGCCTTTGAGCGGTTCTCCCAACGCCACGGGGTTGGCGGCGATCATGTCCACCTTTTTGCGAACCGCCTCCCGAATGGCGGCATGTCTCTTCAACGAAGCCACGAACGCGTCGCTGAACACGAGCCTCATCCGAAGACCTCGTCATAAGAATGCCAACGGACCTCGCCTTGCCGGAGCCGCTTCGCGGTTTCCAACAGGCAGGCGGAGAAGTCCGGGTCGGCCAGGATAATCTCGGTCGGGTCGTTTTCCCTGAGCCGTTTAAGTTTGAGGGCAAACTGGGTGAAAACTTCCGACACCGTGGTGCGCTGCACTTCGGCGTATTCCTTGATGAATTCCAGCAGGTCGGCGTCGAGTGTGATGTTGATGCGGGCCTTGTTCATGGAGCACCTCCCCGAGTCTATTATACGCATGGAATGCGCGACACTCTCCGGGATCCTTCTCCGGACTCCGGCCTTCTTCGTGACGTCTGTGGCTTCGTGTTGAAAAGACATGCCGAAACAAAGGGAACCTATTTGTGGACACCCACCGATCGGGAGTTTTCTGTCTGTTTCCGGCCAGCGGATGTCCAATTGGCCGGGATTCTCCGCTCCTGACTGTTTGTCGAAGACCACCCATCGCTGCGACCGATTGGTGGGTGTCCACATGTTCGTGTCGAACCAGTCATCGACGATGCCATACAGCGGCGTAGCCCGCAGATCCCGCGCCCGGTAAATCTGGTCCGCCCGTTCGCCCATGCCGGCCTCCGCATTGAAATAGCGTAATGTCCGCGCCGAGCGGGAACTTGCCGGCATGATCCGCCGGCAAGGGCGATCGGTACGTGTGGCTTCGAGTTAAATTTTACAGCCCGCTAAACACCAACGCCGTATGGCTTGTATGGAAAAAAACAAACAAAACGACGATTGTCGTATAGGCAATCCTGTGCCATCGTACCCAAAATCCGCTCGTTTAATAACTATGCCAGCGCGGGGGGCGGCACTTGGAGGT
>CAYTBK010000009.1:0-60759 GCA_964436005.1 uncultured Acidobacteriota bacterium
CGTTCTTCCGGGCGAACTCCTTCATGAAATCCGCCAGCACCTGGCAGGACTCCTCCGGCAGGGCGTTGTACGTGGAAGCGCGGATACCGCCGACGCTCCGGTGGCCCTTGAGACCGATCAGATCGGCCGCTTTGCCTTCCTTGACAAATTTTTCCTCGAGCTCTTCGGAAGGAAGACGGAAGGGGATGTTCATGCGGGAACGGGACTCCTTCTCCACCGTGCCCCGATAGAAGCCGCCGGAATTGTCGATGGCGTCGTAGACGATGGCGGCCTTGCGGATGTTGCGCTGCTCCACGGCGGCGAGCCCGCCGTTCTTCTTCAGCCACTTCATGACCAGGCCCACCACGTAGATGTTGACGCAGGGCGGCGTGTTGTACAGGGAGTCGTTGGTGTAGTGGGTTTTGTAGTTCATCATGGTCGGCACGGTACGGACGATCCTCTCCAGCATGTCTTCCCGGACGAGCACGATCACCACCCCGGAGGGGCCGACGTTCTTCTGGGCGCCGGCGTAGATCAGCGAGAACTTGGTGAGATCGAAGGGCCGGGAGAGGAAGTTGGACGACATGTCGGCGACGAGAGGCGTGTTCCCCGGGTCCGGATAGGCGTGGTACTCGGTGCCGTAGATGGTGTTGTTGGTCGTGATGTGCAGGTAGGCGGCACCCGGCGTGAAGGACACCTTCTGGAGGTCGGGAATGTAGGTGAACTTCTTGTCTTCGGAGGAGGCGACGACGTTCGTCTTGCCGACCAGTTTGGCTTCGCTGATGGCCTTGGAAGCCCACACGCCCGTGTTGATGTAATCCGCAGACCCGTTGTCGGGCAGGAAATTCATGGGTACCATGGCGAACTGAAGGCTGGCCCCGCCTCCGATGAAGAGGGCCTTATAGCCGGCCGGAGAACCGAGGAGTTCCAGCAGGTCGGTGGCCGCTTCGCGGATCACCTGGTCATATTCTTTCGAGCGATGGGACATTTCCATGATGGACATGCCGGTGTTGCCAAATTCCAGGACGCCCCTTGACGCCTCTTCGACGACCTCGAAGGGGAGGATACCGGGACCGGCGTTGAAATTGTGGGCTCGCTTGGTCATGTTGCAAACTCCTTGCAGTGATTTTCCAGAACGGAAGCTGATTATACGACAAAGTGAGTGACTGTCTAATTTTTTTCGCCGGCTGAACGGCTGGCCGAAGACGGTTTCAGAGCAGCTCCCGGACGGCCGCAATCGCGCCGTCGTAGTCCGGTTCGTGCGTGATCTCGTCCACCAGCTGGACATAACGCAAAACCCCTTCCCGGTCGACCACCATCACGGCCCTGGCCAGCAGGCGCAGCTCCCGGACCAGGAGACCGCAAGCTTTCCCGAACGATGCGTCGCGATGGTCGGACAGCGTTTTCACCCTGTCAACGCCGGCCGCCCCGCACCATCGTTTCTGGGCGAACGGAAGGTCCATGCTGATGGTCAGGATGACGACGTCGTCCGACAGCCCCGCGGCTTCCTTGTTGAAACGCCGGGTCTGCATGTCGCAGACGGGGGTGTCGAGGGAGGGGACCGACGAAATCACCACCACCCGGCCCCGGAACGAATCCGCCGCCACCGGCGACATTGTCTGGTCCAAGGCGGTGAAGGAAGGCAGCGGCTGGCCCTTCTGCAGAAGTTCACCCTCCAGGTGGAGCGGGTTGCCCATGAACGTGACCGTTTTTTCTTCTTTCATCTCTACATTTCCTCCTCAATTTTCTTTTCTGAATTCAAGTTCATACTCTTCCTCGAGCTTGTGCTTGTGGGTCGATTCCTCCCTGGCCATGGTCGACAGCGCCTCCTTCACCTTCGGGTTCGCGGAGGCCGCAGCGACGTCCGTGTACAGCTTGACGGCCAACTGCTCCCGCTTCATGGCGACGATCAGGGCATCCTGGAACGACATTTCCGGTTCGGGCGCCACAACTTCCAGGTAGTCGGAAACCAGGAGGTTCATCACCGGCCCCGGCGCAAAAGCGTCTTCCGCCTCCTTCTCGAGGATATGCCGGATCTTGTTCTGGTGTCCCCGTTCCTGGGCGGCCAGGTCGAGGAACACCTCCCGCATGTGGGCCGTAGACGCCTTGTTGGCCAGGTCCTGGTAAAAAGCCGCCGCTTCCTCCTCTTTCGACAGAGCGAAAAGGAACACCGCTCTGGAATCCGCGAAAAATTCTGCCATCGGAACCTCCCAGGTCGTCAAGGTATGCTGTCGGAACGCTTTCCTTCGAATTGTCAGGCCGGGAAGCCCGGCGAAGAGCCTCCGGCGCCCGCCCTCGTTTCCATTTTTGTATTGCCCGGTTGAAAACACTCTCGATTTCCGATAAAAATCCGATGAAACAATAGTAGCATCGGCCAAGGAGGTTGTCATGTCTTCAATTTCACCCCTGGGACCGGGCGGCGTCAAGCCGGGCGGGAAATCCGAACTCAAGGCCGTGGCCCGCGAAATCGTGCAGACGGGGCTGCGAAAGGAAAACGTCAGCATCCCCAACACTTCCAAAGCATTCAAGAAACTCGACGAATTCTTGAACATGGGCTCCACGCGCGACCTGTCCCTGGACGACCTCTCCCCCGGAGAGAAGGAGGAGTTTTTTAAGATGCTTTCCATCCTCCTTCAGAATCATATTGTTGGTTATCACGTATACGAGGTCGACGGCCGGCCGGAGAAACATTACGCGGTCAATGAGATCGGAGACCGCCGCCTTTACGGACGGCGTTTGTGGGACGAAAACAGGGACAGAAAAATATAGTCAGGGGCGGGGAGCGGAAAAATTCTTGAAATCGGGCCGCTCATCCTGCTAGCATAACGCCTCGAACACCATCCCCGGAGTCCTCAATGGTCATGGAAAACAGTGCGATTCACATGCGCTTCAACGACAGCATGGCTTTCATCGACATCACCCAGGACGTCGCGCAGAAACTGCTCCAGTCCCGGCATGTCGTGGAGGACGAGATTTTCTGGGTCAGCCTGGCGGTGCGGGAGGGCGTGATCAACGCCATCAAGCACGGCAATCGCTTCGATCCGGCCAAGCATGTGGAACTGAGCATCGAGATCCAGAACCGGTCGCTGAAGATCACCATCGCCGACGAGGGCCAGGGCTTCGATCCCGACAGCGTGCCCAACCCCTTGGACGAGCAGAACCTGTTGAAGCCTTCCGGAAGAGGGATTTTCTACATGCGTTCCTTCATGGGCCAGGTTTCCTTCGGAAAAACACCGAAGGGGGGGACCCTGGTGACACTCGAGAAAGAACTGACCATCACGGAAACCCCCGAGACGGACACGGCCGTTACGGCCGAGTTGTCCATTGCTTCCGAACCGACGATCTGAACGCCCGTGCACATCGAGATCATACGGAAAAACCCCTCGGTCGTCCTGCGGCTGGATGGCCGCCTGTCCATGGGTGAAGCTTCCGTTTCTTTCCGCCGGACCGTGCGGGAACTTCTCAACGATGGGTACAAACGTTTTGTTTTCAACCTGGAAGGTGTCGACTACGTCGACAGCTCCGGCATCGGCGAACTGATCAACTGCCACGCGCTGATCACGAGCCAGGACGGCGCGGTGCGTTGCGTATTGGCGGGCGGCAAAGTGAAGAACCTGCTGCAAGTCACGAAACTTGTCACCGTCTTCGAGGTGATGCCGGACGATGCCGCCGCGCTGGAATCCCTGCAACGGTGGGGGCCGAACCAGCGCTGACGCCGCCCGCCGCCCCCGTACCGGCAAGCGCCCGTAAAAGCAAAAGGAACCGGCAGAACCGGTTCCCGTTGTTTCCCGCTTTCGGGTAAAACCTATTTTCCGCCCTTCTTGAGTTCCATGATCACCTGCTTGGCGACCGCTTTGAGCGTTTCCAGCACGCCGGTGCCCTTGACGGCCACTCCCTCGAAGACCGGTTCGTCCCGCAGGCGCAACTCCCGGGCCATCTCGTCGACGGGAAGCACGTTGGGCAAATCTCTCTTGTTCAATTGAAGGACGTAGGGCACCTCGTTGATGTCGAACCCGTTTTCCTTGAGGTTGGACTTCAGGTTGGCGATGCTCTCGATGTTGGCATCCATGCGCTCTTCCTGCGAGTCCGCCACGAAGACCACCCCGTCCACCCCTTTGAGGATCAGTTTCCGGGAAGCGTCGTAAAAAACCTGCCCGGGAACGGTATACAGGTGGAAGCGCGTCTTGAAGCCCCGAATCGTGCCCAGGTCCAGGGGCAGGAAGTCGAAGAACAGCGTGCGGTCGGTTTCGGTTGCGAGGGAAATCAGCTTTCCCTTCGAGTCCTGGTTGGTCGTGTCGTAGATGTACTGGATGTTCGTCGTCTTGCCACCGAGACCGGGACCGTAATACACGATCTTGCAATTGATTTCTCTGGAAGCGTAATTAATGAAAGTCAACGTCGAACCTCAACCCTGAGTATTTCAGCTAGAAAAGAGGTTGTCGATATCTTCATCGGTAATTTCGGCGAAAGGCGAAGCCACGCCCGATTCCTGGGCCTGGCGCTCGGCTTCGACCTTGCGCACGATGGTGTCGAACACCTTCTCCAACTCGATGGAGGCCCTCTTGACGCGCAACCGGACCAGGCCAAGGGAGGACCGCTGATCGAAGATGATCACCAGAATGACACGTTTCCCGACCAGGGAAATGTGGATGTTGTCCCGCTCCCCTTCGTGGAAGAGGATGGAGAATTCTTTTTCACCGATGAGCTTCGCAAGCCCGTCCGTCGCTGCGACATTGCCGGCGGTCAGAGAGGCGAGCGACGTCGTATCGAGGTTGTCGATCTCGCCGCAAGCTGCAATCTGCTGACCATTCTTGTCGACGAGGAAGACGACCTTGGCGTTGGCCTCCTGGTTCAGTCGGTTGAGAATGATCTTGATTTGCTGGTACTCTTCCTCGTAAAGGACGATGTTGGATTGGCTCATTGAATCACTCCGTCAGACGGCCCCCTTTGCGAAGCTTTTTTCATGGTATCCATGTTCGGCCCTTTTCGCAACACATTTCACCGATAAAAGACGCAAAGATCCAGGGAGGTTGTCTAGCTCTCCTCCGGGTGCTTCTTTTTCATTTTTTCGATCGGGTCCTCGAAAAGGAACCGGAGGGAGCCCACCTGGATGTGGTCGCCATCCCGCAGAATCGTTTCCTGGATCCGCACGTCGTTGACGTACGTCCCGTTGGCGCTCTGCAAGTCCTTCAGCACGTATTGGTATTTATGGAAGGCAATCTGGCAGTGCCGACGGCTGATGAATTCTTCCTCCGGGAAGGAAAGCTCGTTGTCCGTGCCCCGGCCGATGTTGGTGGTGCCGATGCGCACCACGAAAACATCTTCCGCCTTGAGGCTCGTCGTGTCCAGGAGCGTGAGCTTGGCCGGCAGCATGATGGTCGTTTCCTTCAGGATGGAAGGCGTCGGCAGCGTGGAGAGCCGGCGCGTGATCGGTTCCGGCATTTCCTCCGCCTCCTGTTCCGGCGGTTCCGGAGGCTGGGGTTCGACGACCTCCAGAGGGGACTCCGGTGGGGCGGGCCGGGGCGGATTCATCTCCACCGGCAAGCCGGCATCGAAAGAATTCCCGCAGAATTCACATTTCTCCGACCCGGCCAGGACGATCTTGAAACAGAAGGGGCAGGAAATCCGTTCGGCCTCCTCGCCGCCCCCGAAGAGAGCAGGTTCCGGCGAAGCCGCCTCGGCAGGGGCGGAAGGAGGTTCCCCGGGCGCTTCTTCCGGCACCGGACCCGTTTCCGCCCTCGCCTCGGTTGGCGCTTCGTGAAAATGGGCATCTTCCGCCGGCGGGGTCACCTTTCCCGGAACAACACTTTCCACCGGGCAAGGTGGGGCCGGCGTTTCGCCGGCCTCCCCGGCCGTCTCTTCCGCCGGGGCGGATTCCAGCGGAACCGGTTCGCCCGGGGCGGGCTCCGCCAGAGCGGCAGGCTCCGCCGCGACCGCAGGGGAAACACCGGCTTCCGCGACCGGGGCGCCATCCGCGGCGCCATTTCCCCGGCGCGCCGGCCCGGCTTCCGGTTGCTTCGTCGCAGGTTCTTCCGCCGGCCGCACCGCTTTCCCCGCTTCGTCAACCCGGGCCGGGGCGACGTTTATATCCAATGTAATTAGAGCTTTGTGTTTTTTGAAAAACATTTCTTTCCTCCACTGCACGGCCGCTGGATTGTTCTGCCGTATGCTAGTGGACACATCTGGCACTGTCAACAGTAAAGCCCGCGCCGGGAAGTATTCTTCCTTCAAGCCTTATCGACACTTGTGGTAATATGCCCGCCACGGAGGGCCGGGCGTGCATTTTGAAAACGGAATCTTCCTGCCTTGGGTCGTTGCGGGCATCGCGCTGTGCCTGGCCTGGCTGCTGGTTCTGTCCCGGCAGCGGGCGAAGTTCCGGCGACGCTTCGAAACCCAGGGAAACAGGCGGCGCTTCCGGGCCTCCCCCGCTTTCGGCGCCTGCATGCTCGCCATCGCTCTGCTGCTGGTCGCCTTGACAGGCCCCACCTGGGGACGGGCGCCGCGCATGGTCTATCTGGAGGGAGACAGCATTTTCTTCGCCGTGGACGTGTCCCTGAGCATGTCGGCCCGGGACGTCCAGCCCGACAGGTTGAAAGCGGCCTGTTTTCTGGCGCAGAACATCATGAAGGAAGCCTCCCCGGCCCGTTTCGGGCTGATCGCCTTTGCCGGCGCCAGCACGGTCCTGGCTCCGCTGACCGGAAATTCCCTGCACGTGCAGGGTCTGCTGGGAAAGCTGGCCCCATCGTCGGTTTCCACGGCCGGAACCCGGTTCAACCCGCTGCAACAGTTGTTGCGCAGAATATGCACCGCCCCGGAGGATGGCCGGCGGACCACCCTGATCGTGTTCTCCGACGGGGAATTCTTTGATGACGCGCCCGCCTCGGCCTTCGCCGAATTCCGGCGGTCTCGGGTCAGGCTGGTCCTGGTCGGCCTGGGCACTCCGGAAGGCGCATCCATCCTCGAAAGTAGCGGGGAAAACCAGGACATGGTGAAAGACGAACGGGGAGAACCCGTGATCACCCGGTTGCGGGAGGACAAACTGTCTTCTCTCGCGGAAGGCGCCGGCGGGGAATACCTCAAGTTCGCCTCGGTGGGGGAAACCACGTCGGAAATCATGGCCCGCTTTTTCCGGGAAAGAAACCCGAACGGGTTTTCCTACCAGGATTTCCCCGTTGTCCGGACGCACTGGTTCGTCTGGGCGGCCTGGTTTCTGCTCGCGGGTTCCCTGATTCTGGTGTCGGGCAAACCAGTGCCCCGGCTGAAACGGGTCCTGGCCATTTTCGGGTTGCTGTTCATGGCCGGATGTTCCGTTCCGGGAGACAGGGAAAACCGCGAAGGCATCCGCCTGACGGCAAAAAAGGACTATTCGGGCGGCATCGACTCGTTTTCCCGTTCCCTTCGGTTGCAGGAGGACGGTTCGGTTGCGCAGGCGCTGGTCGGCGCCAACCTTTCCGACGCCCTGCTGCGGGCCGGAAAGCTGGGGGAAAGTGCCGCCGCCAGCCTCTCCGCTCTCAAGACCTGCCGGACGCTGCCCGGAAATCCCCGGGGAAATCTACTCTACAACCTCGGCTGCGCCCAATTGGCCATGGGCAACCGGAAACTGGCCGCCGAATCCTTTCGCCTGGCCATGGAAGCGGGGAGTTTTGCCGACGACGCTTCCTGGAACCTGGAAGTCGCCTTGCGGGACAGGCCGACCCCTCCCCCGCCGCCATCCCAGCCCCCGCCTCCGCCGCCGGAAGGGACGGGCGGCGACGGGGCCCCGCCTCCCGCGGCCGGAACCAACAGTGCGGACGAAGGGGCGGCCCGACAGATGCTCGATTCGCTTCGCGGCCGGGAAAATCCGCCCCCCCAGGCACCCACCCCCGGCCCTTCGATCAAGAACACGGGTCCATACTGGTAAGAGTGAGATGAAAAAGTTCCTGATTTCATTCTTGTGCGTTCTGGCCGGGCAGGTCGAACTGTGCGCCCAGGCGCCGACCGGCCCGGGCGTGCGTTTTTCCGTCAACCGCCAGACCATGACGCTGTCCGACACCCTGAACATCACCATCGTGGTCCACCTCGAACCGGAGGCGGCCGATCCCGTCCCCTTTTTCCCGGAAATTTCCGGCTTCACCCAGGTGGACATGAGCAAGTCGGTGATCAACTCCACCTGGGGCGGAACACCGCTGCGGGAAATCCGTCTGGTGTGCTCCTACGTGCCGCGGGAAAGCGGGCAGTTCGCCATCCCGCCGATCCGCGTCCGCGCGGGGGGGCGGGAGACTGTCTCCCGGGCGATGAAGGTAAGTGTTCTGAACCCGGACGGCACCGAAAACAAGCTGCTGAAAACCGCTCCGGCCCAGCCGCCCGTCCCCGGCCCCCCTTCTCCGCTGCATGATCCCGGCGTCATCGACGTATCCGCCGGTACAGTGAAGCTGATCACCGATGTCAGCAACATGTCCCCCTGGCAGGGGGAACAGGTCGTCGTCACCTACGCCATCCAGACCTCGCTGCCCTTGGAATCGCGGGCGGTGCTGCGCCGGGAACCGGACTACCGAGGGTTCCTGAAGAAGAGCGTGCCGGTCGACCCCACGAAGGAAATGGCCCGTGTGGAAACAGCCAAAGGCGCCGTCTGGATCGTCCCCATCGCCCGCATGGTCCTTTTCCCGCTCCGGTCCGGGGTGCTGCCCATGGAGCCGGCGGAGTGGTCGGTCAGAGTCCGATCGGCAGGCGCTTCCTCGTCGGTCGAGAAAGTCCTCGCCTCCGATAAGCTTCAGCTCAATGTGCGACCCATTCCCGGCGGTGCGGCAGCGAAAAACCTCGATGTCGGCGCCTATTCCATCCAGATCAACTGCTCATCGGAGCAGGTCCGGGTAAACGAAGCGTTTTCGCTGTATTTGACGATACGGGGAACGGGGAACCTCTTCACCCTGACCCAGCCGGCCATCCCACCCTGCCCCGGGTTCGAACTGGTATCCTGCCGGGAGAAGAAGCTCGTTTTCGAGCCCTTCGAAAGGCTGTCCGCCCAGGGACCGGCTTTTTACGGCGGGGAAAAAGTATGGGAAATCGTGCTGTACGCCAAAAAAGACGGCAAGCTCGCCTTCCCCGGCATCGCGTTCACCTATTTCGACTGCGCCCTGAACGCGACCCGAACCCTCCAGACACAGCCGGTCTCGCTGACGGCCGTTCCGCCCCAGGCCAAGAACGGTAACGCCCGGCCGGCCAACGGACTCACCCTGTTCGCCAAGATCTTTTACGGCGTTTTGATCGTACTGCTCTTGGCCGCGACCGTTTTCCTGGCCAGCCAGCATTTCCGGAAATCAGGAGAAGGCAAGGAGAAGAAGGGAATCGACAATGTCGCCGCCCTCCTGGAAGAAGCGGCCGGCCTGGTCAAAAATACCTCGTCCATCGCCTTTTTCGACATCCTTCACTCGGCAGTCGTACGCAAGGCGGAACAGGCCACCGGATTGGCGATCCAGGAAATGCGCCGGGACGAGATGATCGACGCCCTGTCCCGGGCGGGCGTTTCCGAAGAGGAGATCCACGAGATCATCCGCTTGCTGGAGGATAGCGAAGAAGCACGATTTGCCGGCATCCGCCTTCCGGTGCCCAGGCGCCGGGAAATGCTCGAAAATGTCCGCCGCCTCAGCGAAAGCCTCGGGCGGTTGACCCCCCACCGGGATGAAGGAGTGTGAGATGGATTGGCTGCAATCGGTGTGGCTCGGCATAGTCCAGGGGGTCACGGAACCCCTCCCCGTCAGCTCATCGGCTCACCTGCTCATCGTGCCCTGGCTCCTGAAGTGGACGGAACAGGCGCCCGACGCCAAACTGACGTTCGACCTCGCCCTCCACCTGGGCACGGCCCTGGCGCTGGTCCTGTGCTTTCACAAGCCGCTGCTGAAAATCGCCCGGGCCTTCCTCGCTCCGGGGCGTTGCGAGGACGCGGGGCACCACCGCCGACTGGGCATCCTGATCGTCGTGGGCTGCATCCCGGCCGGCCTGGCCGGTGTGTTTGGCGAGGACATTGTGGAGAACGTCTTCCGGTCTCCCGTCCTTTCCGCCCTGCCCATGGGGCTCTTCGCGGTGGTGCTCTACCTGGCCGACCACCTGGGCAAGAAGACGCGAACGACGGTAGACATGAAGATGCGCGACGCCCTCCTCATCGGGTGCGCCCAGGCCCTGGCCCTCGTCCCGGGTGTCTCGCGCTCGGGGATCACCATGACGGCCAGCCTCTTTCGGGGGCTGCGCCGGGAAGACGCCGCCACCTTCTCTTTCCTCATGATGTTGCCCCTCACCCTGGGCGCCTGCCTGCTCAAGGCCAGGCACGTCCTCGGAAAAGTCAGCGCCGGCGCCTGGCCCGGCTTCTGGGACCACGATTTCCCGCTCATGGCCCTTGGGGCCGCGGTTTCCTTCCTGGTCTGCGCGCTTTCCATCACTTTCCTGCTCCGCTTCCTGAAGAAGCATTCCATGGACGTCTTCGTCGTCTACCGGCTGATTGCCGCCCTCGCCGTCCTGGGCGTTTACTGGTGGAGAACGGCATGAAGACGGCGGTTTCAGACAGCGGACCGGCCACACCCACGGCGACGGAGAAGGGGCCCGGAAAAGAATGGGCCGGCCTGCGCGGCAGCCGTTGGGAAGCTGTTCGCACGGGGCCGATCCTGGCCCTGGACACCACCTCCGCCACGCAGGGACTGGCCCTGGCCCACCGAAGCAGGCTGGTGGGCCAGCGGGTCTTTTTGCCGGCCGCTTCGCACACCGAAACTCTGGTCACCAGCATCGCGTCTCTCCTCTACGAACAGGACCTGGCCCTCGAGGACCTAACCGGCGTCTGCGCCGTCACCGGCCCCGGTTCCTTCGCCGGCATCCGAATCGGCCTGGCCGCTGCGGCCGGAGTGGCCGACGCCCTGGACCTTCCGGTGGCGGGATTCCATGCCCTGGAATTGCTGGCCCGTTGCCCCCAGGTCGAGGACGAGCTGGTCTTCACGGTCATTCCCGCCCGGCGCGGAAAGTTCTTCGGCGCCGGCTACGAGTCCGCCCAGGACGGGCCCCGCGAATTCATCGAACCCGCCGAATACGACGAAACGTCCCTGGTCGACAGGGTCCTGTCGCTGGACAAGCGGGAATCTGCCACGACCCTGATCCTGACTGAAGCTTCCGCCGACGTCGCCACCCGCATCCGGGACCGCTGGCCACCCTCATCCGCCGGGCGGTTCCGTTGGCTCTCCCCTCACGTTCCCCTCTGCTCCCTGCTGCTTGGCGCGGCGCTGGCTTCGCCCGAGCGGTGGACAACCGGGAATTTCATGCCGGAAGCCCTCTACGTTCGTCCGCCCGATGCCCGTCGCGCCCCCCTGCTTTTTCCCCCAGCGAGGTGATCCGTGTCCCTGGTCAAATTCCTGTATGCCGAAGAACCGGAGCAGATGGCAGCCGTGAACCGGATCGCCAAGGCGGTCAACCTGCAGCAGTTCCCGCAAGAAGCGCTGCAGTCCATGGCCGACAACCCGGCGATCCTGGTCATGCTTCTCCAGGCGCCGCGCATATCCTGCCTGCCCATCGGCTATATCGTCGCGCAGATCACTCCGCCGGAAGCGGAAATCTACGACATCGGCATCATGCCGGTCCTGCACGGCCAGGGCTTTGGAACGATTCTCCTGAAGAAGTTCTTCGAAGTGCTCCGGCGCGACGAAGTGGAGGATTGCTTCCTGGAGGTCCGGCCCTCCAACCGGCAGGCCATCGGGTTCTACACGCGGCACGGCTTCTCGTCCAAACACATCCGGAAAGACTACTACTCGTTTCCCAAAGAGGACGCCATTCTCCTGCATCTCAGCCTCCAGGAACCCCCGGCGGGGAAATTTTTGTCTTGATTTGATTCCCTTTGGGATGTAATGTACAGGTTGCGAAAAACGAACCTCGCGGAGGAGGACCAGTGAAAAGATCTATCGCATGCGTGTTTTTTGCCTTTGTTCTGGTGGGTGCCGTTCTGCTTATGAGCGCTTGCGGCTCGAGCAAGACCGCCAGCGACTTCGAGCGGATTTCGAAAGAAAAGAAAATCCGCGTCGCCATTCACGACAACAACCTGCCTTTCGAAGCCGGAAGCGGAACGGAAGTAGACGGGTTCGATCCCGACCTGATGAAAGAGATCGCCAAGGAACTGGGCGACATCAAGATCGAGTGGAACCGCGTTCCCGAGTTCAACAAGTGCTTCGACGTTCTGAAGAACAAGGATCTCAAGAACGGCGCCGACGTGGTGATCAACGCTGTATCCATCACCGAGGAGCGCAAGAAGGAATTCGATTTTTCCGAACCCTACTTCGAGACCGGAATCCGCGTGGCCGTCAAGACCGGCAGCCCCATCCAGTCCTTCAACGACCTGAAGGGCGGCAAGCGCATCGCGGTGGAAAAGGATTCCACTTCCGAAGCGTATGTGAAGGCCAACCTTCCCGACGCCCAGGTCAAGCGGGTGAACTCGCTGGACGAGGCAATGAACACGGACCTCAGCCAGGATGAAATCGACGCCGTCGTCGGCGACGAAGGCACCCTGCAGTACATCATCAACAACGCCGGCGACCAGTTCCGCATGGCGGGCGACCGGTTGACGAAAGAACAGTACGCCATCGTCTTCGCCAAGGGATCCGACCTGAAGGCGAAGATCGATCCGATCATCCAGAAACTGAAGAGCAACGGGAAGATCGACGAATTCAAGATGAAGTGGGAACTGGTTCCCAAGGCCGCCGCGCCCGCCCCGGCCGAAGCGGTCACGCCGACCACCGCCCCGGCTGAACCGGCCGGAAAATAGAACCCGAGGGGGGGGCCACCCCTCCCGCAACAGGAGCGTAACGCCGGGATTCAAGCGGATTCCGGCGTTTTTCACTTCAAGGGGAATTATGCAAAGCTCACCACATTCCGGACGCGGCTTGACGCTTCTGCTGATCGTTTTTTCCGCCGTACTGAGTTCCGTCATCACCCTGACCGTCCTGTGGAAACTAGGCTTCCTTCAGGGAAACGCCAAAACGCTGGAACCCAGAAAAGTTCTGGCCGAGGCCTCCCCCGTACCGCCCCGCAAGTTCGGCCAGGAAGAGGAAGAAGCCATCCGCGTCTACGACCAACTGGGACCGTGCGTCGTCAACATCACCACCGTGGAGGTTTCCTACGACTTCTTCCTGGAACCTGTCCGCGGGGAAGGAACGGGGTCCGGCGTCATCCTGGACACGGAAGGCCACATACTGACCAACCAGCACGTCGTGCAGAACGCTGATTACATTCAGGTGACCTTGGCCGACAAGACGAAATACAAGGCCGCGGTCAAAGGTGTCGATTCGGTCAACGACCTGGCCGTCCTGAAGATCGAGGCGCCGGCGGAGCGGCTGGTGCCCATCCCCATCGGCACCTCCAAGAACCTGAAAGTCGGGCAGAAAGTGTACGCCATCGGGAACCCCTTCGGGCTCACCCGCACCATGTCGGCCGGCATCATCTCTTCCCTGGGAAGGAGCATCAAGTCGAATGCGGGCTTCGTCATCGACGGGGTCATCCAGACCGACGCCGCTATCAATCCCGGGAACAGCGGCGGTCCGCTGATCGATTCACAGGGCAAGATGATCGGCCTGAACACTTCGATTTTCACCACCAGCGGGGGGAACATCGGGATCGGGTTTGCCGTGCCGGTTTCCACTGTCGTCCGAATCGCCAACGAGTTGATCCGAGACGGCCGCATCCGCCGGCCCTGGATCGGCATCCACGGGATCGACGTCTCTCCCGACCTCGCCGAGGTCCTGGAATTGCCGGAAGGGAGCGGGGTGCTGGTGGAGTATGTCGAAAGCGGCTCCAGTGCCGCTCGGGCAGGGATCCGCGGTGGAAACAGCCGAGCCCTGCTCGGCCGCATGCGGTTGATCGTGGGCGGCGACTTCATCGTGCAGACCGACAATCGCCCCATCGCGTCCAACGCCGACATGGCCGGCTACCTGCTCAACCTCCCGCCGGGAGAAACGGTCGAAGTCACGCTGTATCGGAAGGGCAAGAAGATGACGGTGAAGATGCCCCTGCTCGAGCAGGGGCGATAGGAGGCTGGGCCCGAATTCAGAGATCCGTTTCCGACATGGCTTTCGCCGCACATTCAGGGCACAGGGAGTGGCTGAACAGGATGTCTCCGTGGTCCAGGAAGTAGGTTTCCAACTGCTGCCAGTACCCCCGGTCATCCCGGATCTTCTTGCATGAAGCACAGATAGGCAACAGGTTCTGGAGAATCTTCACGTTGGCCAAAGCTTCCCGGAGCTCAGCGATCAGTTTCTCCTGCTCGGCCCGCTGGCTCTCGATCACACGGTACAGCTGGATGATTTCGCAGGATCTCTTCACGGCGTCGTAAAGATCCTTCGCCTCCACTGGCTTGAGAACGTACCGGTCGATCCCTATGTCGATGGCCCGAAGGAGATATTCGACCTCGCTGTACGCCGTGGTGATGATGATTTCGGTCTTCGGGGACATCGCCTTGATTTCCAGCGACATCTTCAACCCGTCTTTTTCCGGCATGCGGATGTCGGTCACCACGATGTCGGGCCGGTGCCTCTGGAAGAGCTCCAACCCGTCCGCGCCGTTCTCCGCCACCCAGAGCTCCCTGACGAAACGCCGCATCAGGAAGGCGACCATGTCCCGGGTGACGCGGTCATCCTCGACAAACAGGACATTGACAGGAAGCTCTTCCATAGAGGGAACCTGAATGCTGAAGTTTGCTTATCTTAGCATCAAGGGCCGGACATGTCAAAAGGATTCCGCCCCCCCCGCGGGGACGTTCGCCCGCCGACAGGGCCGCTCCGGCGGAACAGCCGCCGCAAATTGGTCTTGCACTGTAAGAGGCGAAGAAAGATAATCGTCGATGGAGGCGAATCGGGACTGGTGTTCTGCCCGGTCTTCAAAACCGGTGAGCGGCCGCGGATGCGGTCGCTGGTGGGTTCGATTCCCATGCGCCTCCGCCATCCTGAAAACGGCTTGACAAACTGTCCAGCAATGGAAGAATGGTTTTCTCGACAAGCGCGGTTTTCTGTTGGCAATATTCGGGTTCGCGCTTCGAGCCGGGCAGGACGGCGTGATCTGCCCCCACAACGCATGGAGGGAGCATGGACGAGCAGAAATCCAACGATACCGAGAAGATTCCCGGGGCATACTTCTGCCCGGCCTGCAAGTTTCCAGTGGAGGATTTCTCCAGCCCGACTTGCCTCGTATGCGGCTATCAATTCGTGCAGGGGGGCAAGACCGTCGACCTGGTCTGTTCCTCCTGCGGCGCCCTCGCCACGGCGGGTTCCTCGTCCTGTGCCGCCTGCGGAAGTTCCCGCCTGGAACCCAAGCGAGTCATTCCCCCCGTCGGCAGGAGCCCCCACCTGGTGTCCTATTCCGCGGAGGGGAAAAAAGAACTCTATTCCCTGGGCCTGCCCAGGACGAGGATCGGCAGGCACATCGACAACGAGATCGCTTTCCCGGAAGAGCGCTCCGTCTCGGGCCGCCACTGCGAGATTGTTCTGGAAGACGGCCAGTACCTTATCCGCGACCTGAGCAGTACGAACGGGATCTTCGTCAACGGGGTGAAGATGACCGAGAAAGTGCTGGCGCACGGCGACAAGATCAAGCTGGGCGTCAAGATGTTCCGCTTCGAAAAACCGTGAGGGAACGCACTCGCCCTCGTTTCTTCCCGCCCTGCGTCACCGCCTGAGTTCGGCCGGGCAAGCCGATAAAACCATGGGAGGCACGCTCAGCATGCACGACAACAAATATGGATCTCTTCCTTCCCCGGCACGATGGAAGCTGCTCTGGCTTCTGGCGGCCTTGCTGTTCCTGGTTCCGCTGCGGGGAGCGGACGACCAGGACCACAAGCACCTGACCATCCTTCATGTGAACGACATCCACGGATTCATGCGGCCCTTTCTGGACAAGGCCTCCCACCCGGACCTGCCCGTCGGCGGCTCGGCCTACCTGGCTGGGCTGATCATGGAGGCCAGGCAGGCGAACCCGGAAGGAATCCTCCTGGTGTCGGCGGGGGACATGTTCCAGGGGACGGCCATCTCCAACCGGTTCTTTGGAAAACCCATGGTGGACCTCATGAACTACCTCGGGTTCGACGCCTCGGCCATCGGGAACCACGAGTTCGACTGGGGTATCGAGAAGCTGCAAAGAACACTCGCGGGCGCCCGATTCCCCTTCCTGGCCGCCAACGTCCTCGACCACGAGGGCAAACCGCTCGCCGGGACGAAGCCGTTTGCGGTCTGCGAACGCAAAGGTCTCAAAATCGCCTTGATCGGCGTCTGTTCCACCGAAACGCCCCAGCTCACCCTGTACGACAACGTCAAATCCATGAAGTTTCTCGAGCCCGCCGCCGTCCTGCCGGCGCTGGTCAAGCGGATGCGGCAGGAAGGCGCCCGGTTGGTCGTCGTCCTTTCCCACCTCGGGCTGGAGGGAGACCGGCAGATGGCCCGCAACGTGCCGGGGATCGATGTCATCGTGGGAGGGCACGTGCACACTCCGCTCTTCGAACCCTGCGTCGAGGAGGGCACCGTGATCGTCCAGGCCGGCTGCTACGGATTGTATCTCGGCGCGTTGAATCTGCGGGTGCCCCTGGCCCCGGGCAAACCCGTGGAAGTGGAACCCGGCATCAGCCTGCGGAGGATCGTGGCGGGCCCCAACGCCGCCTTCGACACCAAGGCTGACCAAATCGTCAAGAGCTACTTCGATCAGATCGCCAAGGAGTACGCCGAAGTGGTGGGGGAAACCACCGTGGAACTCGTGCACCCCCCCGCCGGGGAATCCAACCTGGGCAACCTGATCTGCGACGCCATCCGGGAACTGACCGGCGCCGACATCGCGGTCCAGAACGGCGGCGGTATCCGGGCGGGCATTCCCGCCGGGAAAATCACCCTCGAGCAGATCACCGCCGTCATGCCGTTCGACAACCAGATCATCACGCTTCAGATGTCCGGAAAGGACATCCGCGAACTGTTCTCGAAAAACACCTTCTGGCGCAAGACCGGCCTCCAGATTTCCGGCGCCCGCCTCGTCTACTCCCAGAACGAGAAGTCCGTCCCCGTGCTGGTGTCCATCACGGTGGGCAGTCTCCCCCTGGAAGACGAGAAAATCTACCGGGTATCCACCAACGACTTCCTGCTCAAGGGGGGAGACGGCTATACGACTTTCGCCAAGGGCGTCTCCCCGGTGACGGGCCCGCTCATCCGGGAAGCCATCCGGGATTACGTGAAGGCCCATTCCCCGTTGTCCCCCCAGAAGGACAACCGCATCAGGGTGGAGTAGCCCATGCCGGCCAACACTGCGACGACCTTCCTGCCCATCCATCCCAGGGACCTGGACCTGGTGGACACCGAAGACGGTTACGTCATCTACGCCGGGGAGGATCCGCTGAAATCGCCGGCGGGCACCGAGCTGTCCCACCCCGACCGCCGCCTGGTGGAAACGGTCTACCGTGAAATCATGATCCGCCAGGGAGTGGATTTCAGCCGTCCCGGCGGGGCCGCCTTCCTGTGCGCCCTGCGCGAACACCCGGAGGGGCACGCCCCCTGGGACCAGCTCTGCCCGGGAGCCGGGGCCACGGATCCACTGTTGCAGGATCCGGTTCCCGTCAAGGCCTGCCGACCGGCCACACCCGACGAAACGCTGGCCTTCCTCGAGCAGAACCGGGAGGTGCTGCCCTTGTCCTGCACGGGAGCGGCCGCCACGGTGGAAGCCAGGAACAAGCTGCGCCAACTCCTGGCCGGGAAGGACCAGACGCTGGAAGCGGCGTTTCTCGAACTCCCCCGGCCCTTCCGCTGCGGTGGGGCCATCCTGGCGGAACGCCACGGCTGCGGGCTCGGGCTGGCCCTGCTGCTGGTCAGCCGCCGCATCAACGCATCCGCTTACGCCTGCGCGCTCTTCGGCCTCCAGTCTCCCATGAAGGAGCCGGCCGGCCCAACCCGAACACCCTATTCCGGGACGGAACACCCCGCCGGTTTTCTGTTTGCGGATGGCAACCCGCTCCAGGCACTCGGCCGCGTGTGGGAAGAAGCCGGCCTCATGGTGGAACTGCTTTCCTGCTTCCAGGACGAGGCCCAATCCCGGGAAAGCGAACTGGCCGCCCTGATCGGACAGGGGGAAAGCGAGCACCTCGAGTTCAAGTCCACCCTTCGTTTCAACCTGTACCAGAAAAAGAACGATCCCGCCATCGAGCACGCCTGCCTGAAAACCGTGGCCGCCTTTCTCAACACCGACGGGGGCGACCTGCTCATCGGCGTCGACGACTCGGGCCAGGCCCTCGGCCTGGAGGCGGACAAGTTCACCAACGAGGACCACATGGCCAGGCATTTCTGGAACCTCGTGAAATCCTCGCTCGGCCAGGACCTGGCCCCCCACGTGCGCACCCGGTTCCTGGACCACGATTCGCGAAGGGTCCTGCGGGTGACCTGCCGGAAAAGCCCCAAACCAGTTTTCCTCTGTCAGAAGAATCTTCCAGAGGAATTCTACGTCCGCGTTGGCCCCAGCAGCGAAAAGCTGGGCATTCAGGACGCGTTGCGCTACACTGCCTACCGCTTCCCGGCTTCGTCGGTCGAATGAGCCTGCCGCCCGGCCGTCTAGAAGACCGGGCGCAACCGCGGCGGCGACGGCGCCGATCAAAAGGAGGGAATGCCGATGCGACGTTATGCCGTCATAATGGCCGGGGGCGTGGGGGCGCGGTTTTGGCCGCTGAGCCGGAACAAGACGCCCAAACAGCTCCTGCGGCTCTTTTCCGACCGGACCCTGCTGGAAGAAACGGTCGGGCGCGTCTGCCCTCCCATCCCCCCGGAAAACATCCTGGTCGTCTGCAACCAGGTCCAGGCCGACGACGTGAGGGCCTGCCTGCCGGAATTGCCCCCGGACAACGTGATTGCGGAACCGGCGGGCCGCAACACGACCGCCTGCCTGGCCCTGGCCGCGGAAATCCTCCATCGCCGGGACCCCGAAAGCGTGTTCTGCGCCTTGCCTGCCGACCATTTCATCCGCGACCTGCGGCGATTCCAGTCGCTGCTGGAGGTTGCCTTCAAGGCGGCCGAGCAGCTCGATTCCCTGGTCACCTTCGGCATCGTCCCCGGTTCTCCCCATACCGGCTACGGATATATCCGCGCAACCGACATCCAGACCACCATCGACGGCGTCCCCATTCTCCGGACCGACCATTTCGTGGAAAAACCGGACCGCCACACCGCTGAAGAATACCTGTCCCAGGGGCACTTCTACTGGAACAGCGGCATGTTCGCCTGGAAGACAGCCGTCCTGCGCGAAGAGGTTCTGAAGTACCAGCCGGCCGTGGCCGGTCCCCTGGCGGAACATTTCGCCTCGGCCGGCGGGTTCGGGGTCGCTTTCGAACAGATGTTCACCCGGCTCCCCTCGATCTCCATCGACTACGCGGTCATGGAAAAGTCCCGGCGCGTCTCCCTGATCCGTTCCGACTTCGGTTGGGACGACGTCGGCAGCTGGGACGCATTGGACATTCTGCCCCACGTGGAATCGGGCAACGTCATCCTGGGCGATCGCGTCATCGCCATGGACACGAAGCGCAGCATCATTCACGGGCGGGACGTCCTGACCGTCTGCCTGGGGGTGGAGGATCTCGTCGTCGTGACCACGCCCGACGCCGTGCTGGTAGCCCGCAAAAGCCGGGCCCAGGATGTCAAGGCGGTGGTCGAGCGGCTGAGAGAAGAGGGCCTGGACCGTTATCTGTAAACAGGCCGGGACGGGCCCGATGGCCGCCGACGGGCGGGCGCACCGGCGGGGGGTGGCGAGCAGAACCGCCTATTTTTCCGTTCGATAGCGGGCGAGATCGAGCAAGACCGCCAACGTCACTTTGATCATGTAGTAAAGTGACTTGAGGTACGTGATGGACGAGGCGCCCTGATGGCGCGGCTGCATGGAAACCGGTATTTCCGCCACGGTCATCCCCCACTTGTACAGCATGACGATGGATTCGGGTTCGGGGTAGTCGTCAGGGAAAAACCGGCTCAATTTCAGCATCGCCCGCCGGCTGAAGGCAGTGAAGCCCGACGTGGCATCGGTGATGCGAAATCCTGACAAGAAGGCGATGAAACCATTGAAATACTTGATTCCGGCCCGACGCACTCGCGAAGACTTGAACCCTTCCGAGGCCAGAAAACGCGATCCGATCAGCAGGTCCACCGGGGCCTCGGCCAGCCTCTGCAGAAAACGGCCGATGTCGCGGGTGTCGTGCTGCCCGTCGGCATCCAGCCGGATCACCCAGTCGTACCCCCCCTCGATGGCGCGGCAGAACCCCGTCTGCACCGCCGCACCGATGCCCAGGTTGAACGGGAGCCTGGCGACGTCCGCCCCGCCCCCGACCGCGGCCTCCCCGGTGCCGTCCTGGGACCCGTCGTCCACCACCAGGACGTGCGCCCCCGGATATTCCCCGAACACGCTCGCCAACACGGCCGGAATGTTCTTCTCTTCGTTCAGGGCGGGAAGAACGAACAGCACCTTGTCCAGCGACACGGATGGTGAAACCATGTTTTCCACAGTTCTGGTCCCTCATGCCATCAAGAGCCCCAGCCGGCCCGGCGTTCCGGCTGTCGTTGCGCAGTCCCCGGGGAGACGCCCCTATTCTACCCGAAAGAAGCGCGCTTGGGGGTCACTTTTCCTCTCCCTCGCCCTGGCCCTCCTGTACGGCGACGGTCTCGCCAGCCGCTGTTTCGGCCAATCCGCCCCCATCCCGACAGTACGCAACCTCCCCGCCGGCTTTCGGGCGCCCGTGTCCTATCGGATGGAGGCCAGGCTGTTACCCAAGGACAACCTGATCAAGGGAACGGCTTTCATCCAGTGGACGAACTACTCCCCCGCCCCGGTGGACCGGCTCCCGTTCCACCTGTACATGAACGCCTTCGAAGGGACGGCGAGCACCTTCTTCCAGGAAGAACGCCTGGAAACCGGAGAAGCGCCGTCCGGCCCGTCTGCGCCCGGCGGGGTCGTCATCCGCCGCATCGAAGTGGGTGGTTCGGGCAATATCATCAAATCCTTACGTTTCATTCAGCCGGACGACGGAAACGCCTCCGACCGGACGGTAGCGGAGCTGGTCCTCCCGCAGGCGGTGGAAGCGGGCCGATCCGTCCAGATCGCCGTTTATTTCGAGACGAAGCTTCCCCCCGTGGTCATGCGGGCCGGCCGTTTCGGCAATTTCTTCATGGCCGGCCAGTGGTACCCCAAACTCGGCGTCCTCGAGCCCCCCGGATGGCGCCATTCCGGGGCCACCCGGTGGAACTGCCACCAGTACCACTACAACAGCGAGTTCTATGCCAACTTTGCCAATTATGAAGTCCGCATCACCGTGCCCGCCAACTTCATCGTGGGCGCCACCGGCAAGGAAGTTTTCTGCAAGCCCGTCAACGGTCGCAAAGAGAAAGTGTACCTGTACAAGCAGGACGCAGCCGTCGACTTTGCCTGGTCCGCCTCCCCCGACTTCGTCGAAGTCGCGGGGATGTTTTCGGGGAGCAGCGACGTCTCTCCCGATGAATACGCCTCCTGGGCGGCGGCACTGGGCCTCGACCCCGGAACGGCGAAACTGCCCGACGTGGGGATCCGGCTTCTGCTGCAGAAGGACCACGAGGACTACGGCCCCCTCTTCATGCGGACGCTGAAGGACGCCATCAAGATGTACGGCCTGCTCTTCGGCCCCTACCCGTACGCCACCGTCACGGTGATCGATCCGCCCTCCGGAGCGCTGGAGGCCGGCGGCATGGAATACCCCACCCTCTTCACCAATGCCTTCCACCGGGTCATGAAGTGGTGGCCTTTCGACACCCTCGGAATGGAAAGCGTCATCACGCACGAGTTCGGCCACAACTACTGGATGGCCACCGCCGCCTCCAACGAGTTCGAGGAGCCCTGGATCGACGAGGGGCTGAACCAGTACTCCGAAAACCGGATCAATTCCTTCCTGGCCGGCCTGGGCAACCAACCCATGGATCATTTCTCGGCCAGTTCCTTCCTCGCCTCGCGTTTCCACATGCTCGGCAACCAGCCACTGCTCGATTCGCTCGCCACCTGGTCCTGGAAATTCGCGCCCGGAACCTATTTCTCCCAGTCCTATTCCCGGGCCGCCATGGTGATGCTGACCCTGGAAAACCTGATGGGGCGGAACATGTTCCTGCGCACCCTCCGGCAGTTCTACCAGACGTTCCGATTCGCCCACCCGGACACCCGGGATTTCCAGGACCTTTTCTCCGCGGCGGGCGGGCACAAGGTGCGCCTCTTCCTGGAACAGGCCTTTGCTCCCGGCGCCACCGTCGATTACTCCGTCAGCACGGTCACTTCCGGCAGGACCGGGGCGGCGGAGCCTTGGGACAATCATTTCACGCTGTACCGGAAGGGCACCATCACCCTGCCCGTGGAAGTGGAAGTGCGTTTCGAGAGCGGGGAAACCCGTCGCCTTGTCTGGGACGGGGCCTCCCCCTGGCAGCGTTTCGACCTGAAGGGAAGCTCGCCCGTCGTTTCGGTCTGCGTGGATCCTGGCCGGAAAGTCCCGCTGGACACCTGCTTCGCCAACAACAGCACCACCACGCGGCCCGCGAAAGAGAACATCTCGAAACTGCAGGCCATCGTCCAGTTTGTTTTCCAACTCCTGCTCCAGCTCCTGCTGCTGGTTTTCTGAGGTCAAGACATGCAGATTTCCGGGCGCATAACTGGCAAGATCCTTTTCGGGACAACGATACTCTATGCCTTCTCCCTGGCTGTTACCTGGTTTCCGGCCGCGTTGACGGGAAGCGCCCTTTCCTCCTACGCCGGGTCGTCCCTGTGGCTGGAACGCCTTTCGGAACACGTGGACCCCGGTTTCATCGCGGATTATCTCCCCAACTCCGGTCATTTTCTTCCCGCCCTCGCAGATCTGGCCATTCCCCTGGCCATCACCTGGATCGTGGTCCAGGTCCTGCTCAGCGGCGGGCTCATGAACCTGTTCTCCCAGGAGGGCGAGGGCATCGTCAAGCCGTTCTGCGAAGGGTTCTTCCGCTTCGGCTTCCGCTACCTCCTGCTCGCCGCCCTTTCACTCGTCGTCTACGCCGTGGCGGCCATCCTCGTCCTGCTGCCGTTCATCCTGGCGAAAGACCTTCTCCCCGAATTCCCTTCGGAACATTTCACAATCCGTATCGTCCTGCTGAAAGCCGGCCTAGTGCTGGCCGTCGTATCCTTCCTGCACGCCTTCCAGTACCTGGTCCGGGCCGTCATGACCGTTCATTCCGCCAGCTTCGGCTGGTCCTTCCAGCGAGCGCTGCGCAGCAACGTGAAGACGGTCTTCCTGGCTTGGGCGACTTTCCTTTTCTTTACCGTGACCGGAGGAGTCGTCTGCCTTTTCTTCGCCTGGCTCGGCGGCCTCTGTTACGGCAGCAAGACGTTCCTGGTCGTTTTCCTGCAGTTCGGCATCATTGCCCACATGGCGGTCCGCACGCTGCTGCACCACTCGTTCACCGACCTCGTCCAGCGGAAAATATTTTGATTCGCGCCTTCCGCACGCGCGCGACCAGGTATCGTACAAGGGTTGAACCCTCCGCAGATTCTGACTTCTGCGAAGGGAGAACCGTGTATAATCGACGTCCATGCCAAGGGGAGTGACACTGATGAATAAAAAAACAATGGTTGGATTTGGTTATAGTCTTCTCGCCTTCTTCGTCCTATTCGCCGCCGCCACGGCGCCGGCGATGGCCAGGAAACCGGAGCACCCGCTTTCAAAGCTGCACAAGAAATGGCTGGAAGAGGACGTAGGCTACATCATCTCGAAAGTGGAACGGCAGGTTTTCCTGGAACAAAAGACCGACCAGGACCGGGACCGGTTCATCGACGCGTTCTGGGAATCCCGAGACCCGTCCCCGGGGACCCCGGAAAACGAGTTCAAGACGGAACACTACCGCCGCCTCAGCTACGTCAACAGCAAGTACATCATGGAGGGCGCGCCGGGCTGGCGGACCGATCGAGGGCGGATCTACATCCAGTTGGGTCAACCCGCCCAGATCCTGGACTGGACCGCCGACTACCACATCTATCCAGTCGAATTGTGGTTTTACACAAACCGGCAGCACCCCTCCCTGCAGAGCGCGTTCTACGTGATGTTCTTCGATCCGGAAAACGCCGGATATTACAAGCTTTACAGCCCATACAACCACGGTCCGGAACGCCTCACGCACGGGACCAACATCAGCACCCGCAAGCAGGCCTACGAGTACATGTACGGCGTCAACGCTGAATTGGCCCGAGCCGCCCTCACCCTCATCCCCTCGGAACCGGTCGACATGGAATACATGCGCCCGAGCATGGAATCGGACATCAACCTGAACAACATCCGGGAACTGCCCAATGAGGAGGCGAAGACCGGCTACCTTCGCATGTTCATTTCCGACCCTTCCCGGCTCAAGGAAAAAATCGACACCCGCATCGTCTACAACACAGGGGCCGCCACCCTGAACGTGGCGACGACGCCCGCGGTGGACAAGGACGGAAACCCCATCCTGCACTGGGCCTGCAAGATCTACCCCAAGGAGCTCAGCCTGGCCCGGTACAACGAGCGTTACTACTTCTCCCTGGAGATCACCGCCAACGTCACGGACGAAGCGGGGAAAGTGCTCCTGCGCCACACCCAGGAAGTTCTGAAGTATTTCACGGACGAAGAGTTCGCCAGGATCAAGAGCATGAGCCTGCAGTTCCAGGACAAGCTGGGCCTTGTCCCCGGCAACTACAAGCTGGACGTGCTCGTCTACAACCGCATCACGTCCCAGACGCTCACCCAGACCCGCCCCTTCTCGATTCCCGCCCTCCCCGTTCCCCGGCCGACCGTCGGCGCCCTCACCCTGGCCGACTCCTTCGGCCCCCTGGGCGAGAACAGCAATGAAAACCAGAGCCTTTCTTTCTGCTTTTCCGGCAGCTACTTCTCCCCCTCCTGCGACCGGAAGACGGGCCTGGCAGAACGCATAGGCGTCCTGTATCCCCTGTACTGGCCGGTGGAACAGATCAAGGATCAACCCGACACACAGGTCAGCCTCGAGTACCGCGTGCTCTCGGAGAACACCGAGATGCCCTCCAAAACCCTGATCGACACCGTCCGTCTGGGCCAGTTCAACGCCAGCGGCACCATGCTGAATTTCAAGCAGATTCCCCTGGTCGGACTGCAGACGGGGCGGCACACGCTGGTCGTCGCCGTGAAGAACGCCGAAGGCACGGTCATCGCCTCGAGCAGCGTCCTGTTCACCCTGGAAGCGAGCCGGAAAGCGCCCATGCAGACGGTTTTCGCGGCCGGGCTGGCGGTGGACGAAGCGGGCCAGTACGATTATCAGCGCAGCCAACTGCTGGGGGCGGCCGGCTATCCGGAAGACGCCCAGAAGTATCTCGAACGGGCCGTCCTCAAAGCCCCCACCCGGACCGCACCGTCCCTGGCCCTGGCCACCCGGCGCTACGATTCGGGCAAGGCCCAGGAAGCCGTGGACTTGCTGAAAAGGGTCAAGGACAATTCGGATTTCCCCGTGGAAGGGAAACTGCTGCTGGCCAAGGCGTTGACGGCCGTGGACGACAAGGTCGGCGCCGAGGCGGTCCTGGACGCCTTCGTCCAGTCGGGGAAGGCCACCCTGGCCGAATACGCCGAGTCCGTCACCCTCTATGAAAAGCTCGGCAACGCCGTGAAGGCGGCCCAGGTCCGCAAGGAACTGGACGCCAAGGGCGAGAAGAAGAAGTAAGCCGTTTCGGGCCTGCGCCCGGTCGATGAGAAAGAAAACCACCCCACGGAGGACAACATGTACAAGGTCGTGCTGGTCAGACACGGAGAAAGCACATGGAACCGGGAAAACCGCTTCACCGGTTGGACGGACGTGGATCTGTCCGAAACAGGCCTCCGCGAGGCGACCCAGGCCGGGAAGCTCCTCAAGGCGGAAAACTACATTTTCGACGTGGCCTACACGTCCGTGCTCAAGCGGGCGATCCGCACCCTGTGGTGCGTGCTGGACGAGATGGACCTGATGTGGATCCCCGTCCATCGCTGCTGGCGGCTCAACGAACGGCACTACGGCGCCCTGCAGGGCCTGAACAAGGCCGAGACGGCCGAACGCTACGGCGACGCCCAGGTCAAACTGTGGCGCCGGAGCTACGACGTGCCCCCGCCTGCCCTGGAGCCGGCCGATCCCCGCTATCCCGGCCACGACCCGAGATACGCCGGGCTCACTTCCGGGGAACTGCCCCTCTCCGAGTGCCTCAAGGACACCGTGGACCGTTTCCTGCCCGCCTGGAAGGAAACCATCGCCCCGGACATCCTGTCCGGCCGCCGCGTGCTCGTCGTGGCGCACGGCAACAGTCTCCGCGCACTGGTGAAGTACCTGGACAACGTCTCCGAAGAGGAGATCGTCGAGCTCAACATCCCCACCGGCATCCCGCTCGTATACGAGCTCGACGGGCAGCTCAAGCCCATCCGCCACTATTACCTGGGGGATCCCGAGGAGATCGCCCGGGCCGCCGCCGCCGTCGCCGCGCAGGGCAAGGCGAAGCAGTAAAACCCGTTCGCCGTTCTGCCCGGCCCGGCTTCCAGCCGGCTGCCCGGGTTTCGTTTAAGGAAGTGCCCATGCGAGTCGTTCTTTGTGTCGACCCACTGATCAACGGCGCGGACCGGGAGAATTACGACCTGCTCTGGCTGACGCGGATGCTGCGGCGTCCCATCACCCAGGCCCTGGGCCGCGAACCGGAGGTGCTGAGGAGCAGCGACTGGGACCGGGAAGCGTTTTTTTTGCGGAGCGGCCTCCCCTTCGATCCGCGGGCCACCCTGCTGCCCTTCGAGGAGCAGGATTTTCGGCCCGCCTCCCTGGAGCTTCTCCGGAAAAGCTTGAACGGCGACACCCTGCTCATCGGCTTCGAGCTGGCGGAACCCACCCGGGCCATTCTCGACCGGATCGGGGTGACCTGGATCAACCTCTGGCAACACCCCATCCGCTTCCTGGACGACGTTCTCTTCGCCTTCGCCTCCAACGACCCCGCCATTCACGAGGCGCTCCGGGCCTTCGACCTGCCCGAGGAAACCTACTGGCTGTACGCCAACCGGACCGCCACCATGCTGCAGCTCCTGGGCGAAGGCCCCGCGCTGCCGGACGGGTGCGGCGTGTTCATCGGCCAGACCCTCGCCGACAAGGCCATTCTCCACCGGGGGCAATTTCTGAACCTGCTGGATTACCAGGAGGAGTTCACTTCCTTCGCCCACCGCTGCAACCACGTCTACTACAGCCGCCATCCCTGGGTGGACCGGGGGGACGAGGAAATCCTCCGGTTTCTGTCCCGGTTCGGAAACGTGGATGTCGGCAATTGCCCCGCCTATGCCCTCTTCGCCAGCGACAGCGTCCACGAAGTCATGTCCATCTCCTCCTCCTCCGCGATCGAGGCCAGGTTCTTCGGCAAGCAGGTCACGGTGCTCTTCCGCCCGGTCATCCGCCTGGGTTCCGGTCCCGACCCGGAAGAATACCGCAGCGTGTACCAGGATCTCGTCAGCCCCCACTTCTGGTCGGCCATCCTGTCGCCCCGGCTGCCGACACGCCCGGCCCCCCCCGTATCTTTCCTGGCCGGCAAGGACAAGCTCCGGGACATGCTGAGATGGCATTACAACTACCGGGTCATCGACAAGACGGAATCCCTGAAGGGCGAGGTGGAAAACCTCCGGACGGAGGTGGGGAGCATCCGCGTCGAGGTGCCGGATATCCGGGCGGCAGCGGAGGGTCTGAGGGCGGATCACGACCGGTTACGCGGGGAGACCGACCGCCTGCGGGAAGAAAAAGACCGGCTAGTGGAAGAGGCGGAACGCCTGCGCCGGGAGCTGGAGGAATTGCGATACTTCAAGTTCATTCACGCTTTTCAGTTCGTGGCCAACCAGATCGTGAACGACGGCCATGCTGCCGTGCTAATCTGCGGGACCGGCCGCCTGGCGCCGCTGGCGGCCAAAGCGGCGAAGGCGGCAGGGCTCAGGATCAGGGCCTTCACGGACAGGAATCCCCGTCTGCAGGGCACGACGCTCCATGGTGCCCGGGTCCTCTCTCTGGGCGAAGGTCTGCGCTTGGGGTTGCCCTGCCTCGTCGGTTCCAGCGATTTCGCTCTCCGGATCAAGCGGGAAATCGAGCGTACGGCCAAGAAACTGGGCCTTCCCGTCCCTGCGATTTACCTGCCCAAGACCCTGGTCTGAAGGAGTGGAGGAAGAAGCGGAACTCACTGCCCGCGACAAACGCCGCATATTCTGCCCACGTGCGGATTCTGGCACCTATTTATTTCCCTGCTCATCGGTGGTTCGCCCCTTGCTGAAAACTGCGATTTCCCGTTGGGGATCCCCAAACCGGAACTCCACTCGTTCGAGACGATAGGACGGATTGACGAACTGGAAGAGGTCCAGCCACTGGGAAGGCGGCATAAGGCTCAGGTGGCTGTGACCGTCGTCGTAGCAGGCGATTTTGTGAAACGCCTTTCCGCTCAAAGGGTCGATCCGCCTGATAACCCGAGGCAGCGCTTCGGGGTCCAGATGTTCCAGAAAATCGGCGCTGACCACCAACTCGGCTTGCCAGGGCGGCAATTCGTGGTAAAGATCCAACCGAGCGAAAACGATGTTGGGATGGGCGGCCAGCACGCCTGCCATCCGGGGTGAAACCGCCCAGTCGCACCCGTAGACGAAAGAGAAATGCGAGGCCGCACATTCCAGAAACCGACCGTTTCCGCAGGCCAATTCCAAAACCGAATCGGCGTGGAAGTCCAGAATCGGTTCGAGTTCGTCCACCAGCCAATTGTTATTCTGATAGTTCAGGTCTTGATCGTGAAAAGCTTGGTAATAGTCGGCATCTCGAACGGGATGGCGGGGAGGGCTGGAGGGCATTCCTGACATTCTCCTGTGCGGATCTCGGGTTTTCCGTGGAAAGCTGCCCAGGGGCGCGGTCCGCGGATATGGGCGACTCTGGCGAGTGTACCACAGGAAGCCCCTCCGTTTGCATCACCGGCTTGAAATCGCGGCCGCAGTGCGCCAGAGAATGGACGAAAGGAAGTTCTGTCGCCAACCCCCACCCCGAGACCAAGGCCCGGATGGTCTGTGCAGAATCCCCGACAATATGGCAAGCCGGGATCGGGGGGTCTCCTGCGTTTTCGCTTGCTTGCCGTGGGGGTTCTGCTATGTTTCTCCTTGATGGCTTCGCGCAACCCGCATCGTCCTGCCCGTCCTGGACCAAAGCGCGCCGGCGGTTCCGCAAGCGGGCAGGGAAGGCGCGCGCATCCGGTTTTTCCCGCCGACACCTTCGGCAAACCAAACGCTTTTCACCACAGGAGGATCTCACATGCAGGAAAAACCGTTCTGGTCTTGCCGCCTGCCGGGCTGGAATCGTTCAGCCGACGAAAGGGTACTCGACGAGTTGATCCGACGCTATGGCGTCCGCTCATTGGTCGTGGTCGGGTGCGGATCAGAAGACCTAATGACGTTGGCACGGGAGAAAGGCCTGCACGTTTTCGGGGTAAGCGACGACCCGCGGATCCGCGAAACGGCCAGTCCGAACGAAAATCCTCTGATATTTCACGATTTTGCAAGTGGTCCACTCGTCACCGGAGAACGATTCGACCTGGCTTGGTCCACCGGTTTTCTCCAAACGGTTCCAGAGCGGGATCGGCCCAATTGCCTGGAACTGTTCGGCAAAGCGAAGTACACGTATTGCCGGGTCGGCCACCAGGAAGCGGGTGCCGATCAGCAGAACCCGGGCCACAACCTGAACTACTGGCGGGAAGTCTTCCGCATCCACCATCTGCTCTATGACCATGGCGTTTCGCGGGCACTTCGCAAGGCATGCCCCTCCACAGAAGAGGATACGGAAGCCGGAATGTTCTTTGTTTTCGAACAGGAGGGCCCGATGGAACGGTTTACCGGCCAGCTTTCCGGTCAGGCCGAATTACTGGAATGGGCGGTACGTTTGGTCAGGCCGGGGGAGCGTGTCCTGGATCTGGGCGCTGGGCGGTGCGAAGCAGCCAGGCAATTCGCCCAGGCGCATTGCCAGGTGACCGCTCTGGGTATGCACTTCCACCGGTACCTGAATGCCGCCGGACTGGCGGAACTGCACGAACTCGGGGTGGAGCTGGAAGAAACCCCGTTCGAGAACTACGATCGGCAGGAGATGTTCGATGCGATCTGGTGTGCCCACATGTTGGAGCACCAGCGGAACCCGGGTTGGTTCCTGGACCGGTGCCTCTCGTTGCTGCGGCCTGACGGATGGCTGTTTCTGAGCGTCCCCCCCTTGAAGACCCAGGTGGTTTCTGGCCACCTCTCGGTCTGGTTCCCCGGCCTGCTGCTGTACAACCTGGTGGTTGCAGGGTTGGATTGCAGCACGATTCATATGACCCGGATCGGATACAACATCGCCGCATTTGTCCACAACCGACAAGTTCCCCTGCCGAACCTGACGAGCAGCCTCGGGGATATCGAACGGCTCGCGGGCCACTTCCCGCCCGGACTTGCCCATCAAGGGTTTGAAGGGGATTTTGATGAAATCAACTGGCCTCCCTGTTGAGAGACCTCCAAAATGTAATGCTGCCGATCGCGATGCATGTGCGCCTGCCGAACTTGTGGCCCCCCCGAACCGGGCCACTGCGACCGCAACCAGAATAGGCCAGAATCCCGGAGCGATGGTCCGTCAACGGTTTCAACATCTGCCCAGATTCATCCGCCTTCTTCCCTCACCGGGCAGGCGGCCGAGGATCTATCATCTTCCACCTTCCATTTTCACCTCAAGATTGTATTATTGTGTACGATATAAGGCTTTGGACATGTTGGGCCGGGGCGAAGGGCAAGCTGGGAATTGCCGCGGACAGAGCCCCGAAGCCCTCAGGACGGTTGACCCCCGACAACAAATACGAGACACTGGGGCTTGCATCCCAGACCCCCGTGTTTCCAGGAATTTGGTCGGAACGAGAGTTCAGCGAGGACAAAGATGATCATCCGGGCAAAAACCACCAACCTGATCAGCACCCGCCCCCTGACGGAAAAGCGCCGGCAGAACAGCGAACAGAACCTGGAGGAGTTGCAGAGCGGCGCCGCGGTCCTGCGCTCGCGGCCCCGCCGGCTGGTGTTCGAGTTGACCAACGCCTGCAACCTCAACTGCATCATGTGCGGACGCAATTCCGCCCGCTTCGTGCCCACCCGCTTCGACACCGGGTGGTTCGAGCGATTCTCCCCCATCATGGACTCCATCGAGGAAGTGACCCTCATGGGGTGGGGCGAGCCCACCGTCCACCCCGACTTCGTCCGGATGCTGGAGATTTTGGACCGGGCAGGCGTCAGGAAGTATTTCTGCACCAACGGTATGAAACTGGACAAGCTCACGGAGGACCTGTTCCGGCACTCGGTGGACGTGGTCGCCGTGAGCCTGGACGGGGTGGACCAGGAAACCAACGACCGGATCCGCCGGGGCGCCGACTTCCACCGCATCCTGGGCAACCTCGAGCGCATCGTCTCCGAGAAGCGGCGGCGGGGCACCCGGTTTCCCTACATCAACTTCGTCTTCACGGCCATGGACTCCAACATCCGGCAACTGCCCGGCATGGTCCGGTTGGCCTCGTCCATCGGTCTGGAAGAGGTGAAGGTGGTGTACCTGACCGTTTTCTCCGAGTCGCTGGTGCCCGAAAGCCTGTACAACCGGCCGGAACTGGTGCGGGAGCAGTTCCGGGAGGCGGAACGGGTCGCCGAGGAGACCGGCGTGATCCTGAAACTGCCCCACCTGCAAGGGGAAGACGAAGCGGACGACAGGTTCCACAAGGACTGCTTCACTGTCTGGCGGGACTTCTTTCTGGGTTCGGACGGCTACGTCCGGGCCTGCATGTCTTCGCCGGTCAAGCTTTTCCACATCGACAAATACAGTGATTTCGACAGCATGTGGAACAGCCCCGAATACCAGGCGTGGCGCGCCGCCGTCAATTCGGCAGCGGCCATGCACGAGTCCTGCCGGGTGTGCTACCAGTCCTCTTTCGCCAACTGGAACCAAGAGCACGCCTTTCTTCAACTGGGCCACAAGTTCGCCCCCGACTGGGAAAAGTGAGGGAGGACCATCCATTGCACAAACCGGAATTCTCGAGAGTTTTCGTCGACCAGTTGGGCCTGGCCCTGGAGTCCTTGCCGGACGAGCCGGCTGTCCGGAACGTCCTGTGCATAAACCCCCGTTCGGGAATCATCCCGAAATCGTTCCGCGAGAAACGGAAGACTGACCTGGTGATTGACAGTTTCGTGTCCGACAGCCAGTGGTTGGCCTCGGCCCGGCTGTTTTCCCGCACCGTCGTGCACGGCCAGTCCCACCACCCCCTCAAGCGCTCGCTGCCCGCCAACCACTACGATCTGGTCCTCGTCTGTGAGGATTTCTCGCAGGTGGACGACTGCGACCGCATGGCGCAAACCTACTACGAACTGCTCGGGAAAAGCGGCCGGCTGGTGGGGGGGGTCTGGAACCTCAGCTACCACAAGTCCCTGAACGCCCTCATCAACCAGCAACCCATGGACGAGTCTCTTGCGGAAGACCCGTTGCACGGGACGCACTCCATCCCCATCGACACCCTGGTGTCCCGGCTGGAGGGGATCGGGTTTGCCCGGGTTGTGCCGAGGCCCCTGGACGACGAGAAGCCTCCCGCCAACATCGCCAGTTACGTTCAAATCAGCAAGAGATTCGACGATCCGATGGACCTGGGCCACTTCCTGGCCAGGATGTACGTCGTGATCGCCGAGAAATGACAGCGAGGGCCCATGCTCGAATCATTGCGTGACTTCTGGGAACAGGTGAAACAGGCCGGCTCGCCGGAGGAGGCGGTCCGCTGCCAGGGCACCTGGCGCGGCATATGGGAAGAACTCCGGGAAATGGACGAGGATGATCGAAAACGCAAGCTGGCGATCAACATCGACTATTACCTCGAGCAGACGACCGCCGCCGCGGGATGGGACAGCTTTCTCTGGCGCACCCACGTCGTTGCGATGACCAAGGTCCTGCACGATCTGGCCGTGTACGAGCAAACGGTGGCCAACGACCCTGCCGCGCTCCGGGCCAGGCATGAGGCCCAGTTCGCACTGTGCCGCTCCCTGCGGGAAAAACCGAAGGAGCCCGTGGAGGAAAACAGCGGGAAACCCTATGAGATCAGCATTGTCATCACGACGTACAACCAGCTCCGGATGACCATGGAGTGCGTCGAGCGGATCCTGGCGAACACCGGGAACGTGAAGTACGAGATCATCCTGATCGAGAACGGCAGTTCGGATGGGACCTTCGAGCATTTCAGCGCCCAACCGGGCATCAAGATCCTCCGCTTCGTCGAAAATGTCAGCCTGCTGCCCGCCTTGCAGGTCTTCTACGAATCCGGCATGGACGAGGGCAAGTTCTGGATGTACATGAACAACGACGCCCTGGTGTCGCCGGATTGGGCGCGCCGGATGCTCACGTGCATGCAATCGGACCCCTCCATCGCCACGGTGATGCCCACGACCAACATCGTCGCGGTCCCCTTCACCGTCCCCATTTCCTTCCCGTTGTACGATTACAAGGCGTTCCTGAAGTTCTCCAAAGAGTACGGCAAGAACACCGAGCAGATCTGGGAGGACTTCGTCGAGCTCTATGCGTTCGTCGGGCTCCACCGCCCCTCCTCCCGAAGGCTGTTCGGCTTTTTCGAGGACATGTTCTATTTCAAGTTCTACTATGCCGACGGGGACGTCACGACGCTGCTGAACAAGGCGGGCTACCGGCTGGTCGTTTGCAAGAACGTGTACGTCCACCACATCCACGGAGCATCCTGGTCCAACAAGAAATCGGCCAACACGTTCCGCAAGGAGGCCAAGGGGTCGGCGGTCAAGGACGCCGCCGAGCGCATCCGCCGGCAATACGACATCGAGGAGACCCTCTTCTTCCACAAGCACGGGTATTTCTCCTCCGAGGTGATCATCGAGAACAAGTCCGTCCTCAACAGCATCGAATACGGGAACACTTCGCCTTTGAAGGTTCTGGTCATCGGAGCCATGCGCGGGGCAGAGATCAACTACATCCGGAGGCGTTTCAACGGGCAGAGAAACTTCAACGTCAAGTACTACGGCGTGGAATTCGACGAGATCTTCGCGGAAGACCTCGCCAGGAACGCAGATTTCCACGCCATCTGCGAATCGGTCTACGACGCCCCGAAGGCGTTCGGCAAGGAGCGGTTCAACATTGTCTACTACGCGGGGCAACTGGCCCTGCTGCGCGACGTCACCGGCTTCCTGCGGAAGGTTCACGACGCGTTGGCCCACAACGGCGTGCTGCTGTTCGCCCACAACTGCGCCGCGAACATCCTCAGCTTGAGCAAGATTGTCATGGGCAGCCGGGTGATGATGCGGGACCGCGCCCGCTTGCGAAAAACCAGCTACATGGAAGTGGAGGACCTCCTCGACCGCATCGAGAAGGGCGGGATGGTCGTGCTGGGAACGAAAAAGGACTACTACCTGACGCACCCGGGGTGCGACCTGCGCCACAGCCAGATGATCTACCGGAAGCTGGTCGCCAGGGGCCGCTTCAACCGGGCGCTGCGGGCCCTGGACAACTACCAGGTCGTCATCCAGGCGATCCGGACCGATTGATCATGAAGCCAAGTATTTCGGTTATCGTCACTGTTTACAACTTCGAAGGATTTCTTGACCGGTGCCTGGAATCCATCGTGTCCCAGTCTTTCCGAGACCTGGAGGTCGTCGTCGTCGACAACCAGTCCACGGACGGCAGCGCGAAGATCATCCGCAAGTTTGCGGCCGGGGACCCCCGCGTCCGGCCCTTCCGGACCGAGCGGCACGGGAAGGCTTGCGAATCCAGGCAGTTCGGCTTGCGGCAGGCCCAGGGGGAATACCTGACCTACGTCGATGCGGACGATTACCTGAAGCCGGGCATGTACGAGCACATGTACCGAGTGGCGAAAGAGAACGACGCGGACATCGTGGCCAGCAATTTCGACATGATCTACCCGGACAAGTACCTGCCTTCCTATTCCCGGATGAGCAACGAGACGATCTCTGTACCCGAAAGAGGATACGCAGACTACTTCTACCGGTACTTCTGCATGGAAAGACCCAACAACTTCCTGTGGTCGAGGCTGTTCCGGCGCGAATTGGTCCAGATGCACGACATTTCGTTCCACCTGGTCGACATTTCCGAGGACACGATCTTCACCATGTTCGCCACCTTCTTCTCCGGCAAGGTGATACACCTGGACACTCCCTACTACCAGTACGTCCAGCACGAGGAGTCCACCGTGCGGAAAGTGGTGCGGGAACAAAACATCGCGGAACGGTTCGTCCAGGCTTATCTCACAGTGGTCGACAAGGCCAGGGAGTACGGCGTGGCCGACAAATTCGCCGTCATCTTTCCCCTGTATGCGTACACCCGGTTGAGGAGTATCCTGTTCTATACTGGCCTGGTGGGCAAGGACAGGAACGAGGCCTGCGCCAATGCCAGGCAGGCGATGGCGGGGACCTGTTTCCGGGAACACCTGGTGCTGGCCCTGCAGGGCGATTACCTGCAACGCTACAGCGACATGCATGGTTTTCCACCGGAAAAGCGCGAGGAAATGAGGCGGATGATTTCGGTTTGCCTGACGGACTAACCAGGGGGGTAACAATCTTGGAAAACAAGGAATACAAGCGGATTGCCACCGACTGCCGAAAGGAGATCCTCCGGCTGGTGACGGACCGGAAAGCGGCCTTCGTGGGCACCGCCTTTTCGGCCATCGACGTGCTGACGGTCCTGTATCACGGCTTCCTCGACCTGAACGAAGGGAACGTTTCCTCGGAAGAACGAAACTTTTTCCTTCTCAGCAAAGGGCATGGCGCCATAGCGCTTTACGCCGTGCTGCGAAGCCGGGGGCTGATCTCGGAAGAACAACTGAACTCCTTTTGCGACGAGAACAGCTCGGTGGGCGTCCACCTCAAGCGCGGTTCGCTCCCGGGGGTGGAGTCTTCCTCCGGCTCCCTGGGCCACGGCCTGGGGCTCGCCTGCGGCATCGCCCTGGCCAACCGGATAAAATCCATAAAAAGCAGGGTCTACGTGATGACCGGCGACGGTGAACTGAACGAGGGGTCGGTCTGGGAAGCCGTGATGTTCGCGGCGAAGCAGAAGCTGTCGGAGATCACCATGATCGTCGACCGCAATTGCCTGCAATCGTACGGACACGACTGGGACGTGCTGAACCTGGGCGATCTGCAGACCAAATTCAGCAGTTTCGGCTTCCACGCCCTTGTCATCGATGGACACGACCACGCGGAAATCCACGACGCCTTCCTCCGCGCGCAGGCCCATGTTGACGCCCCTACCGTCATCATCGCCAGGACGATCAAGGGCAAAGGCGTGTCGTACATGGAGGACAAAACGCTGTGGCACTACAAGTGGCCGGACCGGGAACTGTACGAAATCGGTCTGAAGGAGTTGTCGTAAATGCGTAACGCGTGCATACAAGCGATCACCGAAGCCGCGCGGAGGGACGAACGGGTAGTCCTCCTGATGGCGGAGGTCGGCTTTTCGGTCGTCGAGGGTTTCGAGAAGGAATTCCCGAACCGGTTCTTCAACGTCGGCATCTCCGAGCAAAACCTGGTGACCACCGCCGCCGGAATGGCCATGCGGGGTCTGCGGCCCATCGCCTATTCCATGGCCTGCTTCCTGCCGACCCGGGCCTACGAGCAGATCAAGGTGAACGTGTGCTACCAGAACGTGCCGGTGGTGCTCGTCGGCGTCGGGACCGGGTTGTCCTACGGCAACATGGGCGCCACCCACCACGCCATCGAAGACCTGCCCATCATGACGAGCCTGCCCAACCTGACGGTGGTCTGCCCGGCCGACCCGGTGGAAACCAGGAAGGCCATCGATGCGTCACTGGCGGGGAACGGCCCCTGCTACATCGGAATCGGGAAGAACAACGACCCCGTCCTGCACCCGGCCGACCTGGCGTTTGAAATCGGGATGGCCATCGTTCTTGCGGAGGGGAAAGACGCCACGATCATCGCCACGGGCGGCATCCTGGACAACTGCCTCCAGGCCGCCCGAATGCTGCAGGGAGATGGCCTGGAAATCGGCGTCACGAGCATGCCCACCGTCAAGCCCCTCGATCAGGCGGCCGTGAAGCAGGCCTTCCGGAGTCGAGCGGTCTTCACAGTGGACGAGCACAACCGGTTCGGCGGCCTGTCGCACCAGGTCGCCGCCAGCGCCCTCCAACAGGGCCTGGCGGCCAAGGTGTTCCATTCGTACGCCATTCCCGACCGGTTCGTGGAAACCGTGGGCGGACGCGACTACCAACTCCGGCAATTCGGCCTGGACGCCGAGTCCCTGGCCATCGACATGAAGATCCGGATCAGGAGTTGACCGGTTGTGGACAGAATTCTCGTCACCGGCGCAACCGGCTTCATCGGCCGGCCCACGACGCGGCGCCTCGTGGACAGCGGCTTGCTGGAGGTCCACACCACCCACACCTCGAACGGCTCTTTCCTGGAAGGGGCGCATGGCCACGCCTGCAACCTGCTTTCGGATGAAATCTTCCGTCTGATCCGGGACCTCAGACCCCGGACCGTCCTGCACCTGGCCTGGAACCTGGGGGAAACCGGGTACAAGCAGGACGTGCGCAACCTCGACTGGGCGGAGGCCACGGTGGGGATGCTCAGGCATTTCGCGGAAAACGGAGGCCAACACTTCATTTTCGCCGGCTCGAGTGCGGAATACTTCGAAAAGGGCGGTCTGCTGCGCGAAACGGAGGACCCGCAAGGGCGGGAGCCGGACACGCTGTACGGCACGGCCAAGAAGTGCATCACCACTGCGGGCCTGCGCCTGGCGCAGAATCGAGGCTTCCGTTTTCTGTCCGCACGGATCTTCCCGGTTTACGGCCCCGGCTACACGAAACCCGCCAGCGTCATCGCCTATGCCATCGAGGAATTGCGCCAGGGCCGGCCGGCCGTCTGCCGATCCCCCCACTCCGTGTGGGATTTCATCTACATCGACGACATCGCCCGCATCATGGCCGACTTGACGCTTTCGGAAGCGAGCGGCGTGATCAACGTGGCCAGCGGTGTTCCCCGGCAAATGGGCCAAGTGTTCGAAACCATCGCCGGCATCATGGGCCAGACCCGACAACTCGTCATGAACGACGACGGCCAATTGCCCCGGATTCTGGTTGCCGACGTCGGCCGCCTGCGCCGCGAACTGCCCACCCTGCCCCCTACAGACTTCGAGGAGGGCCTCCGAAGGACCGTGGAATGGAAAACCAGGACAAGACCATGAAAGCGATCGTCGTCGGGGCCGGCTTCGCCGGGGCGGTCATCGCCCGTCAGTTGGCCGAAGCCGGCTGGCAGGTTGTCGTGCTCGACCGCCGGAACACCATCGCCGGCAACATGTTCGATTTCATCGACGACAACGGGATCCTCTGCCACCTGTACGGACCCCATCTGTTCCGGACGGACAGCGAGGCGGTGTGGGCGTACATCTCCCGGTTCGGCCGCTGGTACGAGTACGTCAACTACACCGGCGTTTCCATCGATGGGCACCACGTGTATATGCCGTTCAACTTCAATGCCATTGAAGTTTTGTTGGGACCGGCCTATCTGCAGAAGGTGGAAGGGGTCCTGGTGCAGGAATTCGGGCGGGAAGCCAATGTTCCGGTCCTGGACATGCTGAATTCGCCGAACCGCCTGATTCGCGAGATCGCCCAGTTCTTCTACGAGAAGGACTACTTGCCCTACACCATGAAGCAGTGGGGCCTGGGCCCGAAAGAAATCGACCCCAGCGTGACCGCGCGGGTACCGATTCGCATCGGCCGGGACAACCGGCTGTCCACCGTGAAATACCAGGCGATGCCGCTGGGCGGCTACATCTCCCTGTTCGAAGACATTCTGGCTCACGACGGCATCGAAGTCCGCCTGAACGACGACGCCTTCCATCACCTGCGCCTGGATCCGGACCGCCACGGCCTGGAGTGGGACGGGTGTCCCTTCCCCGGCCTGCTGGTGTACACCGGGGCCATCGACGAACTGCTGGGCTACCGTTTCGGCCGTCTGCAATACCGTTCCCTGGATTTCGAATTCGAGAGCGTGGGCCGGGACTATTTCCAGGAAACGCTCGGGGTGTGCTATCCTGACCCCCGAGTGGACTACACGAGGATCATCGAGTACAAGCACCTGATGGCGGAAAAACCGAGAACCCAGGCCACGACCATCGTCAGGGAGTATCCGAAGAATTGCGGCGAGCAGGATATTCCGTACTACCCCATGATCACCGACGAGGCATGGGCGGCCTACCGGACATACCGGGACGCCCTCTCGGCGGTGCCGAACCTGGTCCTCGTCGGGCGCCTCGCCGAATACAAGTACTACAACATGGACGACGTCATCGCCCGGGCCCTGGCGGTCGCGGACGAAATACTGCATGGCGGCAGGGGCGCCGCTCTTCCCGCCAACCAGGAGGTGCACCGTTGAAAGTCGTAATTCTGGCGGGAGGATACGGGACCAGGATCGGCGAAGAGTCTTACTTGAAGCCCAAGCCGATGCTGGAAATCGGCGATCATCCCATCTTATGGCATATCATGAAGATATATGCCTACCACGGCTTCATGGAATTCGTCATTTGTTTGGGGTACAAGGGTGTGGCCATCAAGGAGTACTTCGAACATTACTTTCTGCACGAATCCGACGTGACGTTCCGCTTTTCCGGTGTCAGCAAATCGGTGGAATACCACAAGACCTTCGCCGAACCCTGGAGCGTCACCCTCACGAACACCGGGCAGGACACGATGACCGGCGGACGCATCAAGCGGGTGCAGAAATACATCGGGAACGAACCTTTCCTGCTGACGTACGGGGACGGTGTGGCCAACGTGCCCATCGACCAGACGATCGACTTCCACCGCCGCATGAACAAGATGGTCACTGTGACCGCGATACGCCCCCCGGGCCGGTTCGGGACGCTCAACGTCGAAAAGGATTCCACGGTCTCATCGTTCGTCGAAAAACCGGCGGGCGACGGGGACTGGATCAACGGCGGGTTCTTCGTCTGCCAACCCGAACTTTTCGATTACATCGACGGGGACGACTCCATCCTGGAAGCCCACGTCATCCCCCGGATCACGCAGATGGGTGGCCTGGCCGCCTACAAGCACCACGGCTTCTGGAGCTGCATGGACACCATGCGCGACAAGGACCATCTGAACAAGCTGTGGGCCAGCGGAAACGCGCCCTGGAAGTTCTGGGCGGACTGAGACTGGCCCGCGGCGGGCCAGGCCTGGCGGAATCTGCTCGTTTTCCGACAGGAACGGCGCGGCTCCCGGTCGGCCGGACAAGGCGGCGGCCGACATTTTTCCCCCTGTTCCCGTGTCCCGGCCCCGGAGCACGGGGGCAGAATGTTCTGCGAGGGTGGACAGGAATGCATCCAAAAGTGCTGATTACCGGCGCCAGCGGTTTTCTGGGCAGCGTGATCGCGGACAGGCTGGTAGATGGTGGGTACGAGGTGCACACCACCTCCACCAAAAGCCTGGACATCAAGGGCGCCGTGCACCACCCGGCCGACATGCTCGACCCGGCGCAGGTCGCCGGGCTGATCCAGTCGGTCAAACCCACCCATTTGATTCATTTGGCCTGGGAAACACGCCATGACGTATACCTGGAGTCCGTCGACAACCTGAGCTGGCTGGCCCACGGGATGACGCTGCTGCGGGCGTTCGCGGAAAATGGGGGCCAGCGGCTGATTTCCGCCGGAACCTGCATGGAATACGACTTGTCGTACGGTGTCCTGCGCGAGGAGTTGACACCGGCCAGCCACAACAACCTGTATGGAATCACCAAGCGGAACTTCTTCCACGTGGCCCGGCGTTTCTGCGAATCCCGGGGCGTTTCGTACGCCTGCGGGCGGATCCTGTTCCTGTACGGGCAGCGCGACAAGCCCTCCCGGGCTGTGCCCTACGCCATCAACGCCTTTCTTTCCGGAAAGCCCGCCACCTGCAACGCCGCGGACGCCTTCCGGGACTACATGCACGTGGAGGACGGAGCGGAGGGTTTCATCGCCCTGCTGCGATCCGGCCTGGAGGGCGCCGTCAACATCGCCAGCGGCCTGCCGGTTTCCATGGGCGAGATCTTCACGGAAATCGCCACCCAGTTGGACAGCCTGCCTGCCCTCACCCTGAACCAAATGAAAAACGGGGACCGGGTGATCGTCGCCGACGTCGAGAGAATGAAAAAGTCCCTGGGTTTTTCGCCAGCCATCTCCCTCCGCGAAGGGATCCGCCGGACCATCCAGTGGCACCGACAGATGACGGAGGGGTAGCGCATGGAATGGGACTTCTGGAAGGGCAAACGGGTGCTGGTCACCGGGCACACCGGCTTCAAGGGAACCTGGCTGGCCCACTGGCTGAACCTCCTCGGCGCCGAGGTGACGGGCCTCGCTCTGGACGGGGCCCGGGGCTGCCTCGAAGAAGGCCGGCAGCAAGACATGGACATTCGGAACCTGGCCGAGGTTTCGGGCTTCGTGGACCGGACAGGGCCCGAAATCGTGTTTCACCTGGCGGCGGCGGCCACTGTCGCGGAAGGGCTGCAGGATCCCGTCCGGACATATTCCACCAACGTGATGGGCACCGTCCACGTCCTCGAGGCGATCCGCCGGGCCGGTTGCGTCCGGGCGGCCGTGCTTGTCACCAGCGACAAGTGCTACCGTGACCAGGGTTGGCTGTGGGGATACCGGGAAAACGACGAACTGGGCGGCAACTGCCCCTACTCCGCCAGCAAGGCTGCCTGCGAGCACATCGCAGCCGCCCACGAACAGGCCTTCGCCTCGGGCAAGGTCGGCATCGCCACCGCCCGCTGCTCCAACCTGGTGGGCGGGGGCGACCTGACCGAAGGCCGGCTGTTCCCCGGCCTGGCCCGGCACGCCTTCCGCCGGGAGCCCCTGGAGCTGAGAAACCCCAGTTTCGTCCGGCCGTGGATGTACGTCCTGGACGCCCTGCACGGATACCTGCTCCTGGCGCATGCGCTGTACGAACACGGCCGCCGTTTTTCCGGGCCCTGGAATTTCGGGCCCTACCGGGACACGCCCCGGACCGTGGAGGAACTGGCCGGCAAGTTCGGCGAAGCCTGGGGCGAAGGCGCGACTTTCCTCGTCTGCGGGCCGCGCAGCACCGTTGAAACCGCCTGGCTGAACCTGGACCCCACCCAGGCGAGGACGAAACTGCGGTGGCGGCAGGTCCTGACCATCGACGACGCCGTCGTTCAGACCGTCGCTTTCTGCAAAAGGCACCTGGGCGGCGAGGAGACGCGACCGATCTACCAGGACTGCATCCGTTTATTTCAAGCCATGGCGGACAAGGGGGGGGCATGAGAAGGGTGATCACCTACGGCACGTACGATTTGCTGCACTACGGGCACATCAACCTGCTCCGCCGGGCGAAGCAGCTCGGCGACTACCTGATCGTGGCCCTCTCCACCGATGAGTTCACGGAAAAGCAGAAGCACAAGAAGTGCTATTTCGACTACTCCAAGCGAAAACTGATCCTGGAGGCCATCCGCTACGTCGACCTGATCATCCCGGAAACATGCTGGGAGCAGAAAACAGAAGATGTGAAACTGTACAACGTGGACATATTCGTCATGGGCGACGACTGGACCGGGAAATTCGATTTTCTGAAATCCCAGTGCGAAGTCGTGTACCTGCCCAAAACGCCGGAAATCTCCAGCACCCAGATCCGGGACAACCTGAGCTACGAGGAATACACGAAACAGGGCGGAGACCCGCCCTTCCCGCCCTGACCAACTCCGGCCATCAGGCTTCAGACGGTCTCCGATCGTTTGGGAAACCCGGCGGTCAACGCACAGGAAGACCCCTTCAGCGCACCTGGCCAGAGGAAGAGGACGCATCGACTTCGGCCAGGTAGGCGTCCCGGGTGTGGGCCCAGATTCTCTTCCCCGCTTCGCCGTCCGCTGCGCCGAAAGCCTTGTGGAAAGCGGCCATCCGCTGTTCTTTCCGCGGATCTTCCCCCTGGAGGACCATGTCGATAAACTGCGGAACAGGAATATTTTCGTAATAATACAGGTGGCTCGGGTCGAAGAAGGTGTGCTTGAGCTGGCGGCCGGACAGGTCGTTCGTGAGAATCGGCTTGCCGGTCAGCAAGTATTCGATGATCAGGGAGCTGCAGTCCCCGAAATAGGCGTCCGAGTGGCAGAAGGCGGGCATGTAGTCGCTGCCCGTGTCCAGGATGGTATTCGGGTGAGACTTGAACTCCCGAATGAAATCCTGATAGGTCGGCATCAGGCCGGGGCAGTAGGTGTTGATGGCGGCCTCCGTCAACGGGTGCGGGCGCCAGAGAAGAGCGACGTCGTTCCTGTTCTGGAAGAAGGAAAAGTAATAGCGGAAGTAGCCCAGCCACGTGTCGGTGTTCTGCGGGATGTTGATCAGGTGCGTGTTCCACAGAAACACTTTGCGGCCTTTCACGACCTCGCCCCACCCCGCCGGCATCTCCACCTTTTCCCGGTTCAGGCGGACGATCCGGTCCAGTTTGGGGGAACCCAGCGCGGCGACCCGGCGCGACGGGTGGCCGATTTCGAGAAAACGCTGCCGGACCTGTTCCGACTGCGCGAAGACTTTCCAGGTGTTCACGTGGCCGGGCAGTCGGTACATGGAAAACTCGTCGTACTCGGCATAGGTCAGGTAGTACGGGATGTAGGCGACCGAAATGCCGAAGTCGCGGAGCGTCGTGCTGAAATAGAGGGCGTCCACCTGGATGACCGTATTGCGGTAGTCGAACGGGTTGTGGATGAACGCGATGTCGGTGTGGGTCTGGGCGATGTTGTAGTCGCTGTAGTGCACGACCGGCACGTGGGGAGGGAAATCTTTGCCCTCGTAGCTCAGCTTGATCAGGTTCCCCTGGCGATCCTTCTCATAATAGGGGATGGGAACCACATGCGCATCGCAGTAAGGATCGGCGCAGGCGGCCTGCCAGACGCTCTCCAGCGAAGTCCACATGGCGGCCTTGTACGGCAGGAAAGCGACCTTCACCCGGCATTTCAGGGACGACAGGCGCTGTTTGATGCCGGTCAGCGCATTCACCAGGGACGTGATCACCGCATTGTTCACCGCGCCCGCGGAGGCCATGTTTTTCAACGTCTCGTCCACCAGGCCTTTCAGGCTCCTTTCCTCCGGGTTGGCGTCCGTCAGCAGGGAAGTGATCATCTGGAGCGCTTCGGCACAGTTGGTGAAGACTGTCCTGGCATCGTACTGATGCGCTTTCCGGCAGCTGTCGACTCCCTTGGCGACCGTCTTGACCAGCTCCAGAACCGCTTTTTTTTCCTTGGGGTACATGAGAATTCCTTTTCCGTGGTCTTTGTGTTCCGCACCGGGCGAATCGGCAGAGAATGCGGATTTTTATCCTATTGTAAAGTTTTCCGCTTTCCGGTCAAGAACATATGCGTCGTCACACCCGGTTTGGCATTCCCGGGCCGCTCAAGGCCTGGCCGCTTTTTTCACCGGTTGGAGGCGGCCGAAGCGGGTGCCGGCGGAATCGAGGGCACGGGCCAGGAGCAAGCCGAACGTGATGGAAAGCTCGAGGTCGACCGGCGTCCAGGTCCCGGCGCAGAGGGCTTCCAGCAACTCCTCGTACAGGGCTTTGTCGCCCAACCGGGCCGCCTGGTCGGCGATCTTCTCCCCCAGGGGCCCGACGGGAACCCGGAAAGCCTTCTCCAGCATCCTCCGCAACTCTTGCGGGGCGGCTTCCGGCGGAGGCGTGTGGGCCGGGTCCACGGAGAGGGCGGCGAAAATGAGGGCCGCCCAGGACGAAGCCAGGGCCCCGGCCGTCTCCCGCTTGAGCCTGGGCAGGGCGGCGTGGAAAGGCGAACTCGGGTAGAGGAAGAGCAGGCGGGCGAACTCCCGCAGGCCGAAGGCCACGCTCCGGTAGTAGGCCAGGCGGAGTGGATCCGACACCTTGGCCAGGCGGAGCAGCCTCTTTTCCGCCCAGCCGAACGCGCGATCGTAACCGGGGTCCCCCGTACCGAAAACACGGCTCAAGGCCGTTTCGAAAATAGCGTTCATGCGTCCTCCTTCGACGCGACGATTCTGTCCGGCAACCAGGGCGAAATGCTCTTGACCAGGCTCCGGTAGGAAACCAGGTCTCCCCCGCTGCCCCGCACGTCTTCCTTGTAGAGCCGCAGCACCGTGGGGAACCAGGGATTGCGCACGAGCGCCTCCGCATCCTCCGGCGGGAGGCGTCGGAGCACCACCGGCAGCAAGTGGTGGCGTATGGCGAATTTGACTTCTTCGGTCACTTCCCGGGGAAATCCCAGGCGGGCGAGGATCCCGCCGGCCATGCGCGCCCCGCAGCTGGAATGGCCGGGAAAGTTCAGGGCGCGCTTGTCGATGGACAGGGTGACCGGCTTGGCGATGTCGTGCAGGAGGATGGACAGGGCCAGGGTCAGGGGGGCCCGGCGCACCTGCCGGAAACACTCCAGGGTGTGGGTGAACACGTCGCCCTCGGGGTGGAAATCCTTGTCCTGGGGGCACCCCTTCAGGTCGCGGATCTCCGGGATCAGCAACTCCAGGACGCCGAGCCGGTCCAGGCACTTCAGGGAATCGCCGGGGGCGGCCCCGCAGAGGGCGCCCGACAGGCCCCGCCGGTATGCCCGCACCGCGGCCCGGTCCGCCGGCGGCGGGCAGGCGTTTTTCAGAACCAGGTCCAGGGAGGGATCGAAAACGAACGACTCTTCCGCCTCCATCCGGACGGCCCGGAACAGGGAGGGGATGTGGCGAACGCTAGCCGTCGCCGGCGCTTCCAGAACCCGGACCCGCCTCTCCTTGATGTCGGTCCGACAGCCCAGGGGGTCGTAGAACTTTTCGCCGAGCGGGTCGCAGACGAGGGCGTCGACCGAGAAGAAACGACTCGCCGCCAGGGGACGAAGGCGGGCCAGGGTGAGGTGTTCCGGGCTGAGGTGGCGGAGCGGGTCGCTTTCGGCGATCAGGGTCACCCCCTCCCGGCGGCAGAGGAGCGGGGCCCCGCCTTCGCCCGCCCCGCCCGGCCAGGCGGCGGCGTCCCCTTCGGAGGCGCCCGCCTCGGGCTCGGCAGCGAACTGGAAACCGCAAACCCGGGCCAGGTGCAGCGGATCGGCGTTGGTCCAGACCAGGAAATCGGCCTGGTCCCTGCTTTCGTACAGTTTCAGCGCGGACTCTCCCACGACGAGAAAGGCGTATCCTTCCGTTCGGAGGACACGGCCGGTCTCTCGCAGAAGGGAGGGGATCTTCATCACTCCGGTTTGTGCGCGATCAGGAGGGACGATTTCCCGTCCAGGGGGATCGGTGCGTCGGCCGGAACCAGACCGGCGTCCTTCATCCAGCCCTTGACCGCGGCCGGCGTGTAGACGTCGCCGCCATCCGAGTTGACCAGCATGTGCACGGCGAACAGCAGGTTGTGCAGGGGCCCCGTCCTCTTCTCGTCCACGAAGAAGTCCACCGCCGCCAGCAGTCCGCCCGGCTGCAGCGCCCTGGCACACTTGGCCAGGAGGGCCCGGTTTTCGCCTTCCGGGAAGATGTGCATGATGTTGGCCAGCAGTACGACGTCGAACCCCTGCCCGATGTCGTTGGCCAGGAAGTCGCCCGCCTGGAAGCGGATCTGCATGTCCATCCCTTCCGCCTGGACGTTCTCCATGCCGATGTGCACGGCTTCCGGCAGGTCGTAGACAACGATGGACAGATTCCCGTACCGCCGGCCGAGGGTGACGCTGTGCCAGCCGGGGCCGCCCCCCAGGTCCAGCATGCGCTGGCGGCCGGTCAGGTCCAGCTTTTCCAGGAGGTACGGGGCCAGCTGGGTCTCCAGGTTCTTCATGCCCTGGATGAAGAAGCGAAGCTGCTCCCCCGGCGAGTAAGGCCGCTGGACCTGCTCGCGGGGCACGCGGGCCCCGTACTTCATCACCGTGGTGAGGGTGTTCCAGGCGTAGGAAACGTTCTCGTGGTGCCGCAGGATGTCGCCCATGTAGAAAGGGCGGCCCGGCAGCAGGTAGTCCGCCGCCGCTTCCGCGAGGGAGTAGGCCGGGCCCGTCTTCTCCAGCAGTCCCAGGCCAGCCAGCGCGTCGAGCACCACCCGCAGGGCGCGGGGGTTCGTGCCGGTGCGCAACCCGATGGCTTCGGCCGTCAGGGCGCCCTTGGCCAGCGTCTCGAAGATGCCCAGGGCCGCCGAACTGAGGACGATCTTCGATTTCTGGTACCCGGTGGACATCTCCTGGAGGAGAAGGAGGGTCTCATCAGCAGGTGCGTTCATCTTGTTTTCTCCCCGTAATCAATAAATGAATTGGTACTTTCCCGCAACTTGCGCTGCCGCACCACTTCGTACAGCAGAATGGCCGCGCAGGCGGACACGTTGAGGGAGGAGACGGAGCCCAGCATGGGAAGCTTGACCAGGTGGTCGCAGTGCTCCCTGACCAGCCGGTGCAGCCCTTCCCCTTCCCGCCCGAAAACCAGGGCGGTCGGCCCGGTGTAGTCCACCTCGTGCCACAACTTGGTGGCGCTCCCGTCGGTGCCCGTGACCCAGAAGCCGCGGTCCTTCAGCTTTTCCATGATGTTCACGATATTGGGCGTCCGGGCGATGGGCACGTTCTGCACCGCGCCGGCGGACGTCTTCCAGACCGTGTCGGAAAGCGGGGCGCTCCGCCGCTTCGGCAGGAAGACGCCCGTCACCCCCGCCCCGTCGGCGCTGCGGAGGATGGCGCCCAGGTTGTGGGGATCCTCGATTCCGTCCAGCAATACGTGCAGGGCGTTGTCCCCGCCCCGGTCCATCAGGGCCTCCGCCTCGAGCAGGGGAGCCGGTGTGACGTAGGCCACGACTCCCTGGTTCAGGCATCCTTCGCTGAGCGCGTCGAGGTTGCGGCCGGGTTCGAAGCGCACGTCGACGCCCAGGGAGCGGGCCATGCCCACCAACTCGCCCAGCCGGCGGTTCTCGCCGTCCCGGCGAATCAGCAGACGCTCCACCGAACCCGCCCGCAGGGCTTCCCGAACCGGATGAATGCCGTAGATCAACGCCATGATTCCTCCTGGCCGCCGCCGGCGGGCGGCGTTGCCGGCGCCGTCCCGGCGGGGTCGGGTGATTCTTCCGCCACCGGCGGGACCGCCGGCGTTTGCCCCGTTTCTTCCGGCGGAACGGCCGGCACAAACGGCACGGCCGGGGCCGGCGGGGGCCAGGGCACCCGGGCCGGCGGCGGCGGGAGCAGCGGGCGGACCCGCTCGGCCGTGGCGGGGTCCAGCCCGGCCAGGATCATCACGGGCCAGAGCCGGGCCAGCGCGTAGAGCGGCAGCAGGAAGGTCTGGCCGATCACGGGCAGCGCCGCCAGGCAGCAAGTCAGGCACAGGGCCGTCGCCGTGAGGGCATACGCCGCGATGGAGAACAGGACGCGCAGGGGCACGTACAGGGCGAACAGCCCCGGGCGCCCGGAAACCAGGCCGAACAGAGCGCCCCAGGCCCGCAGAACGCCGATCCGGCGGGACCACATGAGCGGCACGACGAAGTCCTCGAGAAGGATGGACAGCGCCGTCGCGCACAGGCCGATGGTGAACAACCCGGCCGCCAGAACCACCAGGCTCCCGGTCATCCGGCTCAGGGCGCCCCGGTTGAACAGGAAAAACGCCATCGAGACGGCCACCGCCAGGAAGAACAGGAACCCGATGGTTCCCGTGCACAACTTCCACCAGAACAGGGAACCCGCCTGGCGGTCGTTGCGGGCCCAGGACTCCTTCATCCGGAAATCGCGGAACAGCAGTGCCTCCAGGAACAGGAAGCGCCCCCGGCAGGCGACGTAGATCCAGACGATGCGCAGGACCAGCAACCCCAGGAAGACCAGCAGGATGGCGGTGACGATGAACCAGAAGTAACGGAAGAAGAACTCGGTGTACGGCTGGAGGTCCTGGCCGCGGGCGGCCAGTTCCGGCTGCTCCTTTTCCAGGCCCTGGAAGTTGTAGGTGAACACCCCGATCTCCAGCGTGCCCCCGAGGAAGGCCAGGAAGCCGAGCATCAGCCACATGGAAAGATTGAACGGGGAGAAGAGCCTTGGCCGCATGAACCGGAAGGCTTCCCCGAAGGCGCTCATGGTTGTCACCGACCGGTCCAGCGGAATGGCCACCTCGTCCTCCATCGTGAGAACAGCCATTTTACAACACGGCGCCAACTCTGCCAATGCCCACCGTCGACCCGGCCGAAAGAAATCGAAGTCTGCCCGGCCAACCCTTTCCCGGCCGTAGGCGCATCAGAGGCTCAGGGTTGCCGATCCCCTCCGCCAACGGTCGGGGAAGGAGACGGCCAATCCGCAAACCGCCGCCGGCCCCCTGCGGCAATGGGTTCCTTTTCATTTGCTTCCGGGAAAGCTATCCTTTACATTACAGGTCGGGCCGGGGTTTTCACCAGGCGCCCGGTTCGGGCCGCCGCCTTCCGGAAGAATTCTTTTTCGAGGAAAATCGACATGAACACTGCCAATGTCATCACTCCGGATTCCCGCATCGTCAGGGACAACGAGGCCATCTTCACCGAAATGGACGGGGAGATCGTCATCATGAGTATCGAGCGCGGGGAATACTACGGCGTCAACCCCGTGGGCACCCGAATCTGGGGCTTGCTGGAGACGCCGCAGGCCGTCTCGGCCCTGTGCGAAGCCGTGCTGCCCGACTACCAGGTGGACAAGGAACAGGGAACGGCGGATATCATGAAGTTTCTGAACAAGATGCTGGACAAGGGAATCATCCGGCTGGTGGAGGGCTAACCGTTTTCCCGTCGAACGATCGTTCCGCCGAAAGGCCAAGCAGGTCGAACCTCTTCTGGGCGAAGAAGCAGCGGCGGCACCGGGGAAATCGCCGGCGTCCCCCCGGTTTTTCCAGGATGCGGGCGATCCGGACGTGCCGGGAAGACCACCAGATGGCCTCCAGATCCTCCGTGAAGGCGTCGCCGAGGCCGAACCGGCACCCGTCGTCCTCACAGCAGAGAGACACTTGGCCATCGTACCGGATGTGAAAAAAGTGTAGCGGCTGCGTGCAGGGCAATTCCAGTGTGCGCGCCTTCTTGGGCAGGGTTTCGTAGAAGGCGCTCCCCTGGCGCAGGATGTACCTTTCCCGCGGCAGGCTGAAGGCCACGACCGTCTTCCGGAACCGGTTCCGCCAGAACGCCATCTCCCGCAGCTTCTCTTGATCCGTGCGATAGTCGTACAGCCCGATGGTAAACTGGTCCACCACGCCGTCCAGGCGGGCGCAGAGTTCCTTGTCGCGGCGCAGGACATCGCCATTGGTGTCGTCCTGGAGCCGCATCCCCTTGTCTTTTACGGAATGGGCCAATTCCAGATAGCGGGGGTCGAGCAACCCCTCCGAGAGCCGGTGCAGCTTCACCTTGCCCCGGTAGCCCAGGGCCCGGGCCTGGTCGAGCAAACGATACACCTGCTCCGTGGGCATCTGCCGGTGCACAGGATGCCCCTCGGCGTCCTTCCGCACACCCGAGCGATCGAGGTGACGGGGGCAGAACGCGCAATCCCGGTTGCAGGCGGAGTGAATGTCGATCTCGAGGCTGGTCCAGAGCGGAAGATTCATCTGCGAAATGCTCGCTGATGCCGAGCGGCGGGGAACCGGGCCTGTTCCGGGATGCCGGAGGCAAGCTTTCCGCGGCAAGATCCCGGCAGGCCCCTTCTCGCCGCGGTTTCGGGGCGGAGCGCCTTCCTTCCGGCCGAGCAAACGCCCCGCCGGCCGAAAGGTCAGGAGGGGTGATAGGAAAAAGCTTCCGAGTTGATGTTGGGGCCGCCGGCCGTGGCGCCGGCACTCAGTACCGTCAGGTCCGGCGCGACCCACGGCTGGCCGTCCTGCCGGTCACTCCCCGCTTCCCGGTTCGTTTCCTTTTCTTCCTTCATGTCTTCCTCTTTCGCCGCGGTATCACCACGGCACCCAGAAATTATCTTCTAGACCAGCATGAAATCCCAATATGCGTTAGCCAGGCGGGCAAGTCAAGACAGAATACACCGGAAACCGAGACCTTCTAGTCACAGCCTTCGGCATCGAACCACAGGAGCACCTTCAGTGCCGCGAGGAACACGCCTTGCCGGAGAGGGCCCCGACCGTTCTCCGCTGGAACGGCTTGCCGCAGCCGGGTCAGGAGCTGCTCCAGATTCACGTAGTCGCCCCCCGGCCCGTTCCGGGCCCGCCGGATCAAACGCTCGATGGCCGCGGCATCCCGGACGATCCCCTGGCGGACACCGGGGACCGCCGCCCCGGTCTTGTCGTTCCGCCACTGGATCGTCGGCGGGACGACGCCATCCAGGGCCCGCCGGAACAGCCAGCGCCCATACCCGTTCTTCCTTTTCAGAAAGGAGGGCACGGCCAGGTGGAATTCCAGCAGGCGGACATCCAGCAGCGGATAGCGGTACTCCATCCGGCAGGCCGCGGCCTGGACGGAACAGCCTTCCAGCCGGACCGGCAAGTGGGTGTGCAGGAGGCGGCGGCCCTGGGATTCCCGTACACTGATTCCGCTGGGCAACCGGTTGATGGAGAGCAGTCGTTGGCGAATCCCGGGCTTTAGAAAAAATTCCGGCGCCAGGGGGAAGAGAGTCAGCCAACGGTCATCGGTACAGCCCCGGCTATTGCGGCCATTGCCCGGCAGGCACCGTTTCACCCAGGGCAGGTACTCGCCGGCCGCGTGGGCCAGCAGGTGGAGAACCGTTCTCCGCTGCCCGGCTGCCCGGGGATGACGGAATTCCCGCCAGAGTTTCCCCCACTCCCGGCCCCGCACCAGCTCCTGGAAATACTCCCCCGCCGGGTGGGAGACCACCTCGTCGCCGCCGAAACCGGACAGCATGGTCCGGACACCGGTCTCGGTTGCCAGGCGACGCAAGACTTCGGTATCGACGCCATACGCCCGGTGGGTGGGCCCGTCCTGTTCCTGCAGGGTGTTCCGCAAAGAGGCGAGTATCCCGCTTCCGGCCGGGGTCAGGGAGCGCCACTGGCCGATGCGGGCATGCCGACGGAGCTGCTCCTGGTATTCCTGCTCGTCCTTGTCCAAGCCGGCCACACGGGAACTCTCTTCGTCGAGCACGTTCGAGAAGGTGAAAAAATCGAGGCTCCGGGCCTCCGCCTCCCGGACGGCCAGCGCCGAAACGGTTGAAGAGTCGAGCCCGCCGCTCAGTTCGGCGCCCAGGGGAAACAGGCTTCGGGTCCGGCATCGCACCGCTTCCGCCAGCTTTTCCCGGAAAGCCTGCACGTACTCGGCTTCCGACGAGAGGCGGATTTCCTTTTCCGGGTCCGGACGCCAGTAGATCTCCCGCTGCAGGCCGTCGTCCGCAACAGAAAACCAGTGGGCAGGCGGCAGGCGCCGAAGATCGGGATAAGGGGTGTATTCCTTGTCTGCCACGTGGACGGCCAGGCTGTCGGCGATCCAGAACTCGCTGAGCGTCCGGGGAAGGTCCACCGCCCGGAATATCCCTTTCATCTCGGTGGCGAACACGAAAGCATCGGGGGAAAGGAAATAGAAAAAGGGCTTGCAACCCAGGTGGTCCCGGGCGCAGAACAGCCGCCGCTCCCGCTCGTCCCAGATGGCGAAGGCGAAATCCCCCAGCAGGTGCGCGGCACAGCCCCGGCCCCATTTTTCATAGGAAAGCAGAATCAGCTGGCTGTCCGGCAGACCGGCACGGTCCGGCAACGGAATCCCCAGTTCTCGGAACAGGTCCTCCCGGTTGTCGAGCCGGGCATCCGCCGTGATGGTCAACCCGGCTGCGGTTCGGAGGAAGGGCTGTCTCTCGGCCAGCGATTCCGGCGTGTTGGCCAGCTTGACGTGCCCCAACGCCAGACACCCCGACGGGTTTCGCCAGGTTCCGGTCTCGTCGCTCTGCCAGTGGTCCAGGGCCGCTGTCATCGCCCCGATGGATTCCGGCGGCACGGGCCGACCGTCACGGTGGAAAATCCCGCAGATGGCGCTCATCCGTCTTCCTCTACGCCTTCGGCCGTCGCCGGCAACGGCGCTCCCCCGGCGAGAACCAACCCCGGCACCGGCCACAATCCACGGCCCTGCAACAGGTTCCGGGAAGCGGTGCTCAGCAGTTTCCCTGCCGCTTCCATGATATACGCCATATCTTCCCTGTCCAGGTATTCACCGCTGCTTCCGACGGTTCCCCGCCGCATCCGGCGGGCTTCCGGATCCTCGCTGAGCCCGCCGGAGCCCGGCAGGCCCGTGCGCTCCTCCATGTTCCGCATGGCGGAAAACGAGGAAGCCTCCACGGCCTCCCGCACCAGGCCCTCGTCCAGGGGAATCCCCAGGAAGTCCAGCGTCCGCACCAGAACATCTCCGGCGTCCCGGTGCAGTTCCTCGTAGCTCAAGACCAGGGCCCGGACCTGTTTCCGCTGCAGTGCGGGCGCCCAGGAATTCAGGTAGCGACAGTAGCCGGCCACCCCCCAGCGAGGGTCGCGCAGGAAATCCGGCAGCCCGGACGTACACTCGCCCAGCGCCCGCGAAGCCTGGAAGTAGTCCGAAACCAGGGTGTCGGCGACGGAACGGACCAGGAAGAGGATCGCCGCTTCGGAGATGTCTCTGAATTTGGCCAGCGAATAGGAAGAATGGCTGGCCAGGACCAACGGAAAGCGCGCATCCCCGGAATAGCCGTACCCCCCGATCCCCTTCAGCGGATGCGTCCCGTCGTTGGGCACCAGGGAAAAGCAGGAGTGCAGATCGATCTCCCGGCCCAGCCGGAACCGGCGGTTCAGGTACTGGGCCAGGAGAAAACGCAGCCAGGTGCGCCCGCTCTTCCGGTAGGAACAGAGATAGGCCCGGCCTTTCGGTTCTGGCCCGCCAAGCGAGACGGAAACCCGGTTCCGGCCGATGCTCCGGACGGCCTCCGCCGCTCCGGGCAAGGCCAGGGGCACCAGCTTGAACCGGGAGAAACCCATCCGGGCGAACTTGCGGACGTCGAAGAACACCTTCCCCTGGTCCAGCCGCGGAATGGCGCTCCGCGAACAGGCGGAGGTCACGGGTTTCCCGAAGATTTCCTGCGCAAAGCCCAGGTAGCAGGTCCTGGCCGGACACGTGTAGGCACAGTTGGCGTTTCCGAACAGCAGCAGGCGGTGCTTCTCGGGCAGACTTTCCAGGAACTCGTCGTCGTCGTTCCTGTCCATGGGCAGGGTGACCGCGTGATAGAGGTCCAGGGCGCGCCCGACTTTGTCCGGCGTATTGAGGTTCTTGATGATGCTGGCCTTGACCTCGTACAACGGGAAATCCTTCTTCAGTCGCAGCGCCAGCCTGTCGTTGGTACAGACGATGGAATTTCCGGGCCGGTGATGGGTTTCGAGCAACCCCCAGCTTTCCCGGTAAGCCTGCTCGTTAAAAAAATGGTTGGTCAGGGTGAGGGCCAGGCCGATCCCCTTTTCGGAAAGGCGGGCCAGGTGGTCCGCCGTCAGGTCATGGTGGAAGCAGGGCACCCGCCCCCCGTACAAACGGGAAAAATCCGTCGTGCTGCCGAAAACGCTTTCGATCCGGCCCGTATCGCAGTACGCAAAATACACGCGCAGGTAATCAACGATATCCACGCCCGGGGTGATCATCCGGCTGGACACCGAGAAAGACAGGCCGGGATCCCGGAAAATCTTCAGGGACGTCTTGATGTCGATGCGGTTGTGACTCGGCTCCATGATGGTTCGCCTCGAAAAGGTATCCGGTGGCAGCCCGGCCCGTTCCTGCTCCCGCTGGCTTTGCGGCCAGGAGCGGGTTCGGGTGGCCAAATGTCCCGCCGACCCGCCAGGACCCGCCTGGCGGTCCGACTGGCTCACGGTTGGCGGGGCGGGATCAGAACACCGGTTCGCCACGGTCGTCCAAGTACCCGAACCGTTCCATCACCGACCGGTGATCCCGGATGATCCGCTCCACCTGGCCGCCGCTGAGACATTCCCGCCAGGCGCCGATCTTCCCTTTGCGGAAAAACGATTCCGCCTTCACGCATTTCTCCCGGAAGCCGTGGCGGCGCTCCTGTGCCTGCAATTCTTCGATCTGGCTGAAAAGCAAGGCTTTTTCCACCCGGGCCCGTTCATCGGGCAAGCCGGCGAAGCGCGCGGCGGCCAGGAACGTTTCCACCGGCCGGAGGACCATGTCCTCGTAGCGCAGCAGGTGGAGCTTCTCCCCCAGCCCGTCCACCCAGCTCGTGACGTGGTCGCTCCAGGTCAGCAGCCGCTGGCGAAGCTGGGTGACGATCCGGGCCGGCTTCCGGCACAAGCAATAGGACGGGTCGGCCATCTGCCCGATGACCTTGTCGAATCCGCACCCCAGGTGATGCGCGAAGGAAACCGCCACGTCCAGGGGGTTGCGGAGAATGTAGAGGGCCGCCCGGGTGGCACCGGGAGGAAACAGCCACTCCCCTTGGCCGTTCCGCGTGAACGCGTCGTGGACCTTGACCACGAGGTCGGCCCTTCCCTCCGCGGCCGCGAGTTCGTATACCCGGGGGCGGAGGCGCTCGATCTCCTCCGGAAGCAGGTCCGACGATTCCACCCCCGCATAATCGTCGAACCAGACACGGCTGCTGGCCATCTGGCGGCAGAGGAGCTCGTTGATGTCGGCCGGCTTGTCGGCGTCCCGCACCAGGTTGGTGTGGAAAACACGGAACCAGGTGTTGCCGGACTTGGGGTAGGAAGCCAGCCACAGGAAACCGTCGCCTGGCCCCTTCATGAGAAATCCTCCTCCAGAACCCGGGCGAGGCTCTCCAGTTTCGGCAGCGAGCGAGTTCGTTCCAGCCGGCCGATGTGGAGAAACCGGGCGGCGAGGGAGCACTGGCGGAAATGATCCCGGGAGAGGTCCAGCCCCGCCACGTAGTGAACCCGATAGGTGCAGTCGAGGAGGGCATGGATCTTTTTTATCCCCGGCAGGGCGTCTATCCTCGGAGAAATCGGATCCTCGACGGCGGCCTGCACGTAGAGGCGGTCGAGAGGCAAGGGGTCCGGCGTGTCCAACGCGGGAACAGGGAAAACATACTTTTCCAGCCCCGGCCGGGCCGGGCGTAGCGACCGGCTGTCCTTCCCCAGTTTCCGCAGGGCGTCTTCCCACAGCAGAACCTGGGGAAAGCCCGGCCACAGCAGGGGCGGCTGACCCTCCCGCACCGTCAGGGCGCACAGTTCATCGGCCACCAGGGCGTATCCGCGCTCCATCAGGGCAAAGGCCAGCGTGGATTTCCCGTTTCCCGTTATTCCGGCGATGGCCACGGCCCGCTCGCCCACCCGCACCGCGCTGGCGTGCAGCGGAAGCAGCCCCCGTTGCAGCAGCAGAGCACCCCAGACCGACCCCATCAGGAAGAGCCTGATCTCGTCTTCCGCGACACCGGTGGCCGGCTGGATCGTGATCCGGTTCCCCCCCTCCACCAGGTAGCGGGCGATGCCGTCCAGGACCAGCAGGAACTGTCCCGGCCTCGCCTGGGCGCAGGCCAGAACCATGCCGGCGTCGGGAAGGCCAGTGGGCACCGCCCCGAAGTCGATGAGGACATCCGGCGTTCCACTGGGCTCCGTGTACCCGGGAAGAGGGATGGCAGATTGGACGGAAAACCCGAAAGGATTCATGACACTCCTTGATTCCATCGGCGTTCGGCCTCGAGGACGGCCTGTTCCAGGAAGGATCCCAGTTGGTCGGTGCCGCTGCCATCCTCGTACAGCAGGTGCTTGCGGTCCGCGATGGCCTGGCGGACCTGCCGCCGCCACCCGGGGTCGCGGCCCAGGCGCGTGGCGATTTGCACGTACGCATCCACGGAAGAGGCCACGGTTTCCGTCACCCCGATCCGGCGCAACAGCCCCAGGCTCTGCCGCCCCCGCATCATCGCGCCCGGCTGCGTCACCACCGGCAGGTCGCAGGAGAGCGCTTCCATGGTCGTGTTGCAGCCGGACCAGCCGGTGCTGTCGAGGAAGACGTCCGCCAGGCGGTGCAAACTGAAATAGGACTCATCGTCCAGGAAAGGCAGGATCACCACATGCTCTTCGCTGTCCAGGCCGTGCCGGGCGAACGCCCCCGCCAGGCGGCGCCGGAACATGTCCACCAGCCCTTTGCCGAGCCTGGGCCCGGACAGAAAAACGAACTGGCAATTTTTCACTGCCTTGGCTATTTGGGGAAACACTTCGTCGTAGGAAGGCAAATATTTGAAGAGTGACTGGATGCACAGGTAGAGGACGCCGTCTTCCCGCAGCCCCAGGTCGGATCGGGTTCTCGTGGCCGGGCCGATGGCGGGGGCCGGGTACCACGTTCCGATATGGGCCAGCGGGACCAGCTTTTCCGTGTAGTGCTCCTCCGCCCGTTCGGGCTCCATCAGTTCGCTGCTCAGGTAGTAATCCATGGTGGGCAGCCCCGAGGTGGTGGAATGCCCCCACGAAACCCCCTGCACCGGGGCCAGGCGCAGGGCGGCCAGCCGGATGGCCAGGCGATTCATGCCGATTTCGGGGTACAGCAGGACGTGCGGGCGGTCCTCCTGGATGAGTCGGCAAAGCCGGGGCAAGGAACGGACATCCTCCACGAAGCGGGTGCAGGCCTGCCGGGACATTTCCGTGCAAGCGTCTTTCCTCCTGGCCGTGGAATAGCCGTACAGGGCGAACCGCTCCCGGTCCAGGGCCTGCAGCCAGCCGCGGGTGATGAACTTCCAGACGGCGTGGCTGCGGAAGAAACCGGAAACGATGCCCACGCGGAGCGGTTCCCCCGGTTCCCGCGGCGGCGGGGGGACCGCCCGGCTCCATTGCGGGTAGCGGGCCGCCTGAATGCGGCAGACCAGCTCCCCGTACCGGCGCTGGAGATCGACATCGTTGCACCCCTGGTAGCCCAGGAAAAAGGGGTAGATGCCCACGGCCCTGGCGGCGTGGGCGATGGCCGAAGGGCTGTCCAGGCGGACGGCTTCCGCCAGCGCCGCCAGCTGAGCGGCGTACGCCGCCCGGCGGGCGGCCATTTCGGCCTCGCTGTGATACAGGGTGGGACATTGGACGTTGAGCAGGGAAAACCGGATGTCCACCCGCTCCGGGCTCAACCGGGCGGCCTGCTGCCAAACCGTTTCCGCTTCCTTGATTTGTCCAAGCCTGCGCAGAATTCTACCCAGCCGAAGAAGGGTGTGCGCATCCTCCGGGCATAGCGCCAGCGCCTTCCGGAAGCAGGCCAGACTGACAGTCAGCAGCGAGGGGTTGCCTTGGGCCTGGATGGCATCTCCCATTTTCAGCCAGGCCCTGGCGTTCTGGGCGTCCTTCTGCACTGCCTCCCGGCAGAGATCCACCGCTTCCTGGGGTCGCCCCCTTCGCAGCAAGCGGTCGGCCGCCGCGACGAAGTCCGTTTCCTGATTCTTGCGCAACGCTTTCCCCGGTTCCATGGTCCTCCGGCAGACTATCCTCTCGAAACCGGCATCATACATGGTTTGGAATCGGAACCGGTCCGAATTTTTCGTCTTCTCTCTGGAACCGGAACAAGCGGGTCCACCACGGCACGCGCCCCTTCCTGTCCGCCAGCTTTGCTTGCTCCGCCTACCGCCGGGCCGACAAGGCCAGGGGAAGGAGCAACGGGCGGCCGGGCGCACTCCACCGCGCCCCCCCCGCCCCGTCCGGCCGCAGCGTGTCGAACACCTGCAGGCCCCCTTCCGCCGCCGGCGGGTAGAGCATGGCGGGGCTGCGCGGGTCGGCCAGCCCCGTCAGCACCCAGAAGGACCAGTCCCCCGCGGCCGGGTCGCCCACCAGATCCATGGGCAAGGCCACGGTGAGGGTGGTGGGCGACGGCTCCTCTTTCCCCCCGCCGGAGCCCGGTTTTTCTTCCTCGGCGTTTTCCAGGTACTGGCCCAGGGCGCGGCCCACCAGTTGACCCCGCTGGTCGTAGATACGGGCCCGGGAGTGGCCGCCGTCCACGATCACCAGATAGTTCCAGCAGCCGCCGGCGAAATCGGCCCGGACGGCCCGGTCGGAAAACGAAGGCCAGGCGACCCGGCCCGGCGCCCGAAGGTAGACGTGGATCGCCGGCTGGTTGAACCCGCCGTCCGGCGCCCCGTCGGCGGGGAGCGGCCCGTCGAAGGTAAAGACCAGGTTCAGGCGCGGGTCCAGCCCCATGCCGGCCCAGGGGGAGAAGCGGACCCTCTTCACGGCGAACGAGCGCAGGTCCAGGGCACGGCCCAGGCCGGCGCCGGCGTAGGCGGTCGGGACAGGGCGGAGCAGGTCGCCGGCGGGGTCGGCGAACTCGGCCAGCACGGCGCCGCCGTCCAGGTTGGGGGTGAGGCGGGTTCCCGCCGCCCGCATCTCCCGGGCCAGCCGGCCGGAAAACATGAAGGCCACGGGGACGCAGACGGCCACCACCACGAAGGCCGCGGTCAGGAACGGCAGGGAGCGGAGGAAGGAGGATTTCGGGGAAGCCATGGTCACACCCCCAGAAAATGGCCGAGCAACCGGAGCACGGCGTCGGTGAACGAGGAAAAGGCGATGACCGTGCCCACCATGAAGATACCGAAGAGGAAGATGGAGCCGGGCTCCAGCAGGTCCAGGGCCAGGCGCCGCCAGAACCCCGGCCGGGCGCCCCCGGACCGGAGCGGGTGGTTGACCGCCGTGTAGGGCACCCCCTTGAGGCTGAAGCCGATGGCCCCGGCGGGGCAGGCCTCGAAGCAGGCGCCGCACTTGGTGCAGCTGATGCGCGCCCGGCCCCGGGCCACCGTCTCCGGGGTCAGGGCGAAAACGGGGCAGGCCTTCACGCAGTTCTGGCAGTCGGTGCACTTTTCCCGGTCGATGCGCACGTCGAAGAGGTTGACCTTGTTGGTGAGGCTGAGGAAGGCCCCCATGGGGCAGAAGAGGCCGCACTGGGACCGCTTTTTGGTCAGGAAGGGCACCAGGACCACCAGCAGCACCCAGAGGGCCACGAAGAGGAAGGTCTGCAGCACCCGGACGAAGGAGTTGACCTCGATGAACTCGCTGGACACCTTGAAGGGGCAGAACCACCAGCAGTAGGTGGGCGACATGGTGGCGAAGGAGTGGAGCACGATGGCCAGGAGGAAGGCGAGGGAGAAGTACCGGACGGCCGGGGGCAGCGGCCCGATGTTCCAGCGCTTTCGCCGGGCCAGGGAGGAGAAGAGCTCGTCCTGCCCGCCGAAGAAGCAGCCCCACGAGCAGAAGGCCCGGCCGTAGAACAGGGCCACCGCCAGCACGATCACCAGGAAGGAGAGCCCCTGCAGCAGCGGCACGGGGAAGATCACCTCCCGGAAGAAGACGAGCGGCAGCAGCAGCATGGGGGCGACCATGTGGCACATGGGCGCCTGGGCGGAGAGTATCTCTTTGTCCATCAGCCACATGTGCCCTCGGTCGCCCATGGTCCACCAGACGAACTGGATGGCGAACATCACCGCGTAGCTGGTGAAGAAGATCTTCCGCCAGCGGTCGACCCGCCCGGTGCGCAGCATCATGAAGAGCAGGAAGCCCAGGTAGGCCAGGGTGGCCCCCTCCACCAGCCCGTCCCGCCAGCTGGCGAACCCGCCCTGCCCCAGCTGGATCAGGAGCGCGAAGGAGAGGTAGAGGGCGAGGATCACGATGGTGGCCGGGAGACCTTTTTGACTGGGTAGAACTTTCAAGTGAGTTCCTTGTCGGTCGGAATGTGGGGCGGTCCCGGCATGCGCAGCGGGCCCACCCCGTCAGGATACGATTATCGGTTTCCAATAGTTGCGCCGGGGCCAGCCGATCGTACGTCGCTTTCCCGTTCGGATGCAACAAGGAATGACAGGGCCGGACCTTGTTCACCGCGGAGGCGCCTTCGGCCCGAAGGCGCACCCGAAGGCAGAACCAAGGGCGGATGCGCTGCCCAAGCCCCAGCGCGGAACGG
>CAYTBK010000010.1:0-56088 GCA_964436005.1 uncultured Acidobacteriota bacterium
AGTCCGGTTCGGAGGGAGGGGGGGCCGAAACCAATCGGCTCTTCCTACCCCTATACGGGTGTCCTTCCGGCGGAAGGCGCCCACGACGCCCGCCGCAGCGGAAAAACAATCAATTGCTATGGACATGAATGCCCTACGGGCAATTTCACATGGATGCACTGGATGGGCAGGATGCGGAATTCCTTCTCCCATCCTCCCAATCCTGTCCATCCATGTTCCGGATTCAGCCTGTCCATCTGTGGCTATGGGTGTCTTGCGCGCTGGTGTTGCGGGGCGATCGCCCCGGCCGCGGCACTCGCAGCCTCCGGCCGGCGCCGCCCGGTGGTGGAAATAAAAAAAGCCGGCGGGCGGGGCCTGCCGGCTTTCCTAAGACGGAACGGTTTACGACGTGGCTTCTTCCGCCTGGCCGTGCTTGTGGTGGTGTGCCTCGGCCTCGATGGGGCCGTCCCACTTGACGACCTTCAGGTCCATCACGGCGATGGCGTAGAGGATGGGCACCAGGCCCAGGGTGATGAAGGTGGCCAGGGTGAGCCCGCCGATCTGGGCGTAGCAGAGGGGCTCCCAGAGCGGTCCCCCGTGCATGGCCAGGGGGAAGAGGGCGATGACCGTGGCGCCCACGGTGATGAGCACCGGTCGGAGCCGGATGATGCCGGCGTCCAGGAGGGCCTCCTGGAGCGGCTCGCCCTCGGCGCGCTTCTCCTCGATGAAGTCGAAGAGCACGATGATGTGGCTCACGATGACCCCGATGAGGGAGATGATGCCCAGGAAGGCCATGAAGCCGAAGGCCGTGTGCGTGATGTAGAGGGCGGCGAAGGCCCCCACCATGCCGTAGGGCACGGCGGCGTACACGATGAAGGGCTTGATGGCGTCCTTGAACTGGAAGACCAGGGCCAGGTAGATGGCCACCAGTGAGATGGCCAGCACCACGGCCAGGTCGCCGAAGCCCTCCTCCTGCGATTCCTGCTCGCCCCCGATGTCCAGCTTGTAGCCGAGGGGGAGGTTCTTCGAGAAATCGTCCAGCATGCTCCGGGCGGCGGACATGACCTCGGAGGCGAGCACGTTGCGCACAGGGGCGCAGAAGATGGTGACGGTGCGGAACTGGTCACGCCGGCGGAACTTCTCGGTGCGCAGCTTGTAGTCCATGCTGGCCACCTGCCGCAGGGGCGCGTGGGTGGTGGAGGCGGAGGAGTAGACGTAGAGGTTCTTCATGTCCTCGATGGTCAGCCGCTCCGTCTCGCGCAGTTGGGCGACGATGGGGATCTGCTTGTCGTTTTCCCGCAGCGTGCTCACCGGCACGCCGCTCACGGCGGCGGCGGAGGCCTCGGCCACGTCCACGTTGGTGATGCCCACCAGGTTGGCCCGGTCCGCGTCCGTCCGGATGTCCAGGGCGAAGCTCTCCGCGCCCCAGTCGTCGCGGACGCGGTCCACCAGGGGGATTTCGCGGAACTTCTTCTGAAGCTGGAGCGACAGGCCCTTGAGCGTCTTGATGTCGTACCCGGACAGGCGGATCTGGATGGGCAGGCCCACCACCGAGCCCGTCTCGAGCTGGCGGACGTCCACCTGCGCCCCGGAGACGCGGGCCGACACGGCCTGCTGGAGGAGCCCTGTCAGCTCGTTGGTGTCGTGCTTGTCGCCCACCTGGATGATGATCTGGGCGTAGTTGAGCTGCTGCATCTCCGGGCTGACGGAGTACCAGAACCGCGGCCCGCCCCCGCCCAGGAAGGTGGTCAGGGAAACCAGCACGTCGCGCGGCTTGCCGTCCTTGCCCGGGTGGTCTTTCCCGTACTGGGCGGCGACCTCCCGGATCACGCCCTCCACTTCGTCGGCCTTGCGGGAGGTGGAGGCGAAGGAAGCGTCCTCGGGGAGCCAGATGTCCACGTAGGAGAGGTAGGACTCGTCCTTGGGGAAGAACATGGTCTTCAGCTGGGAGGCGAAATACACCCCCGCCGCCAGGAACAGGAACGAGCCGGCCAGGGCCAGCCAGCGGTGGCGGATGGCCCCCATGCCCACCTTGTAGTACAGGGCGGCGAAGCCTTTCTTCCGCCGTTCCTCGATGGGCTTTTCCGCCTTGGGCTTGAGCAGGTAGTAGCCCAGCATGGGGATGAAGGTCATGGAGGCCACGCGCGAGGCCAGCAGGGCGCAGGTCATGACCACGGGCAAGGAGTAGAGGAACTCGCCCGAAGACCCCGGCAGCATGAGGAAGGGCAGGTAGGCCACGATGTTGGTGATGGTGGCGTAGAGGATGGCCGTGGCCAGCTTCGTGGGCCCCAGCCACGCCGCCACCACGGGCGGGTTGCCCATGGCCATGTCTCGTTTGATGGAGTCCCCCGCCACCACCGGGTCGTCCACCAGCAGCCCCAGGGCGATGATGAGGGTGGCGATGGAGACCTGCTGGATGTCGATGCCCAGCACGAACATCATCCCGAAGGTCATGGCCAGGGTGATGGGGATGGCGATGGCCATGAGGAGGGCGGAGCGCCACTCCCAGAAGCCGATGAGCGACACCACCACCACCAGGGCGATGGCTTCCCACAGGCTGCGCATGAACAGTTCGACGTTCTCCTCCACCTGGCGGGGCTGGTCGGAGGTGCGCGCCATGGTCAGGTCGGGGGGCAGTTGCCCGCGGAGTTCGGCCAGCTTGCCGTCCACCTCCTCGGCGAAGTCGCTGATCTTCTCCCCTTCCTTCATCTGGATGGACAGGGTGATGGCGCGATTCTTGCGCCAGTGGCCGTCCGTTCCCTTGTAGTTGTAGAAGTTGAGGAAGCGGGCGGGGACGTCGTAGCCGCGGCGGATCATGGCCAGGTCGCGCAGGTAGACGGGGGCGCCTTCCGGGGCGACGCCGATGACCACGTCGTTGAGTTCCTTCTCGCTCTTGAACTCGCCGGAGGGGACGATGCCCACCACCTTGTCGTGGGTGTTGATCTCGCCGCCGGGCACGAAGGTGTTGCGGGCCGCCAGCACGTCGCGCAGCTTGGTGGCCTGCAGGCCGTAGGAGGCCAGGCGCTCCTGCGAGTAGGTCAGGAAGATCTTCTCGTCCAAAATGCCGGACCGGTCCACCTTGGACACCGTGGTGGAGGTCTTCACCGTCTTCTGCACGAGGTCGGTGAATTCGTCCATCTCCCGGTAGCTGTACTTGTCGCCCGCCACTTTCGCGAGCAGGGCCTTCGTCTCCGCGGGGTTCTTCACGACGATGGGGGCCCAGCAGTCGGGGTGGGCCTCCTCCATCTTCACCCGCTCGTTCAGGAATTTCCAGACGGCGTCGTTGATGGTGGCCTCGCTCTGGGTGGACACGACGTCGATGCCGGCGAAGCCCCTCCCCTGGATGAAGCGGATGTCGTGGATGTCCGGCCGGCTGTGGAGGTAGGCGGCCGCGTCCTCGAGGTGCAGGCGGACGAACTGGGGGTTCTGGGAGGCCGGGAAGCAGAAGATCACGCCGATGGGCATCCCGCCGCCTTCGCCGGACAGGCCGGAGCGAGACTTGTTCAGGGCCTCCTCGACCTGCTTGGCCCGCAGGGAGATTTCGGTGTCGTCGGCCTGGGGGCTGGCGATGGTCAGCATGAGGGCGGCCGTGTCCCCGAAGTCGCGGATGAAGTTGATGGGCTGGCACCCCTGCGGCAGGTCGGTGACGCCGTCCAGGCGGAGCTTGATGTCGTCGAACTCCATGGCCGAGTCCTTCACCCAGTCCTCCAGCGTGACGTAGACGATGGACAGGTTGGTGCGGGAGATGGACTCGATCTTCTTCACCTTGGCGTTCTGGGCCATCTGCTCTTCCACCTTGCGGGTGACGAGCTGCTCCACCTTCTCGGCGTCGGCCCCGGGCCAGGGCGTGACCGCCACGGCCTGGAGCACGGGGATGACGGGGTCTTTCCGTTCCGGCATCTGCAGGTAGCCGAAGATGCCCCACGCGAAGACGAAGAGGAGGAGCACCCAGGAGACGTGGCGCTTCTCCACGAAAAACCGGGCGGTGTTGTGCGTGCTCTCGACATGTTGTGCATCATTTTTGGCGTGCGACATTTGTTTTACCCCGTTCTCCCGGTCGCGGTCACTGCATGACCTGGACCGTTTCCCCGTCCAGGATCTGCTGGGCGCCCGAAACGACGACGCGTTCCCCTTCCTTCAGCCCGTCGAGCACCGCCACCTGGTTGCCGAAGATGTCGCCCAGGCTGACGGTCCGGAAGTGCACCTTGCCGGAGGCGCCGGTGCCGTCCAGCACCGCCACCGAGTACAGGTTGGGGTTGTCCTTGGCGCGGACGACGGCCGTGAGCGGGATGACGGTGAAGGCCCTGGGCTTTTCCGCCTCCCCGGAGAGGTTGACGGACACGATCATGCCCGGCTTGATCTGGTGCTTCGGGTTATTGATGGAAACTTCCACGCTGAAGACACGGGTCTTCGGGTCCGTGGCCGGGGAAATGGCGGTGACGATGCCGGAAACCTGCTCCGCGGGCAAGGCCTCCAGCTTGATGGGGATTTCCATCCCCAGCTTGACGGCGGCCAGGCTGGTGTCCGGAATGCCGAACACGGCCTTCACGATGTCGATCTCGGCCATTTCGAAGGCGGGCGCGCTGGGGGAGGCGAGGGTGCCGATCTCGATGTCGCGCTTGAGGATGATGCCGTTGACGGGCGCCACCAGCAGCGTGTCGCCCAGGGGGATCTTCGCTTCCGCCACCATGGCGTCGGCGGCGCGCTGGTTCTCCTCGGCCGTCTCGATCTGGGAGCGGGCGGCGGCCACCTGGGCCTCCGTGGCGTCCAGCTGGGCCCGGGCGCCGTCGTAGTCGGGCCGGGTCAAGCTCTTGCTGGCGTACAGGGCCTCCGCCCGGCGGAAGTCGGCCACGGCCTTGGTGCGGGCCGCCTCCGCCTGCGCCAACTGGGCTTTGGCGGTCTGGACGGTCTTCGCGGCGGCCGCCTGCTGGGCGACGGCCTGGGTGACCCGGACGTCGTAGTCGGACTGGCGGACGCGGGCCAGCACCTGCCCGCGGGCGGCGTAGTCCCCTTCCTGGGCGAAGTGGCCGCCGATGCGCAAAATCTGCTCGACGTACCCGTTCACCTTGAAGGTCACCGCGACCTGGCTGTCAGGCACGATGGAGGCCGAATACCGCGAGGCGATGGGTTCCGGCGTGAAGACCCCCACGGGCTGGACCGAGACCATGATGGCGGAGCGCTTGCCGACCGGCTGCTCCTTCGTGCACCCCCACAGCAGCAGGGAAATCAGGGCAATACTGAAAATCAGGGCTTTTTTCATCACTTTTCCTCACCCATGGCTTTTTCGAACTCCGCCCTGGCCGTCCAGAACGAGATGACCGCATTCCGATACTGGGAGTTGGCCGCTTCCAGTTCCGACTGGGCCTGAAGGACGTCCTTCACCAGGGCCGCCTCCTGCTTGTACCGGTCGGACGCCACCCGCAGCCGTTCGGCCGCCGTGTCCTTCGCCAGGCCGACGCTCTCGAGGAGGAGCCGGTTCTGCCGCAGCTTCCGGAACTTGTCGTTCACGTCGACGACGACGGCGTCCGTGCTCTCCTTCAACCCCAGCTTGGCCTGGGAGATGGTCTGGTCCTTCTCCCGCAATTCGTGCTTCTTCCGGCCCCAGTCGTACACCTCCCACTTGAAGAGGAGGCCGAGGCCGCAGGTCTGTTTGGGCAGCATTTCGCTGAAGTTGATGAGCCGCATGTACTGCAGGGAAACGCCCAGGTCGGGGATGTACTCCGCCTTCTTGGCCCGCCGGTCCAGTTCGGCCTGTTCCAGGAGGGCCTTGGCCTTGGCTGGCTCGGCCCGCTGAACCAGGGCCTGGCGGCGGGCGGCCTCCAGGTCGGTCTCGAAGGCGGTGGGCGCCGGGGTTTCCTCCACGGAGAAGGGCTCCAGCGGGTCCCGGCCCAGCAGGAGGTTCAGCGACTCCTTGGCCGTGAGCATGGTGTCGCGCAGGCACTGGAGGTTGTACTCGGTCTGGGCGAGCTGGGCCTTGACCTGGAGGGCGTCGGCCTTGAGGACGGTCTCCTGGGCCAGGTAGTCCTGGGTGAGGCGGTCCATTTCCTTGTAGAGCTTGATGTTTTCCTCCAGGCTGCGGATCCCGCTCTGGGCCAGGGCCACGTTCCAGTACGCCAGCTTGACCTGCTGCACCAGGTTCTGCAGGGTGAGGCGGGCATCCTGGGCCGAAACCTCCTCGCCCTTTTTCGCCGTCTTGACCGAGAGCTTGATCCGGTACAGCTGGGAGAGCGGCTGGCCGATCTCGGCCTGCACCAGCCCGGTGGGCACCATGGGCGTGGAGATCCGCACGTCGTGGTCCGGCACGTCCTGCCCGTTGATCTGGCCGAAGATGCCCTGCTCGAAAAGGAACTCGATGGGCGACAGCTGCTGGGACACGTACGTGCTGAAGTTGAGCGTCGGGAAGTAGTGCGTGCGCGCCTGCCGGGTCTTCTCCTTCGCCTTGTCAGTGCTCAGCGAGGCGATCTGCATCTCCCGGTTCTGCTGCGTGGCCAGGGTGACGGCCTGCTGCAGGGGGAGGAGCGGTTCGTCGGAGGCTTCCGGCGGCTGGCAAGCGCAAAAGGCGCCTGCCGCCAGGAAGAGGAACACGGCCGTCCCGTGCTTGCATCGAGATACGTGGCTAGTTTCCATCATGGCTCATCCTAATGATCGGCATTTCAATCCAAATACCATGTTTTGCGTTGATTGGAAACAAAAAAATATCCGGGTCGGGCCGGGTATTTTTCGATGGAGATCCGTCAAAAACGCAAACCGGACCGGGAGGGAAATATGCCGGTTTCCGGCAAATGTCAGGCCGGACCGGGGCCGGGTGAGTCTTTTTCCGGGCCGCGGCGTAAAACGCGCCGAATGATTCTCCAGACGCACCGGCGCTGGAACGACACATCCGCAAGAGGTGGAACCATGAAACGCAACTTCGGTATCCTGGCCGTCCTGACCGTTTTCCTCTGCGCCTCCCTGCCGGCGGCGCCGGCCGAGAAGCCGCCTTGCATTTTCTTCGTCCAGCAGGACATGCGGCCGGCCATGGACGGCTTCGGCTTCGAGGACGGCTTCGTTTTCCTGCTCAAGGCCTTGCCCCCGGAACAGCCGCTGGTTTTCATTACAAACTACAACAATGCAATTACAGTAAATTACGAGGGGCCGGCGGGCCGCTTCGCCTGGCCGCTGAAGGAGTTCCAGTTCCTCTCCGTCTCCCCGGCCACCACCCCCTACAAGAACCTGTACAAGTACCTCCAGGAAAAAGCGGTGCACGACACCACCGTCTACGTGGTCAGCACCGGCGTGTCGCAGGACCTCCTGCAGCTCTGCGCCGGGTCCGACCTGGCGCCGCAGGCGGCGCGCCCCACGGCGTGCCGGCACACCACCGTGGCCGGCTCCAACGAGGACGAGGGCTTCTCGTTCCTGCCGGACCGCTACCCGACCATTCCCGAAATCGTGAAATACTGCAAGAAGAACAAGGTCCGCCTGGTGGGCTTTTTCGTGCCGTCGGGGATCGGCGTCGTCGAGAACCAGGCGTCCACCCTCTTCCGGGACGCTTTCCTCTACACCATGAATTCCACCAAGGGCCAGGCGTACTGGAACTTCACCTCTTTCCAGGGCATCTTCAAAACGGCCCTGAAGAAGCACTTCCTGAAATAGCCGCAGCGCCGCGGGCGGAAAAAGCACCGGGCCGGCCGGGATCGCTCCCGCCGGCCCGTCCCGTTCCCGGAACCCGGGTTTGCTTCGCTACTCGGCGCAGGACCGGCCCGCCACCAGGAAGGCGTCCCCCGGCCGGCCGGCCAGCTCGACGAAACCGCCCCGGGGGACGTAGACCTCGCCCTGCTCCACCAGGCTGTCGTAGGTGGCCGTCCCGTCGGGGGCGAAGACGACGATTCGCCCCGAAAGCGGCTTCTCGAAGCGCAGGACCAGGTCGGCCCCGGCCTTCCGCCACTCCGCGAGGCCCCGCTCCCCGATCGTCACCCGGTTGTCGCCGCCCTGGAGCGCCCCGGCCTCCTCCGCCGGGCTGTACAGGAAGTCCGACAGCCGCGCCCAGGTGCGGCCCCCCTCGTCGAACAGGAACAGCTCCGTCAGGTCCCGCATGGCGCAGACCGGCATGCCGGCGAAGTCGGGCGACTGGACGAGCTTCGGCCCGGAGAAGTCGACGTAGCCGGGCAGGGCCTCCAGCGTCCGCGAGGTGAGGCAGTGGGAGGCGCAGAACATGGCTCCTTCGAAGGGCTTGACGTTCCGCCGCAGCCACTGCCGTCCGTTCAGGTCGATGCGCATCTGCTGCGGGTTGTCCGGCTTTTCCAGCCGCTGCATGGCGATCATGTCCATCCGGAAGGCGGCCTGCTCGTTGACCAGGTAGTCTTTCCCGTCGAAGGTGAAGAAATAGTAGCGGGCGCCCGACGGGTCGAAGTATTCGCCGTCGTGGAAGGAGAGGGCGGTCACGGGTTTCTCCTCGCCGTTCTTCCACTGGGAGAGGTTCACGGTTTTCTTGGCGGCGTCGAAGGAGATCTTCACCACGTTGTCCCCGCCGCTGTAATAGCCTTCGTAGCGGGTGTCTGCCGCCGGGAGGTCCTGCGGTTCGGGCGGTTTGGCCACCGCTTCCTTCTCCTCGGGCAGCAGGCCCTTTTCCGCGAGCACCGCGTCCAGGATTTGCAGGGCCAGGGTCATGGCGCTGCTGCCGGGGCCGGTGGCCAAAACCGCCACGGTGATCCGCCGGTCCGGCACGGTGTAGACCATGGAGGTGTAGTTCCCCGTGCCGCCGCTCTTCCCCAGCACCTGCAGGCCCTTGGCCCGGTGCCGGGGCAGCTCGGTCATGTCCCACCCCAGGCCGTAGGGCATGTCGGCGTGGCGGAGCTTCCCGTCGAAGAGGCAGGGCTGCCGCTTTTTCATCTCCTCCAAAGAGGCACGGGAAAGGATCTGCTTCCCCTGCCCCGAGAAGGAGTCCATGAAGCGGCAGAGGTCCTCGGCCGTGGAGGAGAGGCCGCCCGCCCCGCGCAGGCTCACCGCCTCCAGGGGTTCGCGCAGGGCGGAGGGCACCCGGTAGTACGCCGCCGCCGGCTGGCCGGGGCGTTCGCCCACGGCCGGGCCGGTCCGGTCCAGTCCCAGCGGCCGGAAGAGGCGCTCGGAGAGGAAGTCGATGTACTTCTTCCCGCTCACCTTCTCGACAACCATCTCGGCCAGGGTGAAGCCCTCGTTGCAGTACGGCGCCATGGCCCCGGGGGCGTGCTTGAGGTGGGAGCGCGCCAGGTTGGCCAGGGTGTCGGCCAGGATGTCGGCGTTGCGCGCGGAGCCGAACGAATTGTTGTAGGTCCCGCCGGGGAGGCCCGACGAGTGGTTGAGCAGCATGCGGACGGTGATGTCCTTGTACCGCGCGTCGGCCATGGTGAACTCCGGCAGGTACTGGACGACCGGGGCGTCCAGCTTCACCTTCCCGTCGTCGGCGAGCAGCATGACGGCCGTGGCCACGTAGACCTTGCCGATGGACCCGCTGTTGAACAGGGTGTGGCGGTCGACGGGGACGCTCTGCTCCCGGTCCGCCATGCCGAAGCCCTCGGAGTAGACCACCTTTCCGTTCTCCAGGATGGCCACGGCGGCGCTGCCGGCCTTGCCGGCGTTGATGTCCTTCCAGACTCCGGTGCGGGCGACGGTGCGGGCCCGCGGATAGGCGGCCGGCGCGGCGGGGCCGGCGGCGAGAAGGCTGGACGCGGCCAGCAGGAGGGCCGCCCCCCAGGCCGGGATGGAGGCAAATGCCTTGACGCGATGGACCATGTCGGGTACCTCCCACGTGCATGTTTTGGTTGTGCGGTTTGTTGTACCACGGTTCCGCCGGGCGGGGCAACGAAATCGCGGCGATCCCCCCGGCGCCGGCGGCGCGGGCTCGAGATCGGAAAACACGACCACTAATCACACTAATCAATCATTTTTAGAGAGATTAGTGGTTATTTGTCTTCTGTTTCGTATCTGGAAAATGAAAAAGTGCCTGACACTGACACCGCCTGAATTCAATCCCCGTGGCCCCCGTGGCTCCGTGAGAGAATCCGGAAAACTGGCCCCAGGAAACCGCGTTTGGGTTAGGCGGTGCCTGACACTCGTTGTTTCCTCGGCGGCTCTCAGCGAAACTCCGCGGTTTCGCTATGCTTTCGGGTTGCGGGCCAGTCGCCGGCGGCGCGGGCTCGAGATCGGAAAACACGACCACTAATCACACTAATCAATCATTTTTAGAGAGATTAGTGGTTATTTGTCTTCTGTTTCGTATCTGGAAAATGAAAAAGTGCCTGACACCGCCTGAATTCAATCCCCGTGGTCCCCGTGGCTCCGTGAGAGAATCCGTAAAACCATCTCCGCGGAGACGCGGCGTTTGCCGATTTGTCCGCTTGACGCCGGGGGTGAGTGCGGAAAGCGGCAACCCGCGGACTCGCTGCCGCACTCCTGATTATCCGGATTCATCCGGCCCATCCTGCCTATCCATGTCGGATCGTCTTGCCGCGGCGTCACTCCTCCAGCGTGGCGCGGGCGCGCAGGCCCTTCTCCTCGAAGGTCAGCCCGAAGTTCCCGAACCGGACGCCCTGCAGCAGGGTCTCCAGCGGCGGCCCGTCCTTCGGGGCGCCCGGGTGGCCGAACGCGGAAGACTCCATGGTCCGGTCGGCCTCGTTCCAGACGTACCGCCCGCCGCCGGGGCAGACCAGCTTCACGTGCCACAGTCGCTCGTGGACGAGGACGGGGTCCTCCCCGGGGAACAGCCGGCGCCACTCGTTCAGGACGGGCAGGCTGGCCCAGGAGGCCCGCCGGAGGGCCGTGCGGTATTCTCCGTCGAAAATGGCGTCGATGAGGTCCGCGGCCCGCGCGTCGACCTGGAGGCCGTAGCTTTCCCCCAGCCAGGGCCGGGCGGGGGGCGCCGGCGCCTCCCCCCGCTCCTTGTTCGCCTGGGCGGCCGCGCGACGGTCGAGGCAGCGCTGGAGGAGGGCTTCGTTCAGGGTCACGAGGAAGGTGTCGCCGGAAGCCAGGTAGAACGCCTGCACCGGCCGGTCTTCCCTGCTTTCCTGCCTGCTTCGCTCCGACAGGGTGACGCAGACGTAGGGAATTTCCGCATAGGTCCGGGCTTCCCAGGCGGTCAGGCCGGGGGCGGTCTGGTCGACGTAGGCCCGCAGGGCGGTGAGGAAGATCGCCAGCTTCATGGGCGAGGCGACCTCGGCCCGGAAGGCGGCCGGAAAACGGCGCCAGTTGTCCCGGAGGAACCGGTTTGCGTCGGGGGCCGCCTGGAGTTCGCCCCAGAAGGGGTCGTCGTCGAGGAACACCGAGACGTTGTTCCCGAGCCAGTTCAGGGAATCCGCCAGCACGCTGCCGGCCGTGGCGCCGCGGAAGAGGTTCATGACGCGGCGGACCGGCTCCGACGCGGGGTCGATGCCCACGGCCAGGTGGAAGAGCGCGTCGTGCAGCCCGGCACCGTCGGGCGGCAGGCAGCCCTTGTCGGCGAAGCGCAGCCAGGAAGCGTAGTCGCTGCCGAGGATGAGGGGCATGACGGTGGCGTCCAGGCCCAGCTTCCCGGGTCGGGCCGTGAAGCGCACGGCGATGGGGTCGAAATAGGTCCGCCAGTAGGACTGGTAGGTGTCCCGCCAGCGGGCGTAAGCGTCTGCCTCCTCCCGGGTGGCGGTCTCCAGGGGCAGTTCCGCGGCGGGGGTGAGGAATTCCAGGGTGCCGTAGGCGGAGGAGACGATGGTCCCGTGCCGGAGGGCGATCTCCCCGAAGTCGGACTGGCCGGCGGGGAGGAGCACCTTGTCCGCGGCTTTCCCCCCGGCGAGGGCGGCCAGGTTCGCGGCCCGGAAGTCCGCCAGCAGGGCCGCGGCCCGGATGCGGCGGGAGTCGGCGATCCGGCAGCGGGGCGAGCACCACCGCCGGATGGCGGCGTCGGTGAGCAGGAGGAAGGCGTCTTCCTCGGCGGCGCTCCGCGGGTAGCGGTCCCGGAAGAACACGTACTCGGGCGCCCCGGCCAGGGCGGGTGACTTGCCCTGGCGGACCTCGACCAGGCGGCGGAGCTGGGCGGGCGAGTTGGTGACCGCCACGGCGTTGCCGAGGACGGCCAGGTACGAGCAGACGGCCCGGTCGGGGGTCCGGACGCCGGTGAAGACGACGCCTTCCAGGCTGCCGTCGTCGGCGGCCACCGGGCGGCCGGCCGTCAGGAGGGTCCGCTGGGCCAGCAGGAGCGCTTTCAGCAGCTCGGGCTGGTCGGTCTCGAACAGGACGGCCACGTCCGAGCCCAGGCGCAGGTAGGGGTCGGAGCCCGTCACGGCCACGCTCCGGATCAACATTGGCCCGACCTTCCGGCCCAGCTCGGTGAGGGGCAGGCAGAGCATGCGCTGGTAGCGGGCCTTGGTGCCGTAGTCCTCGGACCGGGCGTCGAGCAGTTCCAGCACGGGGGTGCCGCCCCGGTCGGCGGCGTCCATGACCGAGGCCAGGGCGTCGAAGCGGGGGAAGAAGAGGGCGTGCTGGTCGGCGGGGACCAGCCGGGCCAGGGGGTCGAGCTCGGGCTGGCGCCCGGCGACGAGGGCGGACCAGTCCATCTCGCGGACGGTGATGCCGGCGATGTCGGCGATCTTCACCGTCTCCTGCCCGGCGCCGCCGCGCAGGAGGAGGGAGCGGTCGAGCTGCAGGTTCTCGGCCAGGGCCCGTCCGCCGGTGAAGAGGGAGAACGACTCCTGGAGCTCCGCCGTCCGGGCGGCGGTCCGCCAGGGCGGCGCGGCGGCGCCGTCGGCCGGCTGGCCGGTCTCGCGGCCGGCCTCCGCGGCCTGGTAGCGGAACCACGCCGCGCCGGGAAGGGGCGAGGCTCCCAGTCCGCCGTACCAGGCTTTCTTGGCCAGGAAGAAGTGCCGGCGCGCGTCGGGGGAGGGCGCCGGCGCGGCGAGGGTGAAGGGGCAGGCCTGGAGGCGGCCTTCCGGGAAACGGGGCCAGTACAGCGTCCCGCTGACAGGCCCTTTCCGGGCGGCCCGGACCGCCAGCGTGCCCCTGGTGAAGGCCGCCTGCGGTTCGTGCCAGGAGTAGTCCTCGTTTCCGAAGGAGAGGTAGCCTTCCGCCTCGCCGTCCATCACGAGGCGGGGGTGCGCCCAGCGGGCCCGGCGCCAGGCTTCGCCCATGCTCCCGGCCGGGAAATCGGTCTGGGGCGGCTGGCCGGTGAAGGCCACCTGCGGCAGCGGGACGGTGAGGAACACGTCCTCCGCGGGCAGGCCGGCGGACAGGACGAGACAGGCCCACGCCAGGCATGTTGCGATGCGCTTCATGGCTCCTCCTCGGAAACGGTTCCTTCCATGATAAAGCGAAACCCGCCGGGCCGACCGGAATTTTCACGGATGGGCGGCGCCGGTGGGATCGGGGGGATCGTCGGGTTCCGTATGATTACAAGTTTGCGATATTGATGGATTTGGGGGCGCCCTCAGATCGGCGGCGGGGACTGGCGGATCGCCTCCAGAAAGGCCCGGCCGTAGCGGCGCAGCTTGGTCTGGCCCACGCCGGTGATGCCCAGCATTTCCTCCCGGCTTTGCGGGCGGCAGCGGGCCATCTCGCGCAGCGTCACGTCGCCGAAGACCTGGTAGGGCGGGATCCCCGCCTCGTCGGCCAGCCGCTTGCGCAGGCGGCGCAGTTCCTGGAACAGGTGTTCGTCCGGGTCCAGGACCAGCGTGGCGCCCCGCTCGGCCTTCCTTCGCCGGCCCTTCCCGCCCCGCCCCGGGGCGGCGGGGGGGAGGGAGAGCTCCAGCCGCCGCTGCCCGCGCAGCACCGCCCCCGACGCCTCCGTCAGCCGCAGGACGGAGAAGTGGGCCAGGTCCTGCGTCAGCAGGCCGAGGTGGACGAGTTGCCGGAAAATGCTGCGCCAGGCGTTCTCGTCGCGGTCCTGGCCCACCCCAAACACCGAGAGACGGTCGTGGCCCGACCGGAGGACCTTTTCGCTCCGGCTGCCCCGCAGCACCTCGACGACGTGGTTCAGGCCGAAGCGCTCCTGCACCCGGAACACGGCGGAGAGGGCTTTCCGGGCGTCCTCGGTGCCGTCGTAGCGCACGGGCGGGTGCAGGCAGACGTCGCAGTTGCCGCAGTCGGTCTCCCTGTTTTCGCCGAAGTAGCCGAGCAGGGCGCGCCGCCGGCAGGTGAGGGCCTCGGCGAAGGCGGCCATGGCGCCGAGCTTGTGGATCTCGATGCGGCGGCGCTCCTCGTCCTCCCCTTTCTCCACCAGGCTGCGGACGATGGCCAGGTCGCCCGGGCCGTAGAGCAGCAGGGCCTCGGCCGGCAGCCCGTCCCGCCCGGCCCGCCCGGTCTCCTGGTAGTAGCCCTCGATGTTCTTGGGGATGTCGTAGTGCACCACGAAGCGGACGTTGGGCTTGTCGATGCCCATGCCGAAGGCCACGGTGGCGCAGACCACCCGGAGGTCGTCCCGCAGGAAATCCTCCTGGACGCGCCGCCGTTCCCGGTCCGAGAGCCCGGCGTGGTAGGCGGCGGCGGAGAAGCCGGCCCCGCGCAGGCGCTCCGCGGTCTCCTCGGTCCGCTTGCGGCTCAGGCAGTAGACGATGCCGGCCTCCTCCCGCCGCTCCCGCAGGAACTCCGCCAGCTGGGCGGAGGGCCCGGCCTTCTCCACCACGCGGTAGCGGATGTTGGGGCGGTCGAAGCTGGCCACCACCCGCAGGGGGTCGCGCAGCGCCAGCTGGACCACCACGTCCTCCCGGGTCTGGGCGTCGGCCGTGGCGGTGAGCGCCGCCATGGGCACGTCGGGGAAACGCTCCCGCAGCTGGGCCAGCTGGCGGTACTCGGGGCGGAAATCGTGACCCCACATGGAAACGCAGTGGGCCTCGTCCACGGCGAAGAGGGCCACGGGCAGGCCGGCCAGCCGCTCCAGGAACCCGTCGGACAGCAGCCGTTCCGGCGCGATGTAGAGCAGGTCGAGCTCCCCGCGGTGCAGCCGGGCCAGGACGGACCGCGCCTCGGGCCCCTCCAGCGAGGAGTTGTAGAAAGCGGCGCGGACCCCGTTGCCGGTCAGCGCGTCCACCTGGTCCTTCATCAGCGAGATCAGGGGCGACACCACCACGGCCACCCCGTCCCGCAGCAGGGCCGGCACCTGGTAGCAAAGGGACTTCCCGCCTCCGGTGGGCATGACCACCAGGGCGTCGCGCCCCGCCCGGAGCGCCTGCACCACCTCGTCCTGGTGGGCCCGGTAGCCCCGGAAACCGAAAACGTCCTCCAGGACCTGTTGTTCGCGCTTGTCCATACCGAACGTGTCACTTCCCGGCCCGTTTCCAGACGTGCAGGATGTGCCCGGAACCGGCCGGCGCCGAGAACTCCGTGGGCGCCACACGCCCGGCGGGGTCGAAGCAGATCCAGAGGGTGTCGGGGCCCGCGAACCGGTAGATGCCGTTGAGGGTGACGCCCGCCTGCGGGCCGTTGTCGCGGACCCAGTGCACTTCCCGAGGGTCCTTGCCCGTGTCCAGCTTCACGATGGTGGCCAGGATCGTCTCCCGGGCCTGGTGCGGGGTGACCACTTCCATCCTGTTCCCCGTGAAGGTCAGGCGGTTCCGCCCGGCGTCGACCGCACCGATTTTCACGCCGTCCTTTTCCCCCGAGGCGAGCTCCCAGGTCCCCTCGAACTTCTTCAGCTCGGGCTCCGGGCACTGCTTCGCCGGGGGGGCGGCGGCCAGGGCGAAAACGCCCAGGGTCAGGACGAGGGCGGCGGCGACAGTTTTCACAGGCATGGGCATCCTCCTTTGGACGTGCATCCGACCGCAGGGTGCGGTGAAGAAGCGCGGCCCGACCTTACCACAAAGGCCCGGCCCGGCCAAGGCCGGAAAGGAAGGGCGAGCCGGGCGGAATTCCCATCGGGCGGCCCCGGTCCGGGGGCTTTCGGTCGAACCTTTTTCCCGCCGTACGTATCCAAAACGGGGGACAGCGGCGGCGGACCTGGCCCGCATTGTTCCTCGGCCACATATCCCGGCAAGGAGATCAGACTTGAACAAGCGCATCGTCCTGTTTGCCTCTCTGCTCGCGGCGTCACTGGCCGCGGCCTGGGCGGCTCCGCCGTCCGGCGTCCGGCTGACCTGGACGGGCGACCCCTCCACCACCCAGACCATCGCCTGGACCACCGGCCCCGAAACCGCGGCGGGCGCCGTCGAGTTCCGCACCGGCGAGGGGCAGCCGGCGCGTACGGTCTGCGCCCCTCCGCCGGTCCTCCAGGATGGGGTGGCCCTGTGGACGGTGACGCTGACCGGCCTGGCCCCCGACACGGTCTACACCTACCGGGTGGGCGGCGAGGCCGGCTGGAGCCAGCCGCACACCTTCCGCACCGCCCCCCGGAACCCGGAGGGCTTTCACTTCCTCGTCTTCGGCGACACCGCCAACGAGGACCTCGACTACGGCGGCTGGGGGGAGAACGTCCAGTCCGCCTTTTCGGCCCAGCCCGGCGCGCGTTTCTTCATGAACGTCGGGGACACCGTGGACAGGGGGCAGCGCTACGCCGACTGGGCCGCCTGGCTGGCCGCGGCGGGGAGCGTGCCCGCACGGATTCCCGCCATGCTCACCGTGGCCAAGGACGAGTGCAATTTCGGCGCTGTCGGCGGACAGGGGGAAGAAGCCCACGAGACCGGCCCTCCGCGCCTGTTCCAGAAAGTGTGGAACTACCCCCCGAACGGGCCGGCCGGCTATGCGGGGCAGGCGTATTCCTTCGACTACGGACATGCGCACATCGTCTCCATTCCCAACCAGTTCGTGGCCTATTACCCCGGCGACGAGAAGGCGCAGGACGCCATGATGGACGAAATCGCCCGCTGGCTCGAACAGGACCTCGCCGCGACGACGAAGCCCTGGAAGATCGTCATGATGCACCTCAACTTCTACCCGACCATGGCGGACCGGAGCACCGTGCGGCAGCGGAAGGTCCTTCAGCCCATCCTGGACCGCCACCACGTGGACGTGGTCTTCGACGGCCACTGCCACACCATCGCCCGGACCTTCCCCATCCGGGACAACGCGCTCAAGCCGTGCCCGGCGGAGGGGACGGTGTACTACACGGTGGGCCTGGGGCAGCCCGACCCCAAGAAAGACGTCTCTCGGAAAATCTGGCACGCCTTCGCCTTCGACGGCCAGACCCGCAGCAACTACCTCCGCGTCGACGTGAAGAAGAACGCCTTGACCATCCGGAACTTCCTGAGCGACGGCACCCTGGTCGACCGGTACCGCATCGACCGGGACGACCCCGCCGACAGCACCCTGACCGCGCCGCCCGTGCCCTACGGCAAGACGCACCTGGTCCTCTTCGGGACCGTGGTGCCCGTCTGGTACCCCCCCCTGTCCGACGACCAACCGGGCTACGGGGGGCTGCCGTTCCGCGACGGCAACGCCGGCCAGGGCGTCCCGGACCTGATCCCCAACGGGGAATGGTGTTTCGACATCCGGACCATCGCCGCCTTCATGAACGGGGTGTGGGACCGGGAGAAGCGGACGCTCAGCTACGACGACCTGGAACTCGAGGTCGTCTTCCCCGAAGACACGGTCTACCGCGGCACCACCGAGAAGGGCTTCCCCATGGACTACGTCTCCGAGAAGGGGCTGGAGGCGGCGGGTTTCGACGTGTACTACGACCGGGTCCTCAACCTGTGGTTCGTCGAGCGCTTCCGTCTCTGACTCCGCAAGGCGGCAAAGCCTGCTGAACGGGAGGCCCGGAAAAAACGGCAAGGTGGAGAGAAGTGGAGTGCGGGCCATGCAAAGTCTGGTTTCGCGTCACCTGCCCCGCCGCGTTCATTGACCGCCCTGCATAAAAAATATAGAATCATTCCGTAAAATTCGAACCAATGACGGACTCGCCGGGCATGACCGGGGCGTGGCCCCGTTCCCCGGAAAAGGAGGCAGCATGAGCATCGCCGGACGGAAAGTGGTGTTGGTGGTGGCGCCGGTGGGATTCCGGGACGAGGAGTATTTGGAACCCCGGCAGGTTCTGGCCAGGGCGGGGGCGGTCGTGCACACGGCGGCCAGCGCCGCCGGGACGGCCAGGGGCAAGCTGGGCGCCACGGCGAAGGTCGACCTGACCCTGGCGGAACTGGCCGTGCAGGATTACCAGGCCGTCCTCTTCGTGGGCGGGCCCGGCGCGGCGGACTACTTCACGGACCCGCTCGCCCTGCGGTTGGCGGCGGAGGCAGTCGCCGCCGGGAAGGTGGTGGGGGCCATCTGCATCGCCCCGGGGATCCTGGCCCGGGCCGGGTTGCTGAAAGGCCGGAAGGCCACCTGCTTTTCCTCCGAGGAAGCGACGCTGCAAAAAATGGGCGCGACCTGCACCGGCCGGGATGTGGAAGTGGACGGCCGGCTGGTCACGGCCAACGGCCCGGCCGCGGCGAAGCGCTTCGGCGAGGCGGTGGCCGCCTTGCTGGAAGGGGTGTGAGCGCTCGGCCGCCCTTCCCGCGGGAAGGGCGGCCGGGGCTGATTTCATTCTGCCCAGCGGATGTGGAAAAAGTCGTCGATGAAGAAGAGGGCGTCCCCTTCCGGGGAGAGGGCGGTGGGGTAGGCGAAAGCCGTCAGGTTGTAGTTGGCGGTCAGGAACCGGGCCAGGGGGATGCTGTACACCTGGAGCACGTGGGTGTTGAAGCAGGGGATGTACATGTTTTGCCCGTCCGGCGAGAAGTGCAGGAAGTACGGCGAGGAATCGACGGTGAGGGGGCTCAGTTCGTTGTAGCTCGCTCCGTCCAGGATGAGGATCTTGCTGTTGGAAGAGATGTAGTAGTCGTTGTTGAACTCGCTCTGGGCGATGCGGGTCACGATGCTGGACATCACCGTCTGGCCCAGGCTGAAATCCGAGAGCCGGACCCGGTAGACGGTGTTGTTGCCGTAGTCCAGGAACACGAAATGGCTGCTGTCGTTGGAGAAGATGCAGTCCATGAGGGTCCCGGCGGCGATGGTGCCGGAGTTGACCAGGGCGTTCCCGTGTTCCAGGTCCCAGATGCGCCAGTCCTTGGCGTTGACGGCGCCCAGGTAGCGCCCGTCCCGGGAGACCGCCAGGCGCACCGGGTTGGAGAAATTGGCTATGGCCGTCGGGTAGAAAATCATCCCGGGTCCCGGGATGATGCCGCTGTAGATCTTGTCGTCGACGCTGGAGGAGTAGTACAGAAACTGCCCCGTGGCGTTGAGCACCATGTCGGAACCGCTGTGCACGCTGGCGGTTCCGTAAATGGCGTTGTTGTACCGGTCGTAGGTGGTGATGAGCTCGTCCTGCCGGATGACGAGGTAGTTGCCGTCGCTGGTGAAGGCGATGCGGGAGGGGTTGCCCGTGAGGGCGGGCCCGGAGCTCGGGGCGAGGGCCAGCCGGGGGGACGTCGTCTCCCCCGGTACGCCGTTGATGGCTTCCACGTGCGTCACGGTGGGATCGTGCAGGATGAGGAAGCCCGCGACGTTCCCGCTGCCGTAGGCGCTCAGCACGGCGTTGTCGGGCAGCGCGTCCGGACGGGGGAAGTAGTCGCCCACGTAGCCGAGGATCTTCTGCTTGGGGCCCAGCGTGACGCGGGGCGACTCATACTGGACGCCGGCGGCGGAGGACGCCCGCAGGAAAACCTGGATGGGGAAGGTTTCCGTGTTGAGGACGGAAATGCCCGTCATGTTGGACGCCGAATTTTCGAACCAGGGGAAATGGATGACTCTTTTGGGGTTGCTGTAAGTCTGCAGCCCCCCGATGGCCTGCCCGCTGCCGTAGTCGAAAAGGGCGAGGCCCGTGAGTTTCCGGACATTGGACGGCTCGTCGGCGGAAATCTGGAGGGTGCCCTGGTCGGGAATGGCCGCGGCGAAGATATTCTGGACCAGTTCGGTGTAGAAACCCTTCGCCGGAACGGTCACCACCTGGGTGGCGGCGGCGGCGCCGGTCTCATCCAGCACCACGAGGGTGGCGTCCAGGTCCTTGGGGTGGGGGTTCTGCAGCGAGATGCGGGTGGACCAGTTGGCGATCTTGGCGTAGTGAACGAGGTACTGCGTGTAGGGGCACCCGCAGAGGGGGAGGAGCAAGGCGGCCATGACGAGCGAGATGGACCAGTTTCTTCTGGACATTTCCGACCTCCTGAACCATGGTGATGCTTTTTCCAGAATACGCCAGGCTGTACACATTTGCAATGTGAAATGAGGGGCCGGGATTGCGGCCCGGTGAGGGGGGGGCGGAGCCGGTCCGGTCAGAAAAACAGCTGCAGGAGGTACATGCACCCTGCGCCGACGAGCGCGGCCGCGGGGATGGTGACGAACCAGACGATCACCATGTGGCCGGCCACGCCCCAGCGGACGGCGGAGAACCGGGTGGAGGCGCCGACGCCCAGGACGGACGAGGAAACCACCTGGGTGGTGCTGATGGGGGCGCCGAAAAACGACGCCGTCATGATGACGCCGGCGGTGGAGCACTGCGAGGCGAAACCGTGCACGGGGCGCATCTTGAAGATTTTCTGACCCATGGTCTTGATGATCTTCCACCCGCCCGTCATGGTCCCGAACATCATGGCCGTGGCGCACATGAGCGCGACCCACCAGGGCACGTGCAACGCCGGGATCTTGTGGAAGAGAAGGAGGGCCAGGGAGATGACGCCCATGGTCTTCTGGGCGTCGTTCATGCCGTGGCTGAGGGCCATCCAGCCCGAGGCCCCGATCTGGAGGCGGTTGAACATCCGGTTGGCCGTGTGGTAATGGAGACCGAAGGCGACCCACGACAGGATGATCATCAGGATGAAGCCCGCCAGGAATCCCAGCAAGGGGGAGAGGAAAAGGGGCAGGATGATTTTGCCCAGGATGGAGGAATACTCCAGCGCCCCCCAGCCGCCGTGCGCCACGCCGGCGCCGATGAGGCCGCCGATGAGGGCGTGGGAGGAGGAGGAGGGGAACCCGATGCACCAGGTCAGCACGTTCCAGACGATGGCGCCCAGCAGGGCCGCCAGGAGGAGAGAGTGGCAGCCGGCGATCTTGTCCGGCGTCACGATGCCGCCCCCGATGGTTTCGGCGACGTGCGTCCCCAGGAAGGCCCCGACGAAATTCAAAATGCCGGCCATCACCACCGCGGCCTTGGGGGAGAGCGCATGGGTGGAAACCGCCGAGGCGATGGCGTTCGCGCTGTCGTGGGCGCCGTTGGTGAAGTCGAACACCAGGGCGATGAAGATGATGGCGATAAGCATCAAGGGCAGGCCAAACATAGTTGATTCAAGACCTTTCCAGTGCGTCGGTCAACGGGACCGCCCGGTCGGACAGCGCTGCAGCCTTTTCGGAAGACAAACCCGACCTCTCCCCCGGCCCCATGCCGGGCGTTCCCGGCATCGATCCGGCCCGTACTGGCGGGAAGGGCTCGAATCCCGAGCCATTCCAGAAGCACGGTACGGAATTGTACCTCAGGGATGTTCAAAACGCGAGGCAGGAATCTCGATGGCCGGCACAATGTTCGTTCCCCGCCAGCGGTGGCGGGCGGCCGGGGCCGGCGGGCCGGAACACGGGCCCGGCCCGCGCGGAGGCCGGAACGGAGGTCGGCCGAAAAAAAGCCGGAGGCGGGTTTCCCTGCCTCCGGCGCTTCGGCGGCCGCCGGGCAGTGCCGGCGGCGGTGTGTCGATGGACGGGGGGCGCCTCACTGGACGCCGAGCGAAGCCTTGGCCCTGGCGACGTACTCTTCGGCCCGGGCCGGGTCTTCGCCCTTCTTGGTGAGAATCCGGCGCATGGTCTCCAGGGCGTTCTGCGAGACCTTCGGATCGTTGAGCGCCACCACGAAAGCGAAATCCGTCAGGGCCTTTTCCGTGTCGCCCAGGCCGTTGAAGGCGGCGCCACGGTAGTAGACGGTGAGGATTTCCTTCGGGTCGCGCTGCAGGATCCGGTTGAAGTTGTCGATGGCGGACTGGAATTCGCTGGCGTTGTAATGCGCCATGCCGATGAGGCCGAGGGAGGGGTTCAGGACATGGGTCTGGTAGGCGCCCCAGTCGCCCGAGAAGTCGGCGGGCTTCTCCGGCACGTCCAGGGTGGCCACTACCTTGCGGGCGTTGGCGAGGGCGTTGGCTTCGTCCTTTTCCTCGCTGAAATAACGGCTCAGGGTGAAATACAGGTCGGCCTTTTCCTGCGAGTTGCCTTTCCCCTCGACGATGGCGATGTACTTGTCGCAACGGTCCGTCAGTTTGGCCTTCGCGGCGACCACGGCCATCTCGGCCGCCGCCTTGGCCATGGGCGAACGGTTGAATATCATCTCGGCATAGTCCAGGTAACAGTCGAACTGCTTGCGTTCCAGGCAGATCCTCGCCATGATCCTTTCGGCGACTTCCTTGGCCATGGGATAGTTCGCCAGCAACTGCTTGGCGACGGCCTCGGCCTTGTCCGCCTCGTTGTTCTTGATCCTTTCTTCCAGGTAAAGCTGAAGTTCATACAGGACGTTGGGCATGAGCGACGACTGGTTGTTCCAGTTGAGGAACTCGAAGATGGCGGCCTCCTTTTCGTCCGGGGTTGCCGCGGTGTTCGCCTTCATGTACGCCTTGTATTCCGACGCCGTGTACTGGGGTCCGGAATCCCCGGCCCAGACGGCAGTCAGGCAGAGGCAGAAGACGACCAGGGTCAGGGGGAGCCAGGGCCTGCATTTTTTCATGGGTACCTCCGATGGATTGCAAACAGCGAACCGGTCAAAGTCGATGCGGCTATGCTAAAAATACGGGTCGCCGATGTCAATATTTTTTCGGGGGGACACGCCCGGCGAGGGCCGGCCGGACAGGAAAGATGTTTCCCCCTCCCGGTTTTGTGATATCCTGCCGGCAGTTTTCCCAGTGCCCGGTCCGGCCCGCCCCTCGCGATGGGCCTCCGCCCGGCATCGGTTCGTCAGGAGGTGGAAGAATGCTCTCGCGAAGAACGTTCCTGGTCGCCGTCGTGTTCGCCCTCGTCGGCTGCGCCGTCCCCGCGGCCGGTCCCAAGATTCTTATCCTGGGCCTGGACCGCAACCTGGAAGACAACGGGGACAACGCCCACAGTTCCGCCCCGGTCCTGAGCTCCCTGCTCGCTTCGCAGGGCTACACCGACGTCACCCTGGTCCGGGTGGCGATGACCAACCACAGCACCCTGGCGTCCTTCAACTACGCCCCGTACGACGTGGTTTTCGTCTGCAACGCGAACAATACATTCACGCCATACTCACACGTCTTCAACGCGGCCGAGGGGCAGCGGTTGGCAAACTACCTGGGCGCCGGCGGCCGCGCGTACATGGAGGGCGGAGACGTCTGGTTCCAGGACCCCTACGCCAATTCGGCCTTCGATTTCCGCAGCGTCTTCCACCTGAGTTCGACGACCCAGTCCCTCAAGATGCCCTATGTCGTGAAAGGCGTCGGGGGGACTTTCCTGGCCGGCCTGGAATTCAGCTACGACCTGGACCACAGCGGGTTCTGGGACGTCCTGGCCGGTTCGGGCACGGGTTCGGTCACCGCCATGCAGAACTACAGCGACGACACCCGTCCCGTCGTGGAGGGGGCCTGGGTGGGGTACGACGGGCCGACGTACAAGACCGTGGCCTCTTCCCTGCGCTTTTCCGGCATCCTGGACGGCTCCGGCAACAACACCAGGGCCTGGCTCCTGCAGAAGGTGATGGGCTTCCTCCTCCCCGCGGACCTGACCTGCGACCTGAACCAGGACGGCGTCGTCAACGCCCAGGACCTGGCGCTCATGAAGAGCTACCTGGCCGGCAGCACGGCCGTCCTTCCCTGCGGGCGGACTTGCGCCGACGTCAACGCCGACGGCAAGCAGAACGCGCTGGATCTCCTGGCCGTCATGCGGGCGACCCTGAGCAAGGCGGAGGACGGGGGCCTGGCGGACCCGTTCTGAATCCTTGCTTCCCGGCCGGGAATCAAACAAGCATTCCAAACCGGGAAGGGTGTTCCCCTTCCTCGACATTCAGGAGGAGGAATCATGTCCATCGTTCTTCCGGAGCTGCCTTACGCCAAGCACGCCCTCGCCCCCGTCCTCAGCGCGCAGACGCTGGAATTCCATCACGACAAGCACCACAACGCCTACGTGGTGAACGCCAACAAGCTCATCGCGGGCACTCCCCTGGAAAACGGGGACCTGGAGACGATCATCGTCCAGAGCGCCAAGGATCCCGCCAAGGCGGGGCTGTTCAACAACGCGGCGCAGGTGTGGAACCACACGTTCTACTGGCAGAGCATGAAACCCGAGGGCGGCGGAATCCCCTCCGGGGCCGTCTGCGACAAGATCGCCGGGAGCTTCGGCTCTTTCGAGAAATTCGCCGAAGAGTTCAAGAACGCCGGGGTGACGCAGTTCGGCAGCGGCTGGGCCTGGCTGGTCCTCGACGGCAACGATCTCCGCATCGTGAAGACGGGGAACGCCGACACGCCGCTGGCCCACGGCTGGAAGGCGCTGCTGACGGTGGACGTTTGGGAACACGCTTATTATCTCGACTACCAGAACCGCCGGCCGGATTATCTGGCCGCTTTCATGGAGAAACTGGTAAACTGGGACCACGTGAACGCCATGCTCCGCTGAGGGCCCGGCCGACGAAGGCGAGCGTTCCGGGACCCTTGTTCGCGCAAGGAGGACAATTCAATGGAACGACGGGCGATCTGTGCGCTTTTCGTACTGGCGACCCTGGGGGCGGCCGTGCCGGCCGCCCAGTGGAAGGACTGCTACTTCGCGGCCATGAAGAAGTTCGAGGCGGGCCACTACCAGGCGGCGGCCGGCCTGTACCGGGAGGCCATCGAGTCCCGGGAAACCGACTGCGTCAACTGCCTCCGCGAAGACGGCATGTTCTACACGGACTACCTCCCGCACTACTACCTCGGGCTCTGCCAGCTGCATCAGGGCGACTACGACGGGGCGCTGAAGAGCCTGGACTATTTCGAGAAGTGCGGCCTGACGGAGCGTGACCGCGGCCTCGGGCGCGCCTTCCTGCTGCAGTACGAACTGGCGCGGGCCAAGGCCACTTCCGGTTCCGCCAGGGACGAGAAGGGCGGCGCCCGTCCGGCCGGGGAGAAGGGGCCCGGGAAAGCCGAGCCCTCCCGGGAGGGGACCTGCGTGGAAGTCTGCAGCTTCTACGGCATCGTCATCCGCCTGTGCCACGCCGGCGGCGTTTCGCCCCGGTTCGAGGCCGTCTACGGCGAGGCCCGGGCCGTGCTGGACGTAGAGACGCTGGAGATCCTGGACGGGCGGATTCCCGACCGTGCCTTGATCATGGTGCGGGACTGGGCTTCTGGCCGCCGCCATGACATCGTGGCCGCCTGGAATACGCTGGGCGCCGGCCGCCGGCCGGCACCCCTGCCCCCCTTGCGCTGAACGGAACCCCGAACGGGGGCGGTTCGGTCCGCCGGAAAGGCGCCGGCGGTTCCCTCCGGGGGAGAGGTTGTCGACGGCTGCAAGAAAGCCGTTGACATGCTCCCACTGTCTATGGTAAAAAGCCGAGCTTTCGAGAATGAATCGCGGAGGAACAAAATGGCCAAACGTTGCGAAATCTGTGGAAAAGGACCCATGTTCGGAAACCGGGTCAGCCACGCCCATAACCTGACCAAGCGGCGCTTCGATCCCAACCTTCATTCGGTCAAGGCCCAGGTGGGCGGCGATGTCAAGCGCATCCGGGTTTGCACGCGCTGCATCCGTTCCGCGAAGGTCCAGAAACCCCTCGTCAACATCCGGAACAGCTAGGCTTACTGCCCTGCCCCTTTCTTGAGGCGTTCGACTCTCGCCACTTCCTTGACATTCCGGATGGCTTTGAGAACGCGGAGGATCTTGTCCAGATGGGCAAGGTCCTCTACGTCTAGGGTCACCGCGAAATGTCCTTCCTGGGAATCGGTGGCGTGGGAACGGAAATCCCTGATATTCACATCCAGTTTCGCCAGCTTGTTGGAAATGTCCGCGATCAGGCCCTTCCTGTCCTCGGTGTGGATTTCCAGCGTCACGACGTAGTGCTCCCCCTTCATGCGCTTTCCCCAGGCCACGTCCACGATGTCGGCGCCGGCCGAAAGCTTCTCCAGGTTGGGGCAATCCTGGCTGTGCACGATGATGCCTCTCCCTCGGGACACGTAGCCGGCGATCTCCTCGCCCGGGATGGGATTGCAGCATCGCGCCCGGGTGACCAGCGGGTCGTCGACGCCGGAAACCAGGAATTTGCCCGGATGCCCGCGGAAGACGTCACGCACGAAAGTCTTGATCCCCTCGGCGACGCCGGTATGGACCGGTTTGTTCATGAATTCCTCGCCGTAGACCGACTCGAGGAACTTCCGGGGCGAAACCCGCCCGAAACCGCAGGCGGAAAGGAGATCTTCCCAGCTCTTGAGATCCATTTCGGCGAGCTTCACCGGCAGGTCCGGGTTTTCGTGCAGCTTCCGGAGGGTCAGGTGCAAGCGCTGCAGTTCCGCGTCGAGGAGCTTCTTCCCGATTTCCAGTGATTCCTGCTGCTGGTGCCGGCGCAGCCACCAGCTGATCTTGCTGCGGGCCTTCGTGCTGCGGGCGATGGTCAACCACTCCCGCGAGGGGTGCCGCTGGGGCGAGGTGACGACTTCGACCACTTCCCCGTTCCGGAGAGTGTATTTCAGCGAGGTGCTGCGCCCGTTCACCTTGGCGTGAACGGCGTGGTTCCCCACGTCCGTGTGGATCTCGTAGGCGAAGTCCAACGGCGTCGCCCCGCGCGGGAGGACGACCAGGTCGCCCTTGGGGGTGAAAACGTAGACCTCCTCGGGAAAGAGGTCGACCCGCAGGTTCATGAGAAACTCGTGCGGGTTCTGCACTTCCTTCTGCCACTCCATCATGTGGCGGAGCCAGGTGAAGCGCTGGTCGGTCTCGTCGTGGGAGTGCCTTCCCTCCTTGTACCGCCAGTGGGCGGCGATGCCCTCCTCGGCCATGCGGTGCATCTCCTGGGTGCGGATCTGCACTTCGATGGGGATGCCCGCCTCGGTCATGACGGTGGTGTGGATGGACTGGTAGCCGTTGGGCCGGGGCATGCCGATGTAATCCTTGAAGCGGCCGGGGACCAGCTTCCACAGGCTGTGCACGTAGGCCAGCGCCGTGTAGCACTGGGGGATGTCGGAAGTGACGACCCGCAGGGCGAGGAAGTCGTACACCTCGTCGAAGGAAATTTTCTGGTTCCTGAGCTTGGAGTGGATGCTATAGACGCGCTTGATCCGGCTCTCGAAGGAAGCGTTGATGCCGTGGCTCTTCAGGTCCTCGCGCAGGCGCGCTTCGGCTTCGCGCAGCAGCTTTTCGCCCGACCCGCGCCGCTTCTCGATCAGGGTGATGATGTCCCGGTACTTCTCCGGATCGAGGTAGGAGAAGGCGATGTCCTCGAGTTCCCCCTTGATTTTCCCCATGCCCAGCCGATTGGCGATGGGGACGTAAATGTCCATCGTTTCACGTGCGATGCGCTTTTTCTGCTCAGGTTTCAGGTGCTGCAGGGTGCGCATGTTGTGCAGGCGGTCGGCCAGTTTCACCAGGATGACGCGGATGTCGTGGCTCATGGCCAGGAGCAGCTTGCGAAAGTTCTCGGCCTGCTTGTGCTCCGTGGAGGTGAAGGGGATCCGGCTGATTTTCGTGACCCCGTCGACGATGAGGGCCACGGTTTCCCCGAACATCTTGCCGATGGTTTCGTTGTCGGTGAGGGTGTCCTCGACGATGTCGTGCAGCAGCCCGACGGTGACGGCGACGACGTCTAAGCCCATGTCCGCGAGGATGGAGGCCACTTCGAGGGGGTGGGCCAGGTAGGGCTCGCCCGACTTGCGCTGCTGCCCCGCATGCTCCTTGGCCGAAAAGACATAGGCCTTCTGCAGCATCTGGATGTCTGCATTGGGGTGCTGTTGAAGGACTTTTTCGGCGATGTCCTCGAAGCGAATCATGTTTGTCTCCCAAGACCCCCTGAGAATACCCTAAAGCGTTGTCCGGTTCAAGTATTGACAAAAGCTGTGGCGCTCACGTATAGTAAATGGGACAGAACGGGTTCCCCACAAAACGATAGGCGCTCGGGCGATTTTTTTCCTGGAGTTCCCGTTATTCCGAGACTGGGAGGATTCCGCCATGCGAAAGATCATTGTGCCGACGTTGGTCGTGCTTTTCCTTTCGATCCTGCCGGCACAGGAGGCCAAGCAGGTCCCCACCCCCGAAAAGAAGGAAAAGCCGCAGGTCTGCATCACCCTGACGACGGCCGACCTGGAGCCGGACCTGTTCGGCGCGGCCGCCCCGGCGGCCGGCCCGGCGCCGGCCGAGATGGGGGAAGGCGGGGAAGAGGGCGAGGGGGCGGAGAAGGCCGCACCCGACAAGATCAAGAAGAAGAAGGACCCGCAGGACAAGATCAACGACAAGTACCAACGCAAGATCGCCGCCAAGATGCGCGAAGTGGCCGACATGGAGCGGCAGCGCGACGTGGCCATGCTGGAGTACAACCGCCTGCGCAACCAGTTTTTCGCCCAGTCGGACGGGGTGTACCAGAACAACGTGCTCCGGCAGCAGCGGGATGCTGCGTACAACCGGATCGGCGATTCGGAGAGGGCCCTGACCAAGGCCCAGGCCGAACTCGATGACCTCCAGGAGCAGGCCCGGAAGGAAGGCGTGCCCCCCGGCGTCCTTCGGCAGGCCGCCAGTGAGACCGAGGAACCGTCTTCCGAGGAGGGTTCCGAGGAAGAGAATCCCGGCAACGACTGACGCGCTCCCCGGCCGGATTTCAGGCGCAACGTGAGCGGCACGACCCGGGCGCCAGCCCGCCCGACCCCGACACCAACCGATGCAGAAGGCCGGATCCTCGTGGTGGAGGACCGGCTGTCCCTTCGCGAGATGCTGGCCGATTTCCTGGGGCAGCACGGGTTCGAAGTGGTCGCGGCCGGCTCCATTGCGGAGGGTCTGGAAAAGTACCGTTCGGACGAATGGCACCTGGTGCTTCTGGACCTCCGGTTGCCCGACGGTTCCGGCCTGGATTTCCTCCAGGCCGTGCGGAAACACTCCGTTTCGCAGCCGGTGGTGCTGATGACGGCGTACGGGACCATCGTCGACACCGTGCAGGCCATGAAACTCGGCGCGGTGGACTTCCTGCAGAAGCCGCTCGACCTGGCGTCCCTGCTCGAGGTGGTCCGGCGGGCGGTGGAGGGGGCCCGGCTGCAGTCCGAACCGCTGCTCTTCGAGGAGGCCTTCTCGCAGGGGCGGCAGCTTCCCCTCCTGGTCGGCCACGGCGAACGCATCCGGGAAACGGCCGTGCTGGTGCAGAAAATCGCGCCCACCGACGCCACCGTCCTGTTCTCGGGGGAAAGCGGGACGGGCAAGGAACTGTTCGCCCGGGCGGTCCATCTGCTCTCCCCCCGGAGAAACGAGCCTTTCGTGGAGGTGAACTGCGCCGCCATCCCCGAGACCCTTCTCGAGAACGAATTTTTCGGCCACGCCAAGGGCGCCTACACGGGCGCCGATTCCGCGGCCCGGGGAAAGCTGGAGCTGGCCGACGGCGGTACGCTTTTCCTGGACGAGATCGGCGAAATCCCTCCCTCCATGCAGGTCAAGCTGCTGAAGGCCATCGAGGAAAAACGTTTTACGCCCATCGGCGGGAGCAGCCCCGTGGCCGTGGACGTGCGCATCGTGGCGGCGACCAACCGCGACCTGGAAGCGGGCGTGCGTTCCGGGTCGTTTCGGGAGGACCTGTATTTCCGCCTGGCTCAATTCCCCCTCCGGATTCCCCCGCTGCGGGAACGGCGGGAGGACATCGTCCCCCTGGCCAGGCATTTCGTCCGCGAGGCGGCCCTGCGCAAGGGGCGGGAGGTCCCGGTGCTGGCCGAGGCGGTCCAGGCGCTCCTGGAAGCGCACCCCTGGCCCGGCAACATCCGGGAGCTGAAGAACGCCATGGAACGGTCCGTCATCATGTGCGAACGGAACGTCATCACCGTGGGCGACGTGTTCCCCGCGGCGGACTATTCGCAGGGCCGGGGCATCCCGCTCGAGGAGCTGCGGGAGAAGGGGCTGGAGCGCTGCCTGCGGGAGTGCTCCGAGCGTCTGGAGGGCGAGACCATGGATCGCGTCCTGGCCCTGACCGGGGGCGACCGGGCGGCGGCGGCGGACCTGCTGGGGCTCACGGCCGACGGCCTGGCGGTCAGGCTGGCCGCACTCCGGGAAAGGGGGAAGAAACCATGAGCGTCGGCGTCCGGTTGCCGGAGTGCTTCGGGCAGGCCGCCCAGGCCGGCCGGCACGTGGTATTGCCGTTCTTCCCCTTTGTGCCGGGGACGGAGGAAGAGCTCTTCCGCCTGCTGCTCGATCTGGGCGCCCCGCCCGCTTCCGTGCCGGCCGTCGGCCTGGTCTATCCGGGGCGCCGGGTGTTGCCGGGCTTTCCGGCCCGGAGGCCGGCCCGCGGGCAATTCTCGCCCTTCGACCTCTTCCAGTTCGCCTACGCCCTCAAGCACCAGACGGGACTGCCCACCGCCCTGGCCATCCACTACCGGGACATTCTGGACTTCGGCATCTTCCCCTTCGCCCAGGAAGGCCACAAGGTTGGGCTGGAACTGTTCCTGGTGAAAGACCCCATCCTCGAGGAGCTGGACTACTTCACTTCGGAGATCGTGTCCGGCGGCATCTCGTTCGGCGTGGTCGCCGGGGCCGAACTCACCGCGGACGCCGCGGACACGCTGCGGCCTTACGTCAACGGGCCCTGCTGCGCCCCCGACGGCCTGGCGGCCCCCGGCCCCCGGCGGCTGTTCGACGGCACGGAGGTCCCGTTCCTGTTCTGCGCCCCGGCTGCTGCCGCGCCGGAAGAGGAGCCCGTCCCGGCCGGCCGGGTGGGCTGGCTGCTGGAAACGAGACTCGGGGCGAGTTGGAAGCGGGACGGCCGGAACGGGCAGAAGCGGGGGCGCCTGGCTCGCCGGATCGCTGCGGAAGCCGAAGCGCTGGCCGGCCGGCGTTGAATTACGAGGCGGGCGGGGGGAAACCCCGGCCCGGGTGGGAGAGGACATGACGATAGCCGCCTGCATCATCGCCAAGAACGAGGGCCAGGCCCTGGCCCGGACCCTGCAGAGCGTCGCCTGGTGCGACGAGGTCGTCGTGGTGGATTCCGGCAGCACCGACGACACCGTGGCCGTGGCCAGACGATTCACCGACCGGGTGTACCACCGGGACTGGACCGGCTTCGCCGACCAGAAGAACCACGCCGCGGAGAAGGCGTCCTCGTCCTGGATCTTTTCCGTGGACGCCGACGAGGTCTGCTCCGGCGATCTGGGCCGCGAAGTGCGGGCGGCGGTGGCCGCGGGCACGGGGGAAAAGGGCTTCCGGCTCCCCCGGAGGACGTTTTTCATGGGCCGGTGGATCCGGTTTACCGACTGGTCGCCGGACTGGCAGCTCCGCCTCTACGAGCGCGGCGCCGGGCGCTGGCAGGGCGGGCGGGTCCACGAGTCGGTGGCGGTGGAGGGCCCGGTGGGGCGTCTGCGCACGCCGCTGCTGCACTACTCGTACGACGACCTGGGCGACTACCTGCGGAAACTGGAGCTCTACACCCGCCTCTCGGCGCAGGACATGAACGACCGGGGGCGGCGGTCTTCCGTGGGGAAGATCCTGTTTTCGCCGCTGGCGGCCTGGGCGCGGAGCTACCTCCTCAAGCAGGGGTTCCGGGACGGTTTTCCCGGCCTGGTGATCGCCGGCCTGTCGGCGGCCTCGGTCTTTTTCCGCTACGCCCGGCTCCGGGAGCTGCAGTCCGGCGGACGCCCGGCCGACCGGCCCGGCCAGCCCGGCCGCAACGGCGCCTGAGACGGGACCGGCCTTCCCCGTGAAGAAGGCGGTCGGCTGCCGCGGACATCTTTTGCCAGGGCGGGGGGGTGGGAGATTGCCTTCCCCCGCCCGCTGGAGTAAGATAAGCGGCCGCCCGGGGTGGGAATCGCAACGGGACGGAATATTTGCAACCTGGAAGGAATCATGCACCTGGACGAAGTGAAGCGGTCATTGGAAGAAAACCGGAAACGGATCCTCGACATCAGGGGGTATCTTTGACGTCGATCGCTGCCGGTCGGAAGTCGACGCCCTGGAGGCCCAGGCGGCCGAACCCGGCTTCTGGGACTCCCAGGAGAAGGCCCAGGGAGTGCTCAAGCAGGTCCGCCAGCTGAAGAACAACATCGCCCTGGCGGACGAACTGACCCGGGCGGCGGACGACCTCGGCGCTTTGCTGGAACTGGCCGAAGAGGGTGAAGACGTCCTCGCCGACATCGAGGCGCAGGTCCGCCAGCTGGACAACACCATCCAGGAGGCGGAAATCCGCACCATCCTGTCCGGGGAGAACGACCCGCGCAACGCCTTCGTGACCATCCACCCCGGGGCGGGCGGCACGGAGAGCCAGGACTGGGCCCAGATGCTCATGCGCATGTACCTGCGCTACTGCGAGCGCAAGGGCTACAAGACGAAGATGGTGGACCTCCAGCCGGGCGACGAGGCGGGCATCAAGTCGGCCACCTTCCTGGTGGAGGGCGACTACGCCTTCGGCTTCCTCAAGGCCGAGAGCGGCGTGCACCGCCTGGTGCGCATCTCGCCCTTCGACGCCAACGCGCGCCGGCACACGTCCTTCGCCTCCGTCTACGCCTACCCCGAGATCTCCGACGACGTCCAGGTGGAGATCGAGGAGAAGGACCTGCGCGTGGACACCTTCTGCTCCTCGGGGCCCGGCGGGCAGGGCGTCAACACGACCTACTCGGCGGTGCGCATCACCCACCTGCCCACCGGCATCGTGGTGCAGTGCCAGAACGAGCGCTCCCAGATCCGCAACAAGGACATGTGCCTGAGCGTGCTGCGGGCCAGGCTCTACGAGATCGAGATGGAGAAGAAGAAGGCGGAGCTCGACGCGGCCGGGGGCGCCAAGCGGGACATCGCCTGGGGCAGCCAGATCCGGTCCTACGTCCTGCAGCCGTACCGGCTGATCAAGGACCACCGCACCAAGGTGGAGATCGGCAACGTCGACGCGGTGCTGGACGGCGACCTGGACGAATTCATCAAGGCTTACCTCGTTCAGTTCCGGGAGTGAGCGCCGGCCGGCTGGCACCGACAGGGGCGTGGGCCGGCTCGGGAGGGGAGATCCGACGGCATGATCCTCGTTCTGTTGACAGGGCTTTTCCTCGTCGGCGTGACCGTCATGCTGCACGCCGCCACCATGTTCTGGTGGACCGTGCACGTGCGCCGGACGTTTCCCGGGCCGTTGGGCCCCCCCGGCTCGTGGGCGACCATCCGGCTCCTGGCCAGGACGGCCACGGCCCTCACCCTGCTCCTGTTCAGCGAGGCAGTGCTGTGGGCCCTGCTGTTCGTCGCCCTTTCCGACGACACCGGCATCCGGACCTTCCAGGACGCCCTGTACTTTTCCCTGGCCACCTTCAGCACCGTCGGCTACGGGGACGTGACCATCGCGGGGCCCTGGCGGCTGCTGGCCGGCATCGAGGCCATGAACGGCGTCCTGCTGCTGGGCTGGAGCACGGCCACGTTCTACAGCATCGTCAATTTCATCTGGAACCGCGAGGCCGGGCCGAAGAACCGCCCTGCCGAGCCGGCCGCGCCGACATCGCCGGGGCCGCCGCCAGGAGGGGAGCACTGACATGGAAATCGCGCAGGCGCAGAAAGACGTGCGGACGGTCTATCTCGGGGGCTTCGCCGGCCAGCTCGTCTCGGGCCTGCTCTGGGCCGGGTCGGCGGCCCTGGGCACCTGGAACTCCCCCCGGAGCGGCATCATTCTCCTGGTCGTGGGGGGCTTCTTCATCTTCCCGGCCACCCAGCTGTTGCTGCGGCTCCTGGGGCGGCCGTGCGCCCTGCCGAAAAACCACCCCCTGAACTTCCTGGCCATGCAGGTCGCCTTCACCCTGCCGCTGGCCCTGCCGGTGGTGGGCGCGGCGGCCCTCCACCGCCTGAACTGGTTCTACCCGGCCTTCATGGTGGTGCTCGGCGCCCACTACCTCCCCTTCACCTTCCTCTACGGCATGCGGATGTTCGCCGGCCTGGCCATGCTCCTGGTGGCGGCGGGGCTGGGGATCGGCCTGTACCTGCCGCATGGCTTCAGCACCGGCGCCTGGGTGACGGCCGGAATCCTGCTGTTCTTCTCCTTCCTGGGCAAGGCCCTGGTGGAAAAGGAGCAATCAGCCGCCGAAAACCCGAATTCCCCAAACCGCTGACGCGGGACCGCGGTACGCCGCTTTCAGCATCGCGGGGATGGGGAGGAACACGAACACCGAGAAAAACGAAGCGAGGAGGGGCGGCCCGACGGTTTCTCCTCTCATCGATCCGGACATTGGCCCACTACGCCTGAAGGACATGGATGAAAACAGGAAACCGCAGAGGGTCGCGGAATATCGCAGAGGGCAACTCGTTTGTCGGTTGTGCGGAACAGCAAGATGAGGGATTGCAGGAAACGCATCCACTTCAGATGGATGGGGCCGGATCGGAAAATCAAAACCGGGAGATCGAGCATCGAAAGCGGCAGCTCGAAGACTCGCCGCCGCACTCCTGGGTGGGGATTACCGGACGCCGCGGGCGAGGACCAGGGTGATGTCGTCGGACTGGGGCGCCTCGCCGGCGAAGAGCCGGATGTCCTGAAGCAGGGCCCCGGCCAGCTCGGGCAGGGGGAGGTTCCGGCGTTGGGCGACGAAGGCCCGCAGGCGTTCCTCGCCGTACTGGTTCCAGGCGGCGTCCATGGCTTCGGAAACGCCGTCGCTGTACACCACCAGGAGGTCGCCCGGGCCCAGGTCTACGGTCGTGGCCGCGTACTCGGCTTCCGGCAGCACGCCGAGCATGAGGCCCGAATCGGCCAGGGTCTGGGGCGTTCCGTCCCCGTCGCCGGCCCGGAAGAGCAGGGGCGGGTTGTGGCCGGCGGAGGCGTAGGTCAGCCGGCGGCCCGGCGGGTCGAACACCCCGAGGAACAGCGTGGCCAGCCGGTGCTCTTCGCCGGAAGCGCACAGGTGGCGGTTGATTTCCCCCACCACCTCCCCGGGGCGGCCGCCGCGGATGGCCAGCTGCATGCGCAGGGCCGCCAGCAGGCCGGACATGACCAGGGCCGCCGAGACACCCTTGCCGGACACGTCGCCCAGGGCCAGGGAAAGCTGGTCGGCCCCCACCCGCTGGAAGTCGTAGCAGTCGCCCCCCACGTAGCGCGCCGGGACGCAGAGGCCGTAATAATCGATGCCCCGGGTCGGCACGGGTACCGAGGGGAAGAGGTTCGTCTGCACCTGGCGGGCGATCTCCATTTCCCGCAGCAGGTGCTCCTGCTCGCGGAACTGCTGCAGGAGCACGGCGTTCTCCAGGGCCGAGGCCGCCTGCTGGGCCAGGGCCTGGACGAATTCCACGTCTTCGGCGGACCAGGGTTCCTCTGAGAGCTTCTCGCCCAGGCAGACGAAGCCGGCGATGTCGTTGCCGGCGTAGAGGGGGACCGCCCGCTGGATGTGCGCCTCGTGGAACAGGCGGGCGTCCGCGGCGGACGCTTCCCCTCCGCCGTGCCGGGGCAAGTAGCGGGAGAGGTCGGTCCGCGAGGCGTCGAGGTCTTCGCCGAGACGGGCCAGCACGCGGCCGACCGGCGATTCACGGTCGAACACCAGGGGAACGGGCGCGGGGCAGAAGGCGGCGATGGTCCCGTCGTGCCCGTGCCGCATGTCCCCGGCCACGAGGAAGGCGTCCGCGGGAGCCCCGGCCGCCTGCCGGCGCAGGGCACGGATTCCTTCGGTGTCCATTGGCAGACGGAGCAGGTTGGCGGACCGGAAACAGATGAGCAGGCGCTGGGGGTGCATGACCCGGCCCACCGTTTCCATCAAGGCGGCCAGCATGCGGTCCGGGGCCAGGCAGTGGTTCCGCACCTCGGCGCTGAAGGCGGCGATGGTGGAGCGGGCGTCGTGGGTCTCGCGGAAGTACCTGCGCTCGAAGAAAGCCATGAGCCCCCGGTTGGCGTGGCCCAGCAGCGTCACCACCCCGATGGCCGCGGCGGCCGCCGAGACGGCGAGCACGCTCTGGAAGCCCGTGCCGGTGCTGGCCGCGAAGAGGGGCTGCACAGCGAGGTAGAGCACAGTGAACAGGATCATCCCCTCGGCGAACAGGACGCCGCGGGAGAGCAGGGCGAACCTCAGGCTCCGCTTGAGGATGAAGCGGATGCCGAACAACTGGTGCTTGACCACCGCCCAGGCGAAGAAGAGCGGGAAGAGGATCCGGCACAGGATGGCCCCGGTGAAGAACCAGCCGGGGAAGTTGTTGAAGCCGAAGAGCACGCCGCCCAGGTAGATGGTCTGCCAGGGCAGCAGGCCGATGATACAGGTGGTGAGCAGCAGCGTCAGCCGGCGTTTTTCGCCGGGGGAGCCGGCTTGCCGGATGTTGAGCACCAGCGAGAGCAGGCCGGTCAGCGACAGCAGGACGAAGAGGACGTTCATCGTGTTGTCGGGCAGGCTGATGGAAGTGTACAGGGTGGTGAAGGCGTAGGCGGGCATCTTGGCGAAGTTGAGCAGGAGCCAGTAGTTCCACACGGCGAAGACCGCGCCGGCCAGCAAGGCGAAGGCTTTCAGCCGGGGGAAGCGCTTCTCCAGGGGCGAGTCGGAGGGGAAGCGGAGGAAGAAGCGCAGGAAACAGGCCCCGAGAGAGGACGCGCAGAGCATGTAGACCAGGGCGACGCTCTCGAAAAGCCCGGCCGGCAGCCGCATCAGGTAGTTCTCCGAGACGTTCAGCGAGGCGAAGCAGAGCATCAGGTAGGCCGCGCTGCGCGCCACCGGCCCGATCCCCCGGCGGAAGCCGATGAGGGCCGCGGCCAGGAGGTTGATCAGGAACAGGGGCAGGTTGGTCTGCAGATGGTTGATGAAATTGCCGAAGTAGGCGGGAGGCCGGTCGACGGGGGGCAGGTCGATCCGGACCGTCGACGAGCCACCGCCCGCGGCCGGGCGGCTGACCACGAAAGCCCACGGTTCGCCGAAGCCGACGTGTTTCATGGCCTCCAAACGGCCCCGGATGCTGTCGAAGGGGAACCGTTTCCCATGATGGTCCTGGCACCAGAGCACGAGGTCGCCCGGTTGCAGGCCACTGCGGAAATAGAACGACTTTTCGGGGAGGCGGAGGATTTTTACCCCGCCGGGAGTCGGGTCCAGCGCGAGCCCGTACCAGAGCAACGGCGATTTTAGCTGGCTGGCATACCAGAGGTGGATCCCATAGCCGAGGAGCAGCAACATCCACAGCACGATGAACAGGGTGCGCCCCGGGTGGTTCGGCTCGCGGTTCTTTCCGGGCAGCATGTCGGTCAACTCCTGGTGCATCGGTTCGTCGTTCCACCGTGTCAGGCTGCGGGGGGGCCTCCTCGTGCGATCGCCCGCCTCCTTACTTCGCGCGATGATATCACGCCTGGGCGTTGCGAGGGGAAGTCGACCGCCGAGGTCCGCCCACCTGCCTCTGCCGGAGCCGCCGGGGTGATTGGGCGTCCCGGATCCCGTCACAATGGCCATGAACCCGAACCAGCGTCCCGAAGCGCCTCGCCCGCAGGAAGAAAGCCTGAAAAACTGCTGCCGGCGCACGGCCGGAAACAGCCCCGGCAGGCATCAAGCGTTTCCCCTCCGGCCAGGCCGGGGCGGCTCAGAAATCCAGGCGGGCGATCATCTCGCCGGCCAGGATGGCGAGCAGGTTCGCTCCCTGGTCGAAGTTGGACATGACGCAAACGATGACGCCCTTGTCGAGGTAGATGGCCAGTTTGGAGTTCAAGCCGGCAAAACCGCCGCTGTGCCCGACTTCGCGACCGCCAGGGCCCGTCGTAACGCCGAAGCCGTAGCCGTAGCGGTCGCCATGGTGGTCCGTCCAGAGTTTCTGGGCGGTTTCTGCCGACACCAGCCGGTTGGCCAGCAGGGCCAGGGCGAAGCGGTGCAGGTCCGGACTGGTGGAATAGCCGCCTCCCGCGGGGCCTCCCCGCTTGACGTGCTGGAAGATGTTGCTCCGCCAGCCGTAGGGGGTGGTGGGGTCGGGAATGTAGCCCTGGGCGAGGTTCTCGATGGGCAAATCCAGTTCGTAGCAGTCGGAGTTCCTCATGCCCGCCGGCTCGTAGACATGCTGGCGAATGTAATCGAAATAATTCTGCCCGGAGGCTTTCTCCACCACGGCGCCCAGCAGCAGGAAGCCCGTGTTGCTGTAGCGGAAGCGCGTGCCCGGCTCGAAGGCGAGCTTTTCTTCTTTCAGCAGGGGCTTGTAGTCGGCCAGTTCCCGGTACAGGTCGCGCGACGATTCCATGAAGGCCTTGTTGAAATAGCTGCCCAGGCCGGACCGGTGGGTCAGGAGCTGTTCGATGGTCACCTTGGACGTGACCTCCTTGGGCAGCCAGGTCTCGTCCAGGTAGCGGTCGAGGGTGTCGGAAAGCGAGACCTTCCCCTTCTCCACAAGTTGGGCGATGGCGGTGGCCGTGAACATCTTGTTCATCGAACCCAGGTTGAACTTCGTGTCGAGCTTGTTGGCCACGTGGTCGGCCTTGTTGGATTCTCCGCAGACATACGAGAAGAGCACCTCATCCTTCCGGGCGACGAGGCAACTGCCCGAAAACACTCCGCAATCCCGCAAATGGCGGGCCAGGGAGGCCATCTCCTGGCGGAAGTCGGCCAGGGTCAGCCGGCGGGCGGCGGGCTGACTGCCGGCGGGGGACTGGTCCGGCTGGAGGTCGTAGAGGTCCATCCGCTCTTCCGGAGTGCTGCCGAAGCGCAGGACGAGCAACCACGGCACCTTGAAATTGGCGGTCTTGACCTGGGCCAGCATGATCCCCGGGGGCGCCGGCACGTCGGTGCGCATTCCCTGGAACTCGACCTTCCCGGTCAGGCAGCGCCACCGGGATATTTCCGCCGTGAGCGAGGCCGGGGCGTTGTTCTGGAGGAGGCTCTCGCTGACGTGGTCCCGGAGGAAGGCGTCCATCCCGGAAAGGTCCGGGGCGTTGAGGATGTCCAGCAGGGCCTGAATGTGCTTGCCCTTCCACCCTTCGGGCAGGGGGCCTTTGCCGGCGGCGGCCTGGCCGAAAACCGGGAGGAACGCGCCGAAGAAGAACAGCGCGATCAGGGAAAGGGTGCACGGCAAAGGGAGCCTTCTGGCGTTTTTCATCGAAGTGTCCTCCTGCAGGCGGGATATGCCGGCCATCGGCCTGGACCGGGGGTGCATCTGCGATTCAGATTACGATTCTGAACGAAAAAAGTTCTTCCCGGAAGCACCGGGGCGTTCGCCGGGAAAAGAACGCCGACCCGGGCGGGCCCGTCTCGTCCACCGCCACTTCCACCCGGGCCGGGTTTCGCGCGTGCGGCCCGTACGGGTGCAGCTGCTGGCAGAGTGCAAGGGTCCGCTCTCACGGCAGAATCGATGGGAGCAACTGATTCCATTTTCGGTCCCGGTTACAATTTTGTCAAGCGAGCGGACGTGGGAAACACGAAGGCACAGAAAGCACAAAGAATGCAAATAGGTTAGAAAGGGGAGCGCCGGCTTCCAGCCGGCTCCGGGTTCCGGAACGCTCCCGGATAAGGAGGGAAACCGCGGAGTTGCGCCGGGAACCGCAGCGGACGGAAGCCGTTTTCGATGCCCGATCTCCCGTTTTGATTTTCCGGTCCGGTCCGATCCATATGAAGCGGATACGTTTCCTGCAATCGCTCCTCTTCCTGTTCCGCACGGCCGACAAACGAGTTGCCCTTTGCGAATTTCCGCGGCCCTCTGCGGTTTCCTGTTTTCATCAATGGCCTTCAGGCGCAGGGGGCCAACGGCCGGACCGATGAGAGGAGAAACCGTCGGGCCGCCCCTACTCGCTCCGTTTTTCTCGGTGTTCGTGTTCCTCTCCTTCTCCGCGCCCCAAGCGGCGTCTCGAAGACCCGCCGACGCTCCGTTTGGCTGGCTCTCTTCTCTGGCCGACTGATTGCAATGATAGAACGTCTTGCGGGAAGCGGGAGGGGATTGCTGGGGCGGAGTGCCCGGGGGCGAAAGTTGGCCGGAAACGAAAAGGGCGCCGGCGGAGAGCCGGCGCCCGGCTTTTCTGTCGCTACCTTCCGCGCGGGAAGGGTTCCGGCTGGAACACGGGCTTCTTCCAGGTTTTCAGGGCGTCCAGGACGGACTGGACCGCCTTTTCCAGCTGGGGGTCGCGCCCGGCGATGTAGTCTGCCGGCGTGATCTCCACCTCGATGTCCGGGTCGACGCCATGGTTCTCCACGACGAACTTCCCGTCGGTGGAGACGATGGAGATGCAGGGCGAAGTGACTCCGCCGCCGTCCATCAGGGGCGGGTAGCCCGTGATCCCCACGAGGCCGCCCCAGGTACGCTTGCCGACGATGGGGCCCAGCTTGGCCTGGCGGAAGAGGTAGGGGAAGGCGTCCCCGCCGGACCCCGCCGCTTCGTTGATGATGAGGGCCTTGGGGCCGTAGACGGAGGCCAGGGGGCTGGTGATGGGCTTGCCCATGCGGTGCATCCACCAGGAGGAGAGGGGCCTGCTGAGCCATTCCACGAAGTAGTCGGCGATGAGGCCGCCGCCGTTGTTGCGCTCGTCCACCACCAGGCCGTCCTTGTCGGTCTGGGGGAAGAAGTAGCGGTTGAAATTGGTGAAGCCGCCGCCGGCCGTGTCCGGCAGGTAGACGTAGCCCACGCGCCCGCCGGAGAGCTCGCCCACCTTGCGGCGGTTCGCCTCCAGCCATTCCCGGTGCCGCAGGCCGGACTCGGAAGCCAGGGGCGTCACCGTCACGACGCGGGCGCCTTCGAGGGCGGGTTTGCCGTTGACCTTCAGGCGGACCTGCTTGTTCGCCTTCCCCAGCAGGAGCCGGGAGATGTCGTCGCCGCCCTTCAGCGCAACGCCGTCGACCTCCAGGATGTACTCCCCTTCCTTGACGTTCACGCCGGGCTCCCTGAGCGGGGCGCGCAGACCGGGGTTCCAGTTTTCGCCGAAGTAGATCTTCCTGATCTTGTAGGTCCCGTTTTCCACGGCGTAGTCGGCGCCGAGCAGGCCGCCGGAAACGCCGCTGGCTTCCGGGATGTCGCCGCCGTACACGTAGGCGTGGCCCACGCACAGTTCGCCGATCATCTGGGCGATGATATAGTTCAGGTCGTTCCGCGAGGAGAGGTAGGGCAGGTAGGACTCGTAGTTCTTCCAGACGGCCGCCCAGTCATGGCCGTGCATGCCGGGGTCGTAGAACCACTCGCGGTTGATCTTCCAGGCCTCGTAGGCCATCTGCCGCCACTCGGCCCGGGGCTCCGACCACACTTCCATGGCGTCTGTCTTCAGCATTCCCTCGCCGGGCCTGGGTGTGCCCTGGGCGTCGGCGATGAAGTACTGCCCGCCCCGAACGTAGCCCAGCTTCTTGCCGTCGCCGGAGAGCGTGTAGGCAAGGATGCCGTCCAGGACGGCCTCCTTCTTCCTTTCGGCCATGTTGTACCTGTGCAGTTTGAAGGGATTCCCGGCGGGGCCGTCCTCTCCTTCGTCGTCGGCGCCCTTGCCTTCCAGGAAGAACAGGAAACCCTCCACGCCGGCGCTCAGTCCGTAGTAGTACCCCGTGCCGGCCGGAACCGGCACGATGCGGCTGGCGATGCCTTCCAGGTCGATTTTGGTTTCCTTGACGGCCTCGGCGGCCTTGTCGCCCTCGGTTTTCGGGGCTTCGCCGCCCGGGGCCTTCGCCTTGTCGCCCTCGGCCTTGGCCGCGTCGGCGGCCGGCTTCTCGTCCTTCTTCTCGGCGGTCTTTTCATCCTTGACGGCCTCGTCGTCGCTCTTCGGCTGGAAGGGGGACGGTTCCGTCGACGACAGCACCACGGCGTAGACGGAGGCGGCCGGTTTCTGCTGGGCGGAGGTCAGGTCGAGCCAGGCCATCTGCTGCGCCCGGTCGGTTCCCGCGAGAAAGTAGAGGTACTTGCCCCCGCGGTCGAAGGCGGGCGACCAGGCGTCGCTCATCCCCTCGGTGACCTGGGTCGTTTTGCCCGATTCCAGGTGGTAGAGGAAGATGGCCCGGTAGTGGTTGTCCAGCATCTTGTCATAGGCGATCCACTTGCCGTCGGGCGACCAGGTGGATTCCAGGTCCTTGTAGAAGTTGAAGTAGGTGTCGGTGTCGATTCTCACGGGCGCGGCCTTCTCCAGGTCCATCCAGAACAGGTTGAGCCGGCTGTCCTTGTAGGTGATCTTCTTGCCGTCGGGCGACCAGCGGATGGAGTAGTAGTAGGCTTTGTCCGGGAGGGCGACGACCCGCGGCGGGTTCTCCCCCTTCTGGTCCACGATCTTCAGGACGTACTCCCCGTTTTCCTCGCCGAAATAGGCGATCCGGGCGCCGTCCGGAGACCAGGAAGGCTCGCGCTCCATGGCGTCCGGCGTGCGGGTGAGGTTGCGGATGTCGCCCTTGTCGGCGGGGACGGTCAGGATCTCGCCCCGGGCCGCGAAGACCGCGCGCTTGCCGGTGGAGGAGAGGGCCCAGTCCGTGATGAACTTGTCGGCCTTGACGAACCGGGGCAGGGCGTACACGGCCTCGGGGTCCAGGCGGACGATGATCTTTTCGGATTTGCCGGAAGCGAGGTCCAGCTTGTGCAGGAAGCCCTCGCGCTCGAAGACGGCCGTCTGGCCGTCCGATCCCCAGGACTTGATGTCGGCGCCCGTGAATTTGGTGACCTGGCGGACCTGGCCCGTCTTCGGGTCGAAGACGTGGACGTTCATGACCCGGTCGCGGTCGGAGAGGAAGGCCACCCGGCCGTCCACCCACTCCGGGCTGGTGTCGTTGGAATCGGTGCGGGGAACCTTCCGCACGGAGTGGTCCGCCGTGTTGTAGACCTGGACGAAGGGCGCCATCCCGCCGCGGTACCGCCGCCAGGTGCCGAAGGCGTCGGGCAGCGGCGTGTAGGCGAGGGACTTGCCGTCGGGGGACAGGCTGCCCGAAAAAGCCAGGGGCAGCGGGTATTTTTCCGGCAGGCCGCCGTCCAGGGGCACCTGGAACAGTTGCTCGTCGCGGCCGGAAGTGCATTCCCGGGAGGAGGTGAACAGCACGGCCCGGCTGTCCGGTGTCCAGCCGACGACATTGTCGCGGACGGGGTGCCAGGTGAGCCGGCGGGGGCTGCCGCCCTCGGCGGGGATCACGTAGACGTCGAAATTGCCTTCGTACTGGGCGTTGAAGGCGATCCACCGCCCGTCGGGGGAGTATTTCGGACCGGTTTCGGTGCCGGGGTGGGCTGTCAGCCGCGCAGCGCGGCCTCCGGCCAGGGGCGCCGTCCACAGGTCGCCGGCGTACACGAACACCACCCGGTCGCCGCGGACGTCCGGCATGCGCAGCAGCCGGGCGTCGTCGAAGGCCAACGCGGTGCCGGCCAGGCAGACCAGGAGGAGAATCGCAGCTCCGATGCCCTTCGTTCTCATGGTTCCTCCGTATTGAACAGAAATTCTTTTCCAGCAGGAAGGGAAGTTGTCCTACGGAGGAAGGGGCGGGTTTGTTTACGGTTTCTGGAAGGGAAATCAGCGGAAGGCCAGCAGGTTCTGCGAAACCAGGTCCTGCACGGCGCCGTCGCCGCGGAACCAGTGGAACTCGTAGTCGACGGTAAGGTCCGACACTTCCCCGTCCCGCAGGGCGGCCGGGCCGTGGGCCTCCAGCTCGGCGTAGGTGTTTTCGTCGGCCGTGAAGTGGCTGTAGAGCTGCACGATGTCCCCGCGGGGGGAGGGCCGGCCGTCCGCCGATTCCACGTAGAAATCGCCCGGGGTGTGCCGGAACCGCTGGAGGGTCACCAGCCAGAGGTCGAGCGGGGCGTCCCGGTGGAAATACTGGACGTCCACGAGGGAGGGGAAGGCGTCGGCCGGTACCCCCACCTTGACCTGGCGCGTGCCGGTCAGCCGGAAGATCAGCGGGCCGTCGCCGGCGTGCCGCCACTCCCGCGGCATGGGGTTGAAGAAGTTGTCCCGGTAGTAGGGCGGCCTGGCGCGCTGCTCGTCGGTGAACACCACCGCGCAGCCGGGGGCCGGCAGTTGCAGGATGGACCAGGCCCCGGCGAACATGCCCCGCGGGGCGCCGGAGAAGGACACCTTCTGCCCCACCTGCAGGGAGAAGCGGCGGGTCGTCTGCAGGGTGGGGGGGACCACGTCCCCTTTCCAGAAGAGGGGCGGGAAGGGTATGTCGGCCCGGTCGGTCAGGGCCACGGTCCTTTCCACGGAGAACCGGGCCCCGTGGCCCGGCGCTCCGGCAAAAAACGAGGCCTTCATCCTGACCTGCGAGTCGCCGGTGACGCTTTCGACCCGGAATTCGCCGGGGTCCATGGCCGGCGGGCACTGCCAGGCTCCGCCGGCGAAGTACAGTTCGGGGCCGCCACGCTCTGGGGCGATCCAGGTCCGCTGGCCGCCCGCGTTCCAGTTGCCCGACCAGGTCCCGTGCCGCAGTTCGGGGTCGACCCAGAGGCACTCCATGCCGTCGATGTTCACGGAAAGGAGCCGCCCGCCCAGTTCCGGGACGACGAGGGCCCGCCCCCGGGCATTCTGCAGGACGACTGCCCTCCGGCCGCTCTTCTCGACCACCTCCCGGAGTTTCTCGAAGGCGCCGGTGATCATTTCGGCTTGCCGGCCGTTTTCTTCTTGGTGCTGCTCACGATGTGCTCCTCGAACCACTGGGAGGTGTAGGAGCGGACCATCTGGGTGAGCGACACGGTGGCGATGAACGGCTCGGGGGACCGCCGGGCGTTCTGGTAGAGGTTCACCAGGGCGTTGGAGTACTTGTCCAGGTAGATGTTGTCGATCTGGGTGGGGTCGCCCAGGATCATCAGCTTGGCTTCCTCGCCCAGCCGTGTGCCCAGCGTGCGCATCTGGAACGGGTTGGCGTTCTGGGCCTCGTCGAAGATGACCACCGACCCGGACAGGTCGGCCCCCCGCACGTCCGCCAGGTTCATCATCTCGATGACCCCGTCGTCGAGGAGCTTCTGGTACCCGGCCTCGCTGCTGAGGAAGTCCGCGCCCACGAATTTCTGCAGCTTCTCCACGAAGGGCCGCATGCGGGGCAGCAGCTTCTTCTTGACCGTGCCCGGGAGGTAGCCGATGTCCTCTCCCAGGCGGGACTGGGTGATGATGGGCTTGATCAGCTTGATGGAGTGGTACTTCTTCCGCAGGAAGACGTGCTCCAGGGCGGCCGCCATGGCGATGTGCGTCTTGCCGGTGCCCGCTTTGCCCACCATGACGTGGATCTTGATGCTGTCGTCCATGGCCTGGGCCATGCAGACGGCCTGCTCGAAGTTGTGCTTGTGCCGGGTGGCGTCCAGGACCCGCGGGCCGACGCCGAGCACGCGGATGCCCTCGTAGTGGATGAACTGCAGGTCGTCCTTGCGCTTGTAGGCGAGGCCGACATGGTTCCCGCCCCCGTCTTGCAGGATGACGCCCTCGTTGCAACGCACCTTCAGCCGGTTGAAGCCCGTCAACCGCCACTCCGCCGGCCGCTTGCCCGTGAAGAGCGTCTCGATCTCCTCGGGGGTGAGCACCAGCGTGCGCAGGGGGTCTTCGGTCCCCGTCAGGCTGTCCTCGGAGACCTTGTCGTGGAGGTAGTCCTCGGCGGGGATGCCCAGGGCCTGGCTCTTGATCCGCAGGTTGCGGTCCTTGGTGACCAGGATCATGGTGCGCCCGCCGAGCTCCCGCTTGAGGTGCATGAGCGAGGCCAGCAGGAAGTTGTCGAAGTAGGACAGCTCCAGTTCCTTGGGGAAGGCGGCGTCGCACTGGCCCCACAGGAACACGAGGACGCCCTCGTTCCCGTTGGGGATGCGCACGCCCTTGCCGGGCGCGTAGCCGCCCTTGGCGATGATCTGCTCCAGCTTCTGGGAGGCGTCCCGGGCGTTGAAGCCGATGATCGGGTCGCTTTTCTTGGCGTCCATCTCGTCGATGACGTGCAGGGGGATGACGACGATGTTCTCCTGGAAGCGGAACAGCGAGGTGGGGTCGTGGAGAAGGACGTTGGTGTCCAGCACGTAGAGCTTGAGTTTGGCATCCATGGCCTGGATGACCGGGGCGAGGGCCGTCACGGAATTCCTGGCGAACGTCTTCACGGGCAGCCTCCTGGAAAAATGCGAGGCCGCGGCACGCTCCGGTGCAAAGGAGATCGACGGTCGGACCCGATGGTGCAAACATCGCCCGCCGGTTGCGGGCACCCTTTGGCGGAAGCGTTTCCGCGGCCTTGGTCTATATCGACATTATACTATTTCAAGCCTTCCTGCAATACCCCCTCGATTTCCTCGGCCAGGGCCTTGGCCTCTTCCAGGGCGGCCCGCGCGTCCCCGCGCACCTTCTCGGCGAAGGCGGCGTCGGTGATCCCCGGCAGGTTGATGAACACGTTGTAGCAAGCGCCCATGGCGGCGGCGCGTCCCATGAGGCCGGCCACGCCGGCGTCGCTGAGGGAGTTCCGGTTGCCCTTGCGGGCGGTCTCGGCGGCCAGGCGCAGGGTTTCGACGGTCCGCTGCAGGACGCGCAACGGAATGAGCGTGGCCCCCTTGTTGGCCTCTTCCAGGGCGGCGGCGCGTTCGGCCTTCTCCGCGTCGGTTTTCCTGGGCAGGCCGAGGGCGGCCATGACCTTGTTGAAGGCTTCGGTGTCCAGGTCGATGTCGGCCAGGAAGGCGTCCTTGAGATCCTGCCCGGCCACGCCGATCCGGATCATGTCCTCGCGCACGGCTTCATACCCCTTCTTGCCGGCGGTGAGGTTGGAGACCATGGCGCTCAGGGCGGCGGACAGGGCCCCGGCCAGGGCGGAGACGGAACCGCCGCCGGGCGCGGGCGAGTCGGAGGCCAGCTCGTTGGCGAACTCCCGGAGGTTCATGCGGACGAGCACGGGCGGATGGTCGGCTTCCACCTGGTATTCCACGATCTTCTTGGCCGGTTCGAAGGGGGTGACGTCGGCCAGGCCCAGTGACCGCACGGCCACGTGGATGAGTTCCTCCTCGTGGACGCCGGGTGGCTTGCCCTGCTTTTGGAGGAAGTACCGGCCGGCCTCCAGGAGCGCCTCCTTGGGGATGAGGCCCACCAGCTCGCTGCCGGTGACGCGCAGCCCCTTCTCCGCCGCCAGCGCGCACACCTTGTCGAACACGACGTGCACCGGCGACACCTTGTAGTTCGTAAAGTTGATGGAGATCTGGGCGCAGTTGTACTGCGGGATGTACCAGCCGATGGCCTTGACGTCCCGGAACAGGCCGGGGTCGAAGACGGTGGCGCCGGAGGCGTCCTTGACCAGGGCGCCCTTGGCGTCGCGCCGGGCCTTCCCCTTCTCCCGGATGGTGAAGGCGATGTCGTTGAGCAGGGCCTTGTCCCGGGTGTTGAAGTTGATGTTGTAGGCGATGAGGAATTCCCGGGCGCCCATGACCGTGGCCCCCGAACGGGCGTTGAAGGCGGCCTCGCCGAAGTCGGGCTTCCACTCGGGCCGCGTCAGCTTCTCGGCCAGCCCCTCGTACTCGCCTTCCCGGACGTTGGCCAGGTTGCGGCGTTCCGGGCTCGCGGCCGCGGCCTCGTACAGGTAGACGGGGATGCCCAGTTCCCGGGCCACGCGCTCGCCGGTCTCGCGGGCGATCTGGGCGCACTCCTCCATGGTGATCCCGGCGACGGGGATGAACGGGCACACGTCCGTGGCGCCCATCCGCGGGTGCGCTCCCTTGTGCTTGCGCATGTCGATGAGCTCCGCGGCGGCGCGGATGCCCTGGAACGCCCCTTCGCCCACCACTTCCGGGGCGGCCACGAAGGTCACCACCGTGCGGTTGGTGTCGGCGCCGGGATCGACGTCCAGCACCTTGACGCCTTCCACGGCGGCGATGGCGGCCACGATCTTGTCGATGACGGCCCGGTCCTGGCCCTCGCTGAAGTTGGGAACGCATTCCACCAGTCTTTTCATGAATATATCTCCTTGTTTGACTTCTCGTTCTCTCCCGGCGGACGGCCCGCTGGGCGTCGGCGGGCGGAAGGAGGGCCATTTTATGCCAAATCCGCAGGGAAGACAACCCGAAGCGGGTTTCCCGTGACGGGGCGGAATCGCCGGTGTGTGCTCGCCGGGAAACGGCCGGCCGGTTCGGCCCGGCCGCGAGGGAGGGTGCGTGGCGGAGGAGTTCCGGACCATTTCCATCTGCTGCCTGCGTTGCGGGAGCCTGCTCTACAAGTATCACAAGTGGGGGACGGGCGGTCTCGTCAAGTGTTTCCTGGACGGCATCACGGAAGATCGCACGAGTCGTCAAGGGGATGCGGCGGAAATAACCGGTCGCCGGTCGGAAACATGGGAGCGATGACGGGAAGCGGGCAGGGCGTTCGGGAGGGCAGCCGGCCGACCGCCATTGATCGTCCGGTGGAATCTCGTGCGCTTGCGAAACGGAATGGCCAGTGATAGACTGAAACGAAAATTGGCCGTCGCGACTTGAAAAGACCGACTCTCTACGCCGGTTAGCCCGGTTTGCCCCATCCGTAACCAGGAGGAACCTGTCATGGCCAGACCCCGCGATGTGGACCCCGTCGTTCTCTCTGCCTTGCGTGCCCGGAAAATCACCCTGTGGGTGGGGGGCGGAAGCCTGCTCGCCCTGGGGTTGGCCATCCTGTGGCTCTGCCGGCTGCCTCTCCATCCGCTCGCGGGTCAGGCTTCCACGGGCCGGGTCGAACGCTTGTACAGCTGGGGCGCAACCGTCACCAACGCCACACAAGCTTTGTGGGCGGAGCAGGCCAATCGGGCGCTGAAAAAGCAGCTGACGGCCATGACGAGCGTCATTCAGTTCCGCTTCGCGCCGAGCGACCCCGTGGGAAACGTGACTGTCACCACCACGGCGGAGCCGAAGCCGGGGCTATGGGATACCTCCGAAATCATGATGAATCGGGTTCTCACTGAAACGACGGCCCCTTCCGGCGGCGGGGCGGCGGCCGGCGACACCTTCTGCACCCTCATGTGGGTCCCCGCTTTTTCCGACATCCTGGACCTCTCCTTCGACGTGCTCCCGGACAATCCGGCGGGTCCCCCGCCGTACGTATGGTCCGGGCGCCCGCTGGATGCGGCGGGCCCGATCACGGCGACCTACCGCTATCCCCTGCAACCTATTCGCAACCACGGATGGGAGATCGTGCACGCCGTCTACCAGGAGGGCGGCAAGTGGTACAGCCTGGATCCGCAGATGCTCGAGAAAAACCTGGGCTCCGGGGCGGGCGGGGCGGCCCCGGCGCCTCCCTCCGCGGTGGTGGCGGCCAGCCAGACGGCTGAGAAGGAATACATTCAATACACGCAGTACCTTTCCGGCGAGGCGACCATGACGCCGGACCTCTGCCAGGCCTTTTCCGACGCCCTGGCCGCCGGGTACCTGTTCGTGGCCGTCCGGGCGCCCGTCGTCGCCAGCGAAAACAGCCCCGGGGGCGTCCGGTCTTCCTTGCTGGGCGATCGCCCGCCCCTGTACTCCGGCCTGGAGCTAGGCAATACCTGGAATGGCCAGGCCGGTTTCCTGGCCCGCCTGACCCCGGCGCCAGAATACGTGAACACCCTGGAGACGGCCTACCCTTCCCCGCCCGGCCTGGCCTGGATGGCCCTGCAAGCGCTGCCTTCGCCGGACCGGATCGATTGCTCGCTCTTTCCCCTGGCCAGCGGCTGGCACGTCATGTGGAACCTGCTCCTCGAAAAGGAGCCGGCGGATGGCCATGTCCTCAACAGCTTCTTCTGCTACAGGGGAGAGAACCCGGTGGTGATGGCGGCACTGGGCCAGGCTGCCGCGGCTTCCGGGCAGGCGCTCCGCACGGCGGCCGCGGCCGACGGCCCCTGCCTCACCTGCCTGGGGCCCACGAACGTGTCGCTGCACCCGTACGGTTCCGTCTTCGACGTGGAGTGGTCCTGGTTCGAGCTGAACGTCCAGCCGGACGGCCGCCGGATCGCCTTCCCCCACTCGGTGGTCGGGCTCCCCGGGGTGGCGGACCTCCGGTACGCCTACCTGCAGGCGCCCCCCGGGCCGCTGTCCTGGTCCTTCTTCGGGGATGCGGGAGGCAACTACGACCTGTCGAAGCCCATCTCCACCCTGAGCGCCGACGGGACCATCTGGCTGGTGTCCGACCCGGTGGCCGGCGATACGGTCCCGGGCGACTATTCCCTCCGGGTGACCGTGGCGCCGCAGGCGGGGGGCGCCACCGCCTCGACCGTGGATTCCGTCTGGGTCTATCCCCTCTACGGCGACGTCAATGAGGACAAGGCGACCAACGCCCAGGACGTGGTGCTCCTGGCCGACTACCTGGCGGAAAAGATCCGGCTCTCGGCTTTGGGGAAACTGGCGGCCGACTACAACCAGGACGGCCTCATCAACGCCCGAGACCTCGTCTCCCTGGGCCGGGCCGTGGTTTCGTACTGAACATCGGCGGAATGCCGTTCCGATCCTGGGCGGGGAGAGGGGCGGGGTCAGCGGGGCGGTCTGGTGGCGAGCAGTTCCGAGGGCTCTCCCCGCAGGATCTTCTTCAGTTCGGCCCGGGCGGTTTCGGGCGAGTATCCCCTCGCGACCAGCGTTTCCACCAGGGCCTCGAAACGCTGCCGCCGTTCCTGCCCGAACTCGGTGTTGTCCCGGCGGTCGGCGCAATACTCCATGGCGGTGGAGCCGCAGGCGCAATTCCGGTAGACCTCCACCATCGGGCGGTCGTCGTCGTCGACGGACTCCTTCAGCCCGGTTCCGCGGGTGACGGGCGAGGTGAGGGCCAGGTATTCCTCCAGGGACCGGTAGACGCGGCCGCAGCAGGCGCACATTTTGGGGAAGGCCGCCTGGTTGAGAATCCGCAGGCCTTCGAAAAGTTCGGCGTCGCCGGGTGACCCGTTTGCCGGCTGGTCCTTCTCCATGATCCACCCCCATGGTCAGGGCTCCGGTGCAGGAAGGAAGGCGGAAAACGTCCGAATACCTTTCCTGCGTCGTGAAATCGCTGGAAAAGTAGCAATAAAAGAACGTTATTGCAAGGGCAAACCGATACGGCGGAAGCCGGGGGAAAGGCGGGCCGGCGGCGCTACGCCCGGTAGTACGCCCGGTACCACTCCACGAAGCGGCGGACGCCCGTCTCGATGGGCGTGTCGGGGCGGAACCCGGTGGCGCGGGAGAGGTCCTCCACGTCGGCTTCCGTCTTGCGCACATCGCCGGGCTGCATGGGGAGCAGGCGCTTTTCGGCCCTTTTCCCGAGGCAGTCCTCCAGGACTTCGATCATCCGGAGCAGCGGGACAGGGCTGTGGTTGCCGATGTTGTAGACGCGGTAGGGTGCGCGGGACGTGCCGGGGTCGGGCCGGTCCCCCGACCATTCCTCGTTCGGCCGGGGCGTCTGGAAGGTGATCCGGAACACCCCTTCCACGATGTCGTCGACGTAGGTGAAGTCCCTTTCCATGTCCCCGCGGTTGAACACGTCGATGGGGCGGCCCTCCAGGATGGCCCGGGTGAACAGGAAGAGCGCCATGTCCGGCCGCCCCCAGGGGCCGTAGACGGTGAAGAAGCGCAGACCGGTGGTCGGCAGCCGGTAGAGGTGGCTGTAGGTGTGCGCCATGAGCTCGTTGGCCTTTTTCGTGGCCGCGTAGAGGCTCAGGGGGTGGTCCACGTTGTCGTGAACGGAGAAGGGCATGCGGGTGTTGGCCCCGTAGACCGAGCTCGAAGAGGCGTAGACCAGGTGCGCTGCCCCGTGTTGGCGGCAGCCCTCGAGGATGTGCAGGAAGCCGACGAGGTTGCTCTCCGCGTAGACATGGGGGTTGGTCAGGGAGTAGCGCACGCCGGCCTGGGCGGCCAGGTGGACGACCCGGTCGAACTTGCTCTCCCGGAACAGGTTTTCCATGGCCGGCCGGTCCGCCAGGTCCGCCCGGACGAAGCGGAAGGAGGGCTGGCCGGCCAGTTGGGCCAACCGGGCCTCCTTGAGGCGAACATCATAGTAGTCGTTGAGGTTGTCCAATCCTGTCACGGTGTAGCCGGCCTTCAGGAGCCGGTCCGCCAGGTGGTAACCGATGAAGCCGGCCGCGCCGGTGACGAGGAGGTGTTCCACCGAAGCCGCTCCTCTAGGCCTTGATGACGTTGGCGTGCGGGTGGCGGTAGACGCCGCGCGTGTCCACGATCAGGGCCGCGTTTTCGCGCACGAAGCCGTAGTCGACGACCGTGTGGTCGGTCACCACGATGACGGCGTCGTGCGCGCGCAGGGTCTCGCGGGTGAGGGGCAGCGAGTCCATGGCGGGCAGCTTCGGCCAGGAGCGCATCTTCGGTGAATGGGGCACGTGCGGGTCGTGGTAGGAGATTTCCGCGCCCAGTTCCCGGAGCAGGTGGATGATCTCGAAAGCCGGGCTTTCCCGGGGATCGTCGATGTCCTTCTTGTAGGCCAGGCCCAGGATGAGTACCTTGCTGCCATTCAGGGCCTTTTTCCTTTCGTTCAGCGCGAGGACCAGGCGCTGGACCACGTAGCGCGGCATCTGGACGTTGACGTCGCCGGCCAGTTCGATGAACTTCGGCGCCTCTCCGTACTCCCGGGCTTTCCAGGAAAGGTAGAAGGGGTCGAGCGGGATGCAGTGCCCGCCCCAGCCCGGGCCGGGGTTGAAGCGCATGAAACCGAAGGGCTTGGTGGAGGCCGCGTCGAGGACTTCCCAGATGTCGATGCCCATCCGCTGGTAGATGACCTTGAGTTCGTTGACCAGGGCGATGTTGACGGCGCGGAAGATGTTTTCGGTCAGCTTGGTGGCCTCGGCCGCACGGGAGGAGGAAACCCGCACCGTGCGCTCGATGGCCGCCGCGTAGAGGCTTTCGGCCAGCGTGCCGGAGTCCTCGTCGGTTCCCCCCACGATCTTGGGCGTGTTGGTGGTCCCGTACTTCGGGTTGCCCGGGTCTTCCCGTTCCGGCGAGAAGGCCAGGAAGAAGTCCTTGCCGCTGACGAGCCCTGATTTTTCCAGGATGCCCCGCAGCAGTTCGTCGGTGGTGCCCGGGTAGGTGGTGGACTCCAGCACGACCATTTGCCCGGCGCGCAAACTCCGGCGGATCTGCTCGCCCGTCTGGACGATGTAGGTCATGTCCGGCTCCCGTTGGGGGGTGAGCGGGGTGGGGACGCAGATCAGCAGGGCGTCGGGTTCCCCGAGGCGGGCGAAGTCGCAGGTAGCCTCGAACAGGCCGCTCTCCACGGCCGCGTTCACCTTGCTCCAGTCGAGATGCTGGATGTAGGCCTTGCCGGTCGCCAGGTTTTCGATCTTCCGGGGGTCGACGTCGAAACCCAGAACCCGGAATCCCTTGGCGGTGAAGGCCAGGGCCAGTGGCAGGCCGACATAGCCCAGCCCGATGATGCCGACGACGGCGTCTCCCGATCCGATGCGCTCCGCGAGCGTTTGCGCGTGTTGATTCATCTTGGCCCCTTGCTTGGATTGTCAGGCGCCGGGAGCCGGGAGGCCACCCGGCGCCTGTTTTGTTCACAAAGGGCCGATGATACTGAAACGCAACGCGTCATGCAATGCGAAAGAGCACCCGGACGTCGCCGGGCGCACGATTCAGTGCCCCGCGCCGATGGCGGCCACGTCGTCGGCCACCGTGCCGATGGGCTTGATGTCGAATTTTTCCACCAGGACCTTGGCGACGTTGGGGGACAGGAACGCCGGGAGCGTCGGGCCGAGGCGGATCCCCTTCACGCCGAGGTACAGCAGGGCCAGCAGGACGCAGACGGCCTTCTGCTCGTACCAGGCGATGTCGTAGGAGATGGGCAGGGCGTTGATGTCGTCCAGTCCGAAGGCGGCCTTCAACTGCAGGGCGATGTACGCCAGGGAGTATGAATCGTTGCACTGCCCGGCGTCCAGGACGCGCGGGATGCCCCCGATGTCCCCGAGGTCCAGGCCGTTGTACCGGTACTTCGCGCAGCCGGCGGTGAGAATGACGTGGTCCTTGGGCAGGGCCTTGGCCACTTCCTCGTAGTAGGCCCTCTCCTTGTGGCGGCCGTCGCACCCGGCCATGACGACGAACCTCTTGATGGCGCCGGATTTGACCGCGGCGATGACCTTGTCGGCCAGGGCCATGACCTGGTCCTTGGCGAACCCGATGGTCAACTGGCCGCCTTCCTGCGCCGTCAGCCCGCCGAGCTGCTTCGCCTTCTCGATCACGGGTGCGAAGTCTTTCGGCTTGTCCGCGGTGCGGGGCCCGATGTGCGCCACGCCGGGCCAGCCGACCAGGCCGGTGGTGAACAGGCGGTCCTTGTAGCTGTCCTGCGGCTTGACGAGGCAGTTGGTGGTCATCAGGACGGCCCCGTTGAACGCCGCGAACTCCTTCGCCTGGTTGAACCAGGAGGTGCCGTAGTTGCCGGCCAGGTGGGAATGCTTTTTCAAGCCGGGGTAGGCGTTGGCCGGCAGCATTTCGCCGTGGGTGTAGATGTTCACGCCAGTTCCTTCCGTCTGGATGAGCAGTTCCTCGAGGTCGCGCAGGTCGTGCCCGCTGATGAGGATGGCCGGGCCGGGCCGGAAGCCGGTGGAAACCGCGGTGATCTCCGGCTTGCCGTAGCGGCCGGTGTTGGCGCCGTCCAGCAGGGCCATGGCGTCCACGGCGGTTTTGCCGCACTGCATGACCAGGCCCACGAGTTCGTCGGCGCCGATGTCCGGGCGCGCGATGGCCACCAGGCCCTCTTCCAGGAAGGCCAGGACGGCGGCGTTCTCGGCGTCCAGCACGTAGGCGTGGTCGGCATAGGCGGCGACGCCCTTGAGGCCGTACAGGAGCAGTTCCTTCAGGGAGCGGATGTCTTCCGCTTCCTGGTTCTGCAGGCTGACCGAGGGGACCTTGGCCCGGATGTCGGCCTCGCCGGCGGGTTTCCAGGTGGCGCCGTCGGGCCAGGAGCTCTCCTGGCACGGGCAGGTCGGTTTCACCGCTTCCACGCTCTGGCGGACGCTGTCGCGCAGTTCGAGGGCCCGGTTGATCAGTCCCAGGATGCGGGACGGGTCGAAGTTGACGTTGGTCAGGGTGGTGAAGAGCGCCTCGGCGACGAAAAGGTCGGCCTCGGGTTTCGCCACGCCGGCTTCCCGGGCCTTGACGGCCCAGAACGACAGGCCCTTGAGGGCGTGGATCAGCACGTCCTGCAACCCGGCGGTCTCTTCCGTTTTCCCGCAGACGCCCTGGATGGTGCATCCCTGGTTCCTGGCCGTTTCCTGGCACTGCCTGCAAAACATTCCCATAGTTCCTCCTCCTGAAATCGGGGTTCGAAGCCGGGTTTGTCCCAGCCTCCGTGATATAGTGTAGCGAGTTTGACGACATGATAATTTGACCGGGGTCAAAAATGAGCCACAATTTCTCGATTTCCGGCAAAAAAAGTCAGGACCGGGCATTTCCCGCGGGCCAGGAGGCCCGGCAGGAGGCGGTGGCCGACTTCCTGGAAGCATTTTTGGGCGAGCGCAACCTGGAGATGGCCGGGCGGCTGGCGGCGATTTCCCGCTCTGTCCGCCTGCGGAAACGGGAACCGCTGTTCGCGGAGGGGGAGGAGGGCGACCTGGTCTACTACCTCGTCTCCGGCCAGATCAAGCTGTTCAAGATCAACGAGGAGGGGAAGGAACTGGTGATCCACTTCGTCCGGCCGGGCGAACTCTTCGCGGAGATTCTCTTCTTCATGAAGAACCGCTACCCCGTCAGCGCCGAGGCCCTGGAGCCCTGCGTGCTGCTGGGGATCAGCTCCCGCGGGCTGCAGGGGCTGATCCGGGACAACTCCGAATTCGCCCTGCGGCTCATCGGCATGCTGGCGGGGCGGCTCAAGCACTTTGTCCGCACCATCGAAAGCCTGACCCTGACCTCGGTCCGGGGCCGGTTCGTCAACTACCTGCTTTCCCAGGTCAAACGCCGCGGGGACCGCTTCCGGCTGCCGGTGTCCAAGGGCGACTTCGCCCTGCTCCTGGGGATCGCCCCGGAGACTTTCTCACGGCTGCTCCGGCAGCTCTCCGACGAGGGCGCCATCGCGGTGAGCGGCCGGGAGATCGCCCTGCTGGCCGACCCGGGCGGGTTGGGCGGCGGGGCGGCCGATTAGAGGGCCGAGCCCGTACCGGGCCCATTTCCCGTCCACCAGGCGCCGCACGTCGGCGGACATCCGCACCGCTTCCGGCCAGGGCCGGTGGAAGCCTTCCGCAGGCCATTTCCGGGTGGCGTCCACGCCGACCTTCGAGCCGAGGTCGGGGAGGCGCGAGGCGTGGTCCAGGCTGTCCACGGGCCCCGTGACGAATTCCAGGTCCCGCTGCGGGTCGATGTGGTTCAGCACGGTCCAGACCGTTTCCGAGGGGTTCTGCACGTCGACGTCGGCGTCCACCACGACGATGCACTTGGTGAACATGGCCTGCCCCA
>CAYTBK010000010.1:56188-60679 GCA_964436005.1 uncultured Acidobacteriota bacterium
ACGTCGACGTCGGCGTCCACCACGACGATGCACTTGGTGAACATGGCCTGCCCCAGGCCCCAGAGGCCGTGCATCACCTTGCGGGCGTGGCCTGGGTAGGCCTTGCGGATGCTGACCAGCATGAGGTTGTGGAACACCCCCTCGAAGGGCATATGGACGTCGACGATCTCGGGGAAGGCCTTCCGCATGGGGGACAGGAAGATGCGCTCGATGGCGCGGCCCATCCAGGCGTCCTCCATGGGCGGGCGCCCGACCACCGTGGCGTGGTAGACGGGGTCGCGCCGGTGCGTGAGGCAGCGGACGCGGAAGACGGGGTACTCCCCGGGCAGCGAGTAGAAGCCGGTGTGGTCGCCGAAGGGCCCCTCGGTTCTCGTTTCGCCGCGGCGGACGGTCCCCTCGAGGACGATCTCGGCCGAAGCCGGCACCTCCAGGTCCACCGTGCGGCAGTGGACCATCTCCACCGGGGCGTTGCGCAGGAAGCCGGCGGCCATCATCTCGTCCATGCCCTCGGGCAGCGGGAGCGTGGCGGCGAAGGTCACCGCCGGGTCGGCGCCGATGGCCACGGCCACCTCCATCTCCTCTCCCTCCCCGTCGCGGTAGTGGGCGGCCCCGTGCTTGTGGGTCTGCCAGTGCATGCCGGTGGTCCGGCCGTCGTAGACCTGCAGGCGGTACATGCCGCAGTTGGGCTTGCCGGTGCGCGGGTCGCGCGTGAAGACCAGCGGCAGCGTGACGAAGGGCCCGCCGTCCCCCGGCCAGCACTTCAGCACCGGGAAACGGTCGATGGAAAAGCCCTCCGTCTCCACCACCTCCTGGCAGGGGCCCTTGCGGACGGATTTGGGGAAGATCCTCGAGAGATCGGCCAGCTTGGGCAGCATCCGGATCTTGTCGAGGAGCGTGCGGGGGCTTTCGGGTTCCAGGAGCGCGTCCAGGCGCCCGGCCACGGTGTCCAGGGACTCGGCGCCCAGGGCCAGGCACATCCGCCGCTCCGAACCGAACGCGTTGACCAGGACGGGGATGCCCTTGCCGTCCACGTCCTCGAAGAGGAGGGCCGGCCCGCCGGCCTTCATGACCCGGTCCGAGATTTCGGTGATCTCCAGTTCGGCGCTGACCGGGGTCTTGACCCGGACCAGTTCGCCGGCCTGCTCCAGGCAGCGGATGAAGTCGCGCAGATCGGCAAAGGCCATGGGCGTTCCCCCCGGGGTGAAGTGGGCGCCTTTCCCGGCGCCGGGGCCCATTGTACCCCCGATCGGCTGTTTCCGGCCAATCGGGTGGAGGACGGGTTTTTGCCTATTCACACAAAATACCTGGCAGTGAATTGTATAAACATACAATTTACTCATGACTGTCAGGCCAAGATATCTTCTTGATGACGTGCTGGCCGACCTTTTGTCAACCCGGGCCGGGTCGGTCCTTTCCGTGAACTCCTTGGCCGTGGACCTGCAAGTCAATTTTCGAACCGCTTCCCACTGGGTGGAAAAGTTCGAGCAGCTCTATCACTGCTTTCGCATTCCGCCGTACCAGGCCCGCCAGGTGGCCGCTGTCCGCAAGGAAAGGAAGATGTACCTCTGGGACTGGTGGGGGGGTGCCGATCCCGGTCACCGGCTGGAAAACATGGTCGCCGTGCATCTGCTGAAGTTCTGCCTGTATTTGCAGGAAAGCGGAGGGCATGACGTCGGCCTGCATTTCCTCCGCGACCAGGCCGGGCGGGAAGTGGATTTCCTCATTTCCGTCGGGAGAGATCCCTGGATGGCGATAGAGGTGAAATCGGGCGATCCCTCGCCGTCACGCGCCCTTTCGTACTTCATGGAGCGGATGAAGATTCCGGCGGTGTTTCTCGTTTCGCCCAGGGCCGGTTTGGACCTCGAGCAGCGGGGCGTTCGCCTGATTTCCCTGGACCGTTTCCTGGCGGCCCTGGTCTGAGCCGCTACCCTGCGGCCCGGGGCGATCCCCCGGCGGCGGCGCGAATTTCCCTTGACAAGCGGGGGGGGGTGGCGTATGCCTGAGGGCAGAATTCGCCAGACCAGGCTGCCCGATGTCGTTCTGTCTCTTGGCGCCCGCGGGCGGGGCCGGCGCGAAAAGGCCTTCGGCGCAGTCTTGTGCGCGTCCGCCGGGAACGGCTGGCCGAAAAAGGAAAATGCACTCTTCAATATGCGGACAGGGAGGTTCACCATGGAAGAAGACCGGAACGAGGGCCGGGAACTGGATGAAAAGGAAACCACGGAAAAGATGGACCGGCGCGGGTTCCTGAAGCTGGCGTCCCGCTGGTCCAAGGCGGCCATCGCCGTGGCCGTCGGCAGCAGCCTCGCCTCGAAGCTGGCCCCGGTCCAGGCTTCCCCGGGCTGGGTCAACGCCCGGGGCACCTGGGCCAACGGCGGCGTCACCTGGGCCAACGGCGGCGGGGTCTGGGCCAACGGCAACGGAATCTGGGTCAACGGCGGGTTGGCCTGGCTGAACAACAACATCGCCTGGGCGAATCGCGGGAGGGCCTGGGGCAACGGCGGCAGTTGGGTGAACCGCGCCGGCACGTGGGACAACCACGGCGGCGCCGACTGGGGCAACCACGGCGGTTCCTGGGCCAACGGGGACCACGCCTGGGCCAACCACGGCGGCCACTGGGCCAACGGGGGCCGCACCTGGGGCAACCGAGGCGGCGGCTGGGCCAACGGCGGCGGGGGCGGCTGGGCCAATCGCGGCCGGTCCTGGGCCAACCGCCGGCGCTGAACGGTCCTTTCGGGGAGCGCCGGAGCCCGGCCGGGTCGCCCGGCCGCCCGCCGGCGGTCTCCTGTTCCTGTTGCATGACGAATAGAATCTTCAATATTCCTGTCGCCCTGGGCCGGAGGTTCGCCGCCTCCGGCGCGGGGCTGATTCTTCGCGCCGATTCCGTGTCCGCGCTGCTGGCTGGCTTGCCGGACCCCCTGCCGAAGCGACTGGTTTCCCTGCAGGCCGGGGTCAGGGATTTCGACCACCGCCCCCTGCTGTCCTTCCCCGTACCGGTTCCCTTCGACCTGGTCCTGGACGATCCCGACTCCTGGTTCGACGACCTTTACCGGCTGGTGGAAGCGCTGCCTTCCCGTCCGGTCCGGGCCTCCGTCGTCGTGCGGCCGGGTTTCGGACAGGCGGTCAAGCTGGCCGGCGCCCTGGGCCTGCCCGTCCGCCTGCTGCCGGGACAGCCGGACGCCGAACTGGCCGGCGAGCTGCTGGGCGTGCTGGACGTCTACCTGCACCGCCCCCTGCAATGCCAGCCGGTGGAGTTCTTCCACAGCGTTCTGGCTGCCTTCTTCCGGGGGGAGAACGCTTCGCTGTGGGCCATTTCGGAAGACGACCCGGCCCTGATCGGCCGGGTCGGCGAAGACGGCCGGGAAATGCCCCCGTCCCGCTGCAAAGGGGCGTCCGCGGTGTCCGGCCCGCCCTGGGAGACCTTCGTGGATCGCCTGGGCCAGGACCTGCGGGCCCGCGGCGGGGAGTGCCTTTCCTGTCCCTTCGGCCCCGTCTGCCGGGGTTACTTCAAGTTTCCCGACCCCGGTTATTCGTGCGAGGGCGTGCGGGCCGTCTTCTCGACTCTGCGCGAGGCGGCCGGGGAGCTGCGCCGGGACGTGGCCGCGAACCTGTCGGCGGAAGAGGGGGTGGCGCCGTGAGCGGAGGGGAGTTCTCGCTGATCCTGCTGCCCACGCTCGGCTGCAACGCCGCCTGCGACTACTGCTTCGTCGACCGCCGGGCGGAAGCGCTCTCCGCCGAGGGTTTGGCCCTCCTGGCCCGCCGCATCGGGGAGCTCGTCCGCGAGGCGGAACTCGCCGCCCTCACCCTGCACTGGCAGGGGGGGGAGGTCATGACGCTCTCCCCCGACTGGTTCCGGCGGGCTCGGGACCTCATCGCCGCGCAGACCGCCGGGACCGGCGTGTACGTACACCACAGCCTGCAGTCCAACATGATGGCGTACGACGGGGAATGGGGCCGGCTGATCCGCGAGATGTTCGGGGGCAGCGTGGGCACGTCCCTGGACTACCCGAACCGGTACCGGCGCATGGAAGGCGGCGGCCCCGGGGAGTACAACGAACGGTGGGCGGAGAGGGTCCGACAGGCCTGGGCGGACGGCGTCCAGACGGGGGTCATCTGCCTTCCCAACCGCGACACCCTCGACATCGGCGCCGAGGCCTTCTACCACCACGTGGCGGAAGAGCTGGGCATCGTCGACTTCCAGTTGAACACGCCTTTCTCCGGCGGCAGCCTCAACACCGCCAAGGGCGACTACCCCCTGGATCCCCCCCGCCTGGGCGCCTTCCTCGTCGACCTGGCCCGGGTCTGGCTGGAGCGAGACCGCGAGTGCACGGTCCGGGTGGGGCCCTTCTCCGAGTTCCTGGACCGCTTCGAGAACGAGCAGGCGACCCTCCCCTGCCTCTTCCACCGCAACTGCGCCGACGGCTTCCTCTGCGTGGACCCCTTCGGGAACGTCTCCCAGTGCGACTGCTGGGTGGCCAGCTACCCGGAGTACCG
>CAYTBK010000011.1:0-57002 GCA_964436005.1 uncultured Acidobacteriota bacterium
CTGTTCGGCCTCTACAGCATGAACTGGCGCTTCGTCAACCTGAACGACCTCGTCCGCATCCTGAAGGCCGGCGGCCTTTCCCTCGCCGTGCTCATGTTCCTCTGCCACGACCCGGCGCCTTCGGTCCTCTCCCTGGGGGTCCTGCCCATGGGCGTGGTGCTCATCGACGGGGTTCTCTCCCTGGCCGCCATCGGCTTCTTCCGCATCTCGAAACGCCTGTACCACGAGCTCTTCGTCCGCCAGCGGGAGGGGAAACCCACGGTCATCGTCGGGGTGAACTACAAGACCGACCGCCTGGTGCGGGAACTCCGGCTCACCGGCAGCGGCCTCTTCCCCGTCCTGCTCACGGATTCCGACGCCGCCCGGCACGGCACCAACACCTGCGGCCTGCGCGTGGTGGGCCTCGACTCCGAGGTCCTGCCGGCGGCGCTGGCCGAGTTCCGGGTGGAGGCGGCGGTGCTCAACCTGCCCGACAGCAGCCACACGGAGGTGCGGCGGGTGTTCAACCTGCTGAAGGATTACGGGGTGAACGAGATCCGCATCGTCCCCCGCCTGCAGGAGTGGAGCGACGAGGTGGCCCGGGTGCGGAAGATCGACATCGACGACCTCCTGTCGCGCGAACCGGTGCGGGTGGACACCCGGCACATCGCCGCCTACGTGGAGGGGCGCACCGTCATGGTCACCGGCGCGGCGGGGTCCATCGGCTCGGAGATCTTCCGCCGGCTGACCCTGTTCCGTCCGGCCAAGGTGGTGCTCCTGGACGTCGACGAAACGGAACTGTTCTACCTGCAGCAGAAGGTCAAGAACTACCGGCTGGAGCCGGGCCACATGGCCTTCGTGGTGGGCGACGTGCGCAACGAGCGGAAAATGGCCGAGGTCTTCGCGACGCACAAGCCCCAGGTGGTCTTCCACGCCGCCGCCTACAAGCACGTCCCCCTCATGGAGGACTTCCCCGAGGAGGCGGTGGAGACCAACATCCTCGGCACGCACAACCTGGCCTCCATCTCCATCCGCCAGGGGGTGGAGGTGTTCGTGAACATCTCCACGGACAAGGCGGTGAACCCCACCTCGGTGATGGGGGCCACCAAGCGCGTCGCCGAAAGCCTCTGCTGCGCCCTGTCGCCGGACGGGAAGGGGACCCGTTTCGTCTCCGTCCGCTTCGGGAACGTGCTGGGCAGCCGCGGCTCGGTGGTGCCCCTTTTCCTCGAGCAGATCCGCGCGGGCGGCCCGCTGCTGGTGACCCACCCGGAGATGCAGCGCTACTTCATGTCCATCCCCGAGGCGGTGATGCTGGTATTCCAGGCGGCCTCCATGGGGAAGGGCGGGGAAGTCTTCGTCCTGGACATGGGGGAGCCCGTGAAGATCGTCGACCTGGCCGAGAACATCATCCGCCTCAACCAGATGGTGCCCTACCAGGACGTGGACATCCGCTTCACCGGCCTCCGGCCCGGGGAGAAGCTCTTCGAGGAGCTGCTCACGGCCGAGGAGGGCGCCGACATGACGGAGCACCAGCAGATCTTCGTGGCTCGCAGCCCCTCTATCCTGCGCCCGGGGGACGTGCCGGCCCTGCTGGAAGAAGCCCGGGAAACCCTGGCCCGGCCGGGCGACGCGCGCCGCTTCCTCCGCCGCTGGGCGCCCACCTGCCAGTTTTGATTTGACAATATTCAATTCAATCGTGTAAAGTTCCCCGCTATTCTGTCTGACCTGCTGGCCTTTGGTGGCCCTTCGTGGGCCAAGTCGAAGAACAGGCGGCGAGAGGAGAGATCATGGGCGAAAGAAAGCCGGAATATAATGCGGAAACTCCGTCGGGCGAAAAAGCGGGATTCGACATATCGCCCTACCTTCAGTGCATGCGGGATCACTACCGGAGAATTCTGATCTATTTGGGGGCCGGGCTGCTGGTTTTCCTAACCGCCTATTCTATATACAACAACTATTTTACTTGGACGGTAGTCAACTCGGCTGTGGAAGTCCGGTTCCTCTTTTCAGGGGCCGAGAACGGGAAATACCCGGATGACGACCCTTTTTCTGCCCAAGAGCTGCTGGCGACATCGGTCCTGCATCATGTATATGAGAAAAACGGTCTGAAAGCTTTTGTCACTTTCCATGATTTTCAGAATTCACTCTCCGTCGCCCAGGCGAGAAACGAGTCGGCGGCCATCGAAGCGGATTTCAACTCCAAGCTGAACGATCCCAAACTGTCGAGCGTCGAGCGCGACCGGATCGTGCGCGAATTCCGCGAGCAAATGGCCTCCTTGCGCAACGCTGACTATCGATTGATTTGTAACTTTGATCCTTCCGTTATTCCCAACGCGAAGATGCAGAAGGTCCTGCTCGATATCCCGGTGGAATGGGCCAGGCAGGTGGAGCAGCAGCGCGGTATCCTTCGCTACAAAGTCGACATCCTGTCGCCCAGCCTGGTCACTGAAAACTCGGCCGCCAATGAACCGATGGTGCTCGTTGACATTCTTCGCGACCAGGTAGCGAAGGTGCTGGGCAACATCGAGCAGATTTCGAAGTTGCCCGGCGCATTTTCCATTCGGGACGACAAAGGGCAGGATCGCTTGCAAGACGTGAAGGAAAGGCTGGGGGAACTGGAAGCATATCAGCTGGATCCCCTGGTGATGCAGATTTCTCTCCAGAAGTTGGCGCACAATAATTCCGCTGTGGGAAGCTATCTGGAAAGTCGCCTGGAATCTGTTGGCATCCAGAGAGCCGAGGCGCAGGCGAACCTCAAGAATCTCCAGGATTCTTTGACCGGATACCTGCAGGAGAGAAGGGCGGCGCCGGCTCTGACGACAACTCAGGATTCGACGACAGTTGTGCCGCAAATGACCGGAGATGTCTTCGAGAAGATCGTGGCTTTGGGCGGGCGGGCACAGGATCTCGACTATCGCCGCAGGTTGACCGACCGCATCATCGAGGCGGGGGGCAAGCTTGTCTCGATCGAAGCCAAGATGAAGACGTACGAAAAAATGCTGGCCGCTTTCCGGAACGGGGCCGCGCCAGCTGCCCCGTCCCCGGAAACTTTCAAGGCTTTTGAAGAGCGCTTGCGCCTGATGCAGGCCACGGTGGCCAAATGCGTCGGCCAGGTCAACAGCATATACGACCAGATCAACAACAAGAACCTGAATCCGGAACATAAGCTATTCGTAATATCCATGCCGCCTCAATCGTACGCCAGGACTTTTGGAATGCAATACTTCCGTATCGGGGCAAGCCTTTTCTGGTTGCTCGTGATTGCACTCGGCGGAATCTGGTTGTGGGCGAAAGTTCGAGAAAAGTCGGGCACGGCTCATCCGGGGGAACCATCTCCCCAATCTTGAAAACGGCGGCCTGGTGGCGATGACGAGCACGAGGCATGAGACAACGAAGTCGTTTCCGGACGCGAACATTTCGCTGGAAAGGCGAACCGGGGCGCCCGGTCTGTTCTGGTAAGCCATGAGGCAATCACACTTGATGGTGGTCAATGCCCTGGTCATCTGGGCGACCCAGGTTCTTCAGCTTGTTCCGCAGTTGATCATGGTTCCCTTTCTTCTCCGGACGATCGGGGATGCGGGCTATGGCGAATACGCCCTGATCTGGTCATTATTGCTGGCCGTAGAACAGCTGGAAGTCTCCCTGCAGTCAGGAATCGTGAAGTATACCGCTGCCTGTCTGGCAACGGACCGCCTTGACGAAGTCAACCGAATCCTCAGCTCCACCTTCGTGTTTTCGCTTGCCATCGGATTGCTGGCAGGAATCGTGATGTGCTCCCTTCCATTCTTTGATTCCAGCATGTCTCGCGGCATGGCGCTTTCCCTCGTCATGGTCGGCGTCATGATGGTCTTTTTGACGCCGACAACCCCGTATCAGGGAATGATTCTGGCCCGGCAACGACACTATGTCAAAGCCCTGGCCGGAATCGTCGCGCAGTATGGGGCCATGGGGCTCACCATGGCGTGGTTCCTGTGGAAAGGGCCATCGGTGGGTGCCGTCGTCGCCATATCCGTCGGCACCCTGCTGCTGAGCAGAATCGCCCAGATCCCTATCGCTCACCGCCTCATCCGAGGCCTGCACAACTCGATGCGCAGTTTCGATTTCCGGATCTTTCGCCTCGTAGCCTCCTTCGGCGCGCTGATCGTCCTTTCGGCGTTATGTATGGTTTTCAATTCGACAGGTATGCGCTGGCTGGGCGGCGTGCTGGCTTCCACCACCTTCGTCGCCCATCTGGCCATCTTCCTTATGCCGGGCCTTCTGCTGGCAAGGATCATCCAGGCGATGACCATCACCGTCATGCCGGCGGCCAGCGCCTACCAGGCAACGGACAACCAGAAAATGCTGAGGGAGTTGTTTGTCAAGGCCACCCGGTACATCGTGCTCCTGGTGGTGCTCTGCCTGCTGGTGGCCGCTTTGCTGGTGCGAGATGTACTCAATCTGTGGGTCGGGCCCCAATACCAGTTTCTGCAGACCCATGTGATGATCAATCTGGTGGGTGTGGCGATATTGGTCAGCGCTTCTTGCGCCCACAATATGCTCAAGGGGTTTGGAGAACTGCGCAAAGTGCTCGTCGCCTTCCTGCTCGGGTTGGTCGTTATTCCGTTTGGTGTGTTCCTGGTGGTTTTCCTTTGGTTCGGAACCGCTTATTTCGCCGCTTCCCTGGGCTTGCTCCTGGGCAACGCCACCGCCGGGATTCTGCAATGCCGGTATTGCCTGAAGGCCACTGGCCAGAAATGGAGGCCCTTTGTCGTCGAATCCGTTCTGCAGCCGGTTGCCAGTGCTGCTTTCGGTTTTGCCGCTGCCTTCATTGTTTTGCTGGTGGCAAGCCCGAAAAATCTGATGGTCAAAGCCATGATTGCCGCCATGGCGGTCCTGCTGACGTTGGGTGCGTTCATCACTCTGTTTACGAGCCAGGACGAACGGCTTCGCTTTCGCAGTCTTGTGCGGTCGATGAAGGAACGCGCTGCCGGGTTTTCCTCTGCCCTGTCGATGAAAGGGAGATCGCCCCGTGCCTGACAAAGCCAGTATCGTCTTCACGGAGCAGACGGTCATTAAAACCGGTCCCCAGGACCGGATCCGTGTCGAAGCGGAAAAAACAAGACAGGCTTTCCTTGTTGCCAAAATCAGCGGCGCCTTCCGGGTCCCGGCCGTGCTGGATTACACAGAAGAAAAAGGCGTCATTGTATTTGAGCGGATTCACGGGCTTGCCCCCGTCCGCAATACTCGGACCGGTGCGCTGCCCACTCTTCGCATGGTGGAAAATGTTGGCCGGGCGTTGGCGGTCGTGCACCGGGAACTCGACCTTTCGGAAGATCTGAAAATCGTTCTGCCGCCAGAATTCAGCTGGCCGGGGGCGGGTGTGTTTCTGCACGGCGATTTCAACGGATCCAATGTTTGTGCGGCGCCCGGGGCAACGGTTCCCGTGATCATCGACTGGCAGATGACTTCCGTGCACGGGGGGCAGGCAACATACGGGACTCGATATTTCGACATCCTCTGGTTCGTGAATTTCCTGCTGTGGACTCCGACTGCCCGGTACCTGTTCCACGACCCCGTCATGCCTTTGGCCCGGTCTTTCCTTCACGCTTACTTCCAGGAAGAAGGCAAAGGCTGCGTTCTGGAGGATCTGGCGAATTATGCAAAGCGGTTTTTCGAAAGCAAGGCGCCCTGCCGCAAAATGAACAGCCATTGGCGATCCCGCTTGTTGCTTTTTCGAAGCCGTTTATTAACAAAGCGTTTCATCGCGTTTTTGATGGCTCTGCCCCGCGGGGGGGCATCCGCGTCTGACGCTATGAAATAGGGAGGTATGCGATTGATGGGAGCGGACTATCGGAAATCACATCTTCAACCCGACAAGGGGCGGACCTACCATGAAGCGTTCGCGAAAAACCCGTACCGCCGGATGATGTGGGACCTGGAGAAAGGGGTCCTGGATCGTATCCTGAACAAATTCTTTGTGGGCAAAGATATCCGCCATCTTGACTTTGCCTGCGGTACCGGCCGGATTCTGGCGTACCTGTCCGGGCGCGCGTCCCTGTCGGTGGGGGTGGACGTTTCCCCCAGCATGCTCGAGGTGGCCCGCCAGCAGAACCGGAACGCGGAGATCCTCGAGGCCGATCTCACGGCCAACGACGTTCTCGGGGATCGTAAGTTCAATTTGATCACGGCGTTCCGCTTTTTCCCCAATGCCCAGCCGGAGTTGCGGACCCAGGTCATGACTCTTTTGCACCACCATCTCGAGGATGGGGGGTGCCTCGTTTTCAACAACCACAAGAACACGGGCAGCACGAGAAACCGTTTGGCCCGGTTGGTGGGGCGTCGGGGCTACCAAGGAATGAGCTGGGTGGAAGTCGAAGACCTGCTGGGTCGTGCCGGCCTGGGCGTCGTCGGCGCGTATCACCTGGCGACGTTTCCTTCTTCGGATTCCCGCACCATTTTGCCGGTTCCGCTGCTGCGCACGATCGAAAGTCTCGCCAGTCGCTTGCGGCCGCTGCGCAAGCTGGGCGAAAACATCATTTTTGTCTGCAGAAAAAACTGAAGAACGAAAACGGGCGGCTTGCCACGTTCGCCCGGCATCCGAGAAGGGAATGAAAATCAGCTTCATCGGCGACATCTATCTGACGAACAAGGTCGAAATCCATCCCGACCTGGAATTGGACAACCTGGTCCTGCCCATCGAGGCCCCGTTTTCCGACCAGGGTGTACCCAGACAGGGAAAGATCAACCTTTGCATGAACGGCGACCATGTTTTCCAAACGTTTCGGAATCGACGGATCCTGGCCGCCAACTTGGCCAACAACCATGTCCTGGACTATGGCGAGGAAGCGTTCCGGTTCACCACGGAAGCCCTCCGGGCCAAGGGAATCCCGTATTTCGGCGCCGGAACGGCGGCGGAAAATTTCCATAACCCCGAAATCGTGGGCAACGAAGTCGCCCTGTTCGGCTATGCCTGCCGTTCCACCCACGGCGTTTTCGGCGAGGGGAGCCACCCTGGCGCGGCCTTGCTGGATCCGGAAAGAATCATCCACGACCTGCGCGGTTGCCAGGCGGGATTCAAGGTCGTCAACCTGCACTGGGGAATCGAACACTATTCCTTCCCCAGGCCTGCGGATGTTCAAATCGCCCGGTCCCTGGTGGACAACGGGGCCGACCTGGTCGTCGGCAATCACCCGCACAAGATGCAGAGCATGGAAGTCTACAAGGGGAAACATATTTATTATTCTCTTGGCAACGGGATCTTCTGCGACGGAAGCGCCCCGTCCTATCACGACGGAAATCGTTTCACCCGAAGTTCCTCCTGGAAGTCCGGTAAAAACAGCAGTGTTTCCGCGTGGGTGATTCTGGACACGGAAACCGGAAACGTGTCGGACCGGTTCTTGCGTCATCAGGACGGCCGCCTGTTTCCTTTCCGAGGCATGCTGACCGACTGGCGGTTCAGGGTGGTCCTTTCCGACAGGGCGTTTCGGATTTATCATATATATAAATTTATGAAATATTATCTGCGGGTTTGCCGGCAAAACCCGCGTCAGGCCGTGTCGAGCGTCAAACGCAGGTTTTCGGGAAGGCGGGCGCGGCCCTGATCCGTAGCGACCGTGGTGCTTGCGTTTCTCCGGCTGGGCCATTGTCAGAGGACCAACGAGAAAACAGGTGATTGAGCAGCCCTTGCCGGGGAGGCGGCCCTCTCGGGCAGAAGGGATTATGGCAAAAGGAGTCCAAGCGATGGTGGTCGGTATCTATGATCTCAAGGATGCCAACGGCCGGGACCTGCCGGCGCAGCAGGCGTACGAGAAAATCCTCGCCGCCAATGGCGTCCGGTCGGTTCGGCTGCGGGCCGAGCAACCCGATTTCTGGGACCAGGTGAAGGGCCTGGACCTTTTCATCATGCGGTTTCGGCAGTACGACTCCGACCTGCAACAGGCCCGCGACCTTCTGCCCGTCATCGAGGGGGAATACGGGATTCCGTGCTACCCCAACCTGGCCGCCGCATGGCACTACGATGACAAAATCAAGCAGTACTTCCTGTTGCGTGCGGCCGGGTTCCCCATGACCGAATGCTGGGTGTTTTATGAAAAGAAAAGCGCCCGGGAGTGGGTGTCCCGGGCCGCCTACCCGGTCGTGTTCAAACTGCGCGGCGGGGCCGGTTCGCAGAACGTGCTGCTCGTGAAAAGCGCCGGGCACGCCCGGCGATTGGTCGACAGGATGTTCGGCCGGGGCGTTCGGCCGGGCCGGTGGTCCAATTGCGGTGCGCTGGGTTTCCCCTGTTTCAGCTTGTACCGGGAATTCCATCGTTTGGGTGGCAACCTGAATCGTCGAATCAGGGGGCTGGATTCATCGCCGAACTGGCAAGTGCAAAAGAACTACATTCTCTTTCAAAAATTCCTGCCTGACAATCCCTGCGATACGCGGGTGACGGTCATTGGCGATCGGGCGTTCGCTTTCCGCCGATTCGTTCGGGAAAACGACTTTCGCGCTTCGGGCAGCGGCCGGATCGACCATGACCCCCGCGGGATCGACTTGCGCTGTGTGGAAATCGCCTTTGCCGTTTCGCGAAGGATGGGCTTTCCTTCCATGGCCTACGATTTTCTCGTCAACGGGAAGGGCGAACCGGAATTTTGCGAGATCAGTTATACTTATGTGTCGCGTGCCGTCCATGACTGCCCCGGATATTGGGACTCGCGTTTGGACTGGCACCCGGGCAATTTCTGGCCGGAGTACCTGCACCTGGTGGATGCCTTGGGTCGGAACGATTTAAAAGTCCCGGAGATGGACGATTGACGTTTCCCGGCGCACAGTCGGTCGGTCGTGGGGAAAGTCCCGCCGGTGGTGAGGTTTGATGACCAAAGTCGTGATGCAGTACCTGTTTTTCCTCGTCATGGTCATGAACGTGACGCAAGCCTTCACGTTCGTGGCCGCGTTGTGCGGGCTCTCAGTGGCTTCCATCAGTCTTGTGCTGGTGGCGTTGAACGGGATTTACCTGATCCTGGAGCGGAAGTGCTTTCGCCAGTTGTTGGGCAACCTCGCGTTGCTTCGTTGGGCGCTGGCCCTGTTGGTCTGGCCGCTGTGCACCATCGTCTATGCGCCGGTCGTCGCTTTCCGGGAAATCGGGCTGGCGGGCTATTTGTTCCTGCTTTTCCTCGGCACGGCCGTTTACATGGCGGCCAATGGGTTGAAAGCCGTTCGGCGCGTGGTGACAACCAGCCTGCTGGTCACTCTGGTCGGGCTGGCGATGAGCATGGCCTGGCCTGAACTCTTTGCAAAAACCGCCCTTCTCGCAAACGGAAAGGCCTATCATTATGGCCGTGCCTTCGGGTTCTTCCTGCAGCCCAACATGCTGTCCATTTGTCTTTGTTTTCTGTTCATCGCCTGGTTTTCCCAGGCGAAATTCCGCCGGGTGACGACGGAAGTGGTGGTTTTACTTCTTTTCTTGTTTGCGGTGGTGCTGACCGGATCCCGTGTGGGCATTCTTGCCGCCGTACTGATCGTCGCCGCTATTCTGGCGAACAGTTGGAAACGGCAATCGAAACGGCGCTTTTTCTCCAAGGTCGGTCTGTTGGCCGTCTGCCTGGCGGCCGGCAGTCTCGGTCTGCAGGTGTATGTTTCGAGCCGGAAAGATGATTCCAAGAGAGGCAAGCACGATTTCGCCGAACGGTTGTCCATGATGGCCAGTTTCGAACTGACGGAAGCCGACAGCGTGACGGATGACATCAGCGTACAGGCCCGGTTTCAGGCCCAGGCCTTGTACTGGAAGTTGTTTTGCGAAAGCCCCTTGTTCGGGCATGGGCTGGGGGCCGACAGTTTTTTCAAGGGCAGCGGAAGGCTCCAGATGTCGGCACACAATTCCCTTCTTTTCTGTGCGCTGGAATACGGAATCCTCTACATTTTCTTTCTGCTGTTCCTGCTGGGCCACATCTTTCTTCAAGGCGGGCGGCGAAACGTGGCCTGCCAATTTGAGACAAACGCCCTGACCCAATTCGGCGTGGTTTCACTCGTGCTGTTCTACATCAGTTCGGTGTTGCAGATGCGCTTTTTCTATTTCTTCCTGGGCATCTATGTTGTCGCCGCCCACTGCCGGCGGCAAGCCGACTGCCGTGAAACGGCGGCGCCGAGCCGGGAACGCTTTGGGCCGGCCGAGAAGCGGAAGCTTCAAGCCGAATGCGAACAAGATCGTTGATTGTGAAAAAGAAAGACCCATTCCCAGGCGGCAGCGGGTTTCTTTTCGCGGGGTGGGGGCCGGGGGGCAATCGAGAGTGGCATTCATGAGAATCATGCACCTGATACCGAAGCTGTCGGGGGGCGGGGCGGAGCGGCAATTGAGCTACCTGGCCCCGGAATTGGCGCGACGGGGCCATGACGTGCACATCGTGTTCAGCCGAGAGGGCCCCAATCCGCCGGAACTGCCGGGTGTGACGCTGCACAGGCTGATCGGCGGTTCGAACTGCGATCCCCGGTTGGCCTGGCGGTTGGTTCGCCTGATCCGGCTCGTCAAACCGGATGTTCTGCACTCGTGGATATTGCAGATGGACGTGTTGGGGGGAATCGCCGCCAGACTCACCGGAACTCCCTGGGTATTGCGCGAACCCAATATGTCCGACGCGTACCCCGCTTCCTGGAAGACCCGCCTGCGCCTATGGGCGGGTGCGGGCGCCCGGGCCGTCATCTCGAACTCCGGCGGGGGGGACGCCTACTGGAAGGCCCGGGTTCCGGACCGGAAACGGTACATCGTCCGCAACGGTTTGCCGATGGCGGAGATCGAGCGGGCGCCGGCAGCGCTTCCGGCGCGGGTCGCTGTTCCTGACGTGCCGCTGCTCGTCTATGTCGGGCGTCTGGAAAGGCACAAGCGAGTGCAGACGTTCCTGGACGCGCTGGCCATCGTTTCGAAAAGGCGGGCGGTCCACGGGGTGGTCTGCGGGGAGGGCGCGGAACATTCCTCCCTGGAGGCAAGGGTCAGGGCCCTGGGATTGGCGGAACACGTCACGTTCACCGGCTTTTTGCCGTCCGAGGAGGTCTGGGCGCTGCTGAAAAACGCCGCGGCCTTCGTGTCGCTCAGTTCCTACGAAGGATGCCCGAACACCGTCATGGAGGCCATCGCCTGCGGATGCCCCCTGGTGCTGTCCGACATCCCCCCGCACCGGGAACTGCTGGGGGAGGGGCCGACCGCCTGGGTCGATCCGGTGGATGCGGTACCCGCCGCGGAAGCCATCGTCGGGATTTTGGAAAATCTGGTGTTTGCCAGGTCCGCAGCCCTGGCGGCGCGGCACCGGGCCAACGAATGGTCGGTGCCCGAGGTTGCCCGGCAGTATGAATTTATTTATAATGAAATCTTAGGCCGCCATCAGGCGGGTTCCTTACCGGGGTTTTTTTTAGGGGAAATTGCTAGGAAGTCAGGGGAAAAATGAAAATCCTGTTTGCCGCGGCTGGGTATAAACCTGCCTTCCGGATGGGCGGACCGATTCATTCCATTTCCGCTTTGGCGGAAACACTCGTGCACAAGGGGCACGAGGTCGTTGTTTTCGCCACGAATTCCAATATCAGCGAGGACCTGGATGTTCCGACCGACCGACCGGTGGATGTCGACGGGGTCGAAGTCTGGTATTTCCAGCACCAGGAACCTTTGCGGAGATGGCTGCCCTTCGTCCCTTACCTTTCGAAATCGTCTGGTTTCTTTTATGCTGCATCGATGAAGACGGAACTGAAGCGAATGCTTCCCACGGTGGATGTCGTTCACACGCAAGCCCCTTTTGTCTACGGCACCTATGCGTCCGGCAAGGCGGCGATTCGGCACGCCGTCCCCCTTTTCTACAGCCAGCGCGGGGTGTTCTCCGCCAGCCACTTGCGGTTCCGCGGGTTGAAAAAGAGGTTGTACATTGCCGCCGTCGAACGCCCGATCATGCGCCAGGCGACAACCCTGGTGGCGCTGACCCGTGACGAGAAGGACAGTTTCCGGACCCTGAAGGTGCAGACCCCCTGCCGGATCATTCCCAACGGGGTTCATGTTCCCGAGCGGAAAACCCCGGCGGCCGGCCTGGATGGCCTCGGGGAGATCCGCCCGGAAGACCAGGTCATTCTTTTCATGGCCCGCTTGCATCCCATCAAGGGTGCCGACATGCTGCTGCGTGCTTTTGCCGCGCTCTGCCGAGCCAACCCCCGTGCGAAGCTCGTCATGGCTGGCCCGGACGAGTGGGGCCTGGTGGAGGGTTTCCGTCAGGAACTCCAGGCGGGAGGGGTGGCGGATCGTGTGCTTTTCCCTGGTTTGGTGACGGGTGCCCTGAAAGAGTCGTTGCTGGATCGCGCCGACCTGTTCTGCCTTCCCTCGCACGCCGAGGGCTTTTCCATGGCGGTGCTGGAAGCCCTGGCCCACGAGACGGCCGTATTGCTTTCCCCGGACTGCCATTTCCCCGAAGTGGAAGCCGCCGGGGCGGGGCGCGTCGTTTCGATCGAGCCGGATGCGCTCTGCCGCGCCATGAAGGACCTTCTGGCGGATCCGGCCGGGATGAAGGAGATGGGGCGAAAGGGAAGGGCCCTGGTGGAACGTTCCTACAGCTGGGACACCATCGTGGATCAGCTTCTGGACGTCTACCGGGAAGGGCTGGAAAGGAGCCGACGCGGCCGGCCGTGACGCGGCGGCCCATCGCTGCGGCCGGACGGTGGTCCGACGGCAGGCGGGCCGGGGGCCATCGGCATGGATCACGAAGGAAGTGAAACGAAAATATCATCGGAAGACTCCTCGTCCGGTCTCGAAGGGGAAATCCATGGGGGCCGGCATAAGGAAAGATTACGAGGGAAGGAGTAGGTCATGAGCTTTTGGCAGAACAAACGGGTCTGGGTGACAGGCGGCACGGGCTTCCTGGGTAGCGTCGTCGTGCGGAAGCTGCAGGAGCGGGGGTGCCGGCAAGTCCTGGCCACCGGCATCGAAGATGGCGATCTGGTGGACCTTTCGGTCATTGCCAGGCACCTGGAGTTTCGACCGGACCTGGTGATCCACCTGGCCGCCGTCGTCGGCGGCATCGGGGCCAACCGGGAGCATCCCGCCGAATTCTTCTACCAGAACCTGATGATGGGGGCGCAGTTGATGCACGCCTCCTGGCGGGCCGGGGTGGAGAAATTCGTGGCGATCGGCACCATCTGCGCCTATCCCAAGTTCACGCCGGTGCCGTTTCGGGAAGAAGAGCTCTGGAACGGATACCCGGAGGAGACGAATGCCCCTTATGGCCTGGCCAAGAAGATGCTTCTCGTGCAGGCGCAGGCCTACCGGCAGCAGTACGGCTGGAATGCGATCTACCTGCTGCCGGTGAACCTGTACGGTCCCGGCGACAACTTCAATCCCGCCAGCAGCCACGTCATTCCGGCCTTGATCCGGAAATTCGTCGAGGCCAAGGCGAGCGGGGCCGGCCACGTGGAGGCCTGGGGCGACGGTTCCCCCACCCGCGAGTTCCTGTACGTGGACGACGCGGCCGAAGGGATCCTGCTGGCGGCCGAGCGGTACGACAAGCCGGATCCCGTCAACCTTGGCTCCGGCATGGAGATCAGCATCAAGGATCTCACCCAGACCATCGCCCGCGAAGTGGGCTATGCGGGGGAGATCCGCTGGGACACCTCCAAGCCCAACGGCCAGCCGCGCCGTCGCCTGGACGTCGGCCGGGCCGAGCGGGAGTTCGGGTTCCGGGCTCGCCTGGGTTTTGCGGAAGGGTTGAAAAGAACAGTGGAATGGTACCGATCCGTTGGGGCCGAAAGGTGACGGCGCCTGCCCGCGGTAGGGAATTTCCATGAGCAGAAACCATTCCGGACCGCCAAGGTGGGTCGCGGTCAACCAGTCGCACAGCCGGGAGTTTCAGTCGCTGCTGGAGCGCCTCGCCGGGGAGTTCGGGGCCGGCGCCCTCTTGACCGGGTCGCCCTACCCCACGGAACAGGCCGGGCTGAAACTGGTCAAGGGCCCCGCCTACCGGCGAACGTCGCTGCGCACCCGCGCCTTGTCGTGGTTCCGGTCCTCGCTGTTCGTCTTTTTCTACCTCCTGTTCTGCCGGCGGCCCCGGTTGCTGTTCCTGACGACCAACCCCCCCTTTTTGCCCCATCTGGGGAGATGGGTCGGCCGCTTGCGGAGGATACCTTACATTCTTCTGTTCTTTGATCTTTATCCCGATCATCCGGTGCAGCTGGGCTGGCTCTCCTCCACCGGCTGGGCGGCCGGGGCATGGCGCCGGGCCAACGGCAAGGCCATGCGGCAGGCCGGCGCCGTCGTGGCCATCGGCGAGGGCATGGCCGCCCAGTTGCAGAAGCAGGCGACGGGAGCGAACGTCGCGGTGGTGCCCCTGTGGACCGACACGGATTTTTTGAAGCCCCTTCCCAAGGAGGAGAACCCCTTCGCCCGGGAGCACGGGCAGGTCGGAAGAATTACGGTGATGTATTCGGGAAACATCGGGAAAACGCACGGCGTCGAAACGCTGGTGAAGGCGGCCGCCTTGCTCTCCGATCTCGAGCCGGTGAGCTTTCTCGTCGTGGGCGACGGGCTCGGGCTGCCCGAGGCCCGGCGCGAGGCCGCGGAACTGGGCGTACGGAACTTGTCGTTTCTCCCCTTCCAGCCCTGGGAAACCCTGCCGTTTTCCCTGGCCGCCGGGGACATCGCCGTCGTCTTGCAGTCGCCCGGCACGGAGAGCCTCTCGGTGCCCAGCAAGACCTACAACTTTCTGGCCGCGGGCAGCGCCGTCGTGGCTTGCACGGCGCCAGACAGCGACCTGGCGCGGCTCGTGGGCGAACGCGGGGTGGGGCTGGTGGTTCCTCCCGGCGATGCCGGGGCCCTGGCGGAGGCGATCCGCCGCCTGGCCGGCGACAAGCGGATGCTTGCCGCCATGCGGACGGCGGCCCGTCAAACGGCGGAATCCCGGTACTCCCTGCCCGCGGCGGTCGCTTCTTTCGGAAATCTGTTTCGACGGTGCCTGCCGTGAAGCCGGGAGCGGCCGCCGATGCACACGCCAAACAGGCCGAGTGTCCTGCCCGCGGAGGTCGGATGTCTGCTGGGGAAACCGGTAACCGGGGATTCCGGTTATACCGTCGGGGCGGCAAGCGGTTCCTGGACCTGGCCTTGACCGTTCCGCTGCTGCTGGTTCTCCTGCCCGTCATCGCAATGGTGGCCCTGCTCGTTCGCCTGCGCCTGGGGGCGCCGGTCCTGTTCCGCCAGCAGCGCCCCGGCTGGCATAGCGTTCCTTTCGTGGTGTACAAGTTCCGCACCATGAACGACAAGCGGGATGACCAGGGAGCGTTGCGGCCCGACGCCCAGCGGCTGACTTCCCTGGGGCGTTTCCTGCGGCGTACCAGCCTGGACGAATTGCCCGAATTGTTCAACGTCCTCCGCGGAGACATGAGCCTGGTCGGCCCCCGACCCCTGCTGATGGAATATCTCGAACGCTACGACGAAACGCAGCGCCGCCGGCACGAAGTGAGGCCGGGACTGACGGGCTGGGCCCAGATCCATGGGCGCAACGACCTGGAGTGGCCCGAGAAATTCGCCCTGGACGTGTGGTACGTGGACCACTATGGGTTTTATTTGGATTTGAAAATTTTGCTGAAAACGTTTTTCCGGGTGGCCGGTCAGCGGGGCGTCAACAAGAGGGGGCACGCCACCACCGAAAAATTCATGGGGAACGAGAGGAATGAATAGAGAAAACCGCGTGTTGATCATCGGAGCCGGGGGGCACGGGTGCGTCGTGGCCGACATTCTCGGCTGCCTGCAGACATCGGTTCCCGGGTTGGTGACGGTCGGGTTTCTGGACGAGGATCCCCGCAAACAGGGCCAGGAAGTCATGGGCCTGCCGGTGCACGGTGATTTTTCCAGGATCGCGGGCGTGCCCCACGACAGCGTCGTGGTGGCCATCGGCGACAACCGGGGCCGCCAACGCATTTCCCGGCAGCTGTCGGCAGCCGGGGAGCGGTTTTTCACGGCCCTTCACCCCGCGGCCTGCATCTCCCGCAGCGCCGTGCTCGAACCGGGTTGCCAGGTCTGCGCCGGGGTGGTGGTCAACCCGCTCGCCCGCATCGGGGCCGGCACCATTCTCAACACCGGTTGCTCCGTGGACCATCACTCCGTCGTGGGGCCCTTTGCCCACGTGGCGCCCGGCGCCCGCCTGGGGGGGAACGTCCGCCTGGGCGAAGGAGTTTTCCTGGGCATCGGCGCCGTGGTCATCCCGGAGCGCTGCGTGGGGGACTGGACCACCGTCGGGGCCGGTGCCGCTGTCGTGACCGCCCTTCCCGCCCATGCCTTGTGCGTCGGGGTTCCGGCAATGGTAAAGAAAAGATACGATTCAGATTCTCAAGAAAGCGAGTGAAGCCGATGAAAAAAGACCGCATTTTCCTGTCCCCGCCCCACCTGGGGGGCGACGAGCTCGAACTGGTGCACGAAGCCTTCGCCAGCAACTACATCGCCCCCCTGGGGCCGCAGGTCGACGCCTTCGAGCGGGAGTTCTGCGCCTATCTTGGCGTGGAGCACGCCGTGGCCCTGTCTTCGGGGACGGCGGCCCTCCACCTGGCCATGCTGCTGGCCGGGGTCGGCCCCGGGGACGAGGTCCTTTGCTCCACCCTGACCTTTTCGGCTTCGGCCAACGCCATCTGCTACACCGGCGCCCGACCCGTTTTCGTGGACGCCCGGGAGGACAGCTGGAACATCGATGCGGACCTGGTGGAGGAAGAGCTCCTGGCCCTGCGGCGGAACGGCCGAACGGCCAAGGTGCTGATGGCCGTCGACCTGTACGGCCAGTGCGCCGACTACGAGCGGCTGGAAAGGATCTGCGCCGATCACGGGGTGGCCCTGGTGGAAGACGCCGCCGAGGCGGTGGGCGCCAGCTACGGTGGAAAGAAAGCCGGCAGCTTCGGGGTCATGGCGGGCTTGTCGTTCAACGGCAACAAGATCATGACGACGTCGGGAGGGGGCATGCTGCTGACCTCCGACGCGGTCCTGGCGGAACGCGCCCGCTTCCTGTCCACCCAGGCCCGCGAACCGGCGCCGCACTACGAGCACGTCCACATCGGCTTCAACTACCGGATGAGCAACATCCTGGCCGCCATCGGGCGCGGGCAGCTGCGGGTCATCGAGCAGCGGGTGGCGAAGAAGCGGGAGATCTTCGACCGCTACCGGGATGACCTGGAGACGGTGCCCGGCCTGCGCTTCATGCCCGAAGCCCCGTACGGCCGGAGCAACCGTTGGCTGACGTGCCTCACCGTGGACCCGGACGAATTCGGCGCCACCCGCGAGGACATCCGCCTGGCCCTGGAAGAGGAGAATATCGAGTCCCGGCCCGTGTGGAAGCCCATGCACCTGCAGCCGGTCTTCGCCGACTGCCGCCGTCGGGAGCGGGGAGTGGCCGCCCGGCTGTTCGAAAGGGGCCTCTGCCTTCCGTCCGGCACCCAGTTGTCAGCGGAAGACCAGGCCCGGATCATCGCCTGCGTCCTGGAAACGCCCCGCCGGCTGGCCGGTCGGCGGCCCTGAGCCGACCGCCGGAGATGCGGAAGTCCCGACGGCCCCGGGCCGCCGGGGGGCGGTTCATGCCAAACCGCCCGGCCCGGCGGTTCGCCGGCTAGTTGTCGCCGTCTCCGTCGACCGCCATCTCCCAGGTGGTCGCCGGCGACCATGTCCCCAGCTTGATGGTGGTGAAGGCGCTGCCGTTCGACCGCGCCGCCCACCAGGAGCCGGTGTTGGCGGCCCGGCCGACGAGGTCGGCCCGCCCGTCGCCGTTGCAGTCGCTGGTCTCGATGTTTGTCCAGGTCACATCGGGCGACCATTTCCCGAACTTCGTGGTGGTGAACGTCCAGGTCGGTTTCGCCAGGGCGACCCACCAGTCGCCGGTGGAGGCGGCCCGGCCGGCGACATCCGTCAATCCGTCGCCGTCGAAATCCCCGGCCCGCACGGAGTTCCAGGTGGTGGCCGGGCTCCATTGGCCCCAGTTGGAAGTGACGAAGGCACTGCCGTTCGAGGCGGCGATCCACCACACTCCGGTGGCGGAGGCCCTTCCGGCCAGGTCTTCCTTGCCGTCTCCATTGAAGTCCCCGTTCAGAACATCCACCCAGGTGGTTCCGGGGGACCAGGTCCCCCAGTTCGAGGTCGTGAAGGCGCTGCCCGTGGACAAGGCCACCCACCAGATGCCCGACGACGCAGCCCGCCCGGCGAGGTCGGTCTTGCCGTCGCCGTTGAAATCCCCACGCCGGACCGAGAGCCAGGTGGCCGAGGGCGACCAGTTCCCCCATTTGCTTGTGCTGAAGGAGGTTCCCGTCGACAGCCCCACGTACCAGTCTCCTGTGGCCGCAGCCCGGCCAACGAGGTCGGTCTTGCCGTCGCCGTTGAAATCGCCGGTCATGACGTCTGTCCACGTCGTGGCGGCGGACCAGCGGCCCCAACTGGAGGTCGCGAAGGCGCTGCCGGTGGACAGCCCCACGTACCAGTCCCCCGTCGAATTCGTCCGGCCGGCCACGTCCGTTCGCCCGTCGCCGTTGAAATCGCCTTTCAGGAACGGTGACCAGGTGGTTCCCGGGGACCACCGCCCCCACTTGACGGTGGTCAGGGCGCTGCCGCTGCACAGGCCGGCCCACCAGTCGCCGGAGGCAGCCGCCCGCCCCGCCAGGTCGAAGAAGGAGTCCGCATCGAGGTCCATGACATTCGGGGGGAGGGCGTTTCGCACCGTCACCGAGTAGCCGTAGGTCGTGGCCGAGTTCACGGTCACCTTGACGCCGTCCTTGCAGAAGGCCTGGCCGGGTAGGAATTGGGCGTCGCTGGTGTTGCCGTCGAGGTCGACGTCCATCACCCGGGCCGGATTCGTGCGCCCCGTCAACACGTGGTGGATGACCACCCCCTCGTTATAGAGCTGGTTGTCGTACCCGGTGTAGCGGCGGGCTTCCACCGTGAAAAAGCGGCTGGCCGATCCCTTCACGGGCAGCTTGATGTACTGGGGGTTGGTGGTTTGCGGCTGGGCGATGCGCTCGAGCGACACCGTGGATTGCTGCCCGGGCGGCACAAAGACCTGCTGGGCGCCGGCGATCCATCCTTCCAGGTCGGCCTTGTGGTAGCCGATGGTGTGTGCGGCCACGCAACCGTACGTGGCGTCGGCGGGGTTGCACAGGCGGTCCTTGCTCATGACGTCCCAATAGTTGTCGTAGGTGTAGCCGTAGTTTCCGGAGGAGTGGGGCATCCCCATGGAGTGCCCCATCTCGTGCGCGATGACGGAAATGTTGCTGTAGGCCCAGGGTGGTTCCCAGGTGGAGGGCCAGCTGCGGGTGACCCCGTCCAGGGTTCCCCACTTGGAGCCGCCCCAGGCGCAGCAGTCCAGCGTGTCGTTGAACATGATGTTGATGCCGTGGAACTGGCTGAAATCCACGGTGGCGTCGGCGGCGGCGGTGGCGTCGAGCCAGAGTTGGTCGAGGTTGGCGGTCTCGGGGGAGCCGGTGATGTAGTACGAGCGGGGCTGGGGCAGGGTGAACCAGCCGTAGCACTGGCTGCCCACGATGTTGACGTTGTCGAAGGAAAGCTCCCGCCAGTAGTGGTCCAGGCCCGGGGCCGAGCTGCCGTACATGCCCTGGAAATAGGCCAGGTTCTTCGGTTCGGTGGAGACGTCGGAGAATTTGACCATGAGGGTCACGTACTTCAGGTTGCCCGAAATGGAGGGGCGGAGCAGCCGGGCGGTCGGCTCGTCGGAGGCCAGGTCCTGGACAAAGAACCGGGCCGCCGGTTCTCCCGTCGGAAGGGCGGAACTTTGCCCCTGCACGTGTACCCGGCGGCCGCAGAGGAGCAGCAGCCGCTCCATCGGAAGTTCGACCGAAGCGGGGAAGTCGAGCCGATAGACGCAACCGTCGTCGCCGGTCAGGAAAAGTTGGAGGGCGCCTTCCTCTTGGCAGCCTGGACCCGGGTCGCCCCAGACCAGGTTCAGGGTTCCGGAAAGGGTTTCCGGCGGCAGTGAGGCGGCGGGAGCGGAAAGCGCCAGGAAGGCGCAGATCGTTGCCGCCGCGGTTCCGATTCTGGAATGAAGAGCCATGACCGACCTCCCCCTGAAAAAGTATCACCGCATGGAACCATTATACGGCGAAGCACCGCGATTTCATCCCCTGTCGGGGCGGCCGATGCCGGCCGGGCCAATTATTCCGTTGTTGAATGTTTTTACAAAAAACACCTTGCCGGGAAACCTTCTCCGTGCTAGCCTCGCCCTTCTCGCCGACGACGACGTCCATTCGCCCGGTCGGCGGAACAATTTTTCCAGCACATCGAGGGGTACATCATGAAAGCACTGGCAAGGGCATCGTTGCTTTTCGCGCTGGCCATGGCCGGCCACCTGGGGGTGCGGGCGGCCACCCAGGTTTCCGGGTCCCTGAGCGCCAACACGACCTGGAACCTGGCCGGTTCCCCCTACCTGGTGGTGCAGAACGTCACGGTCCCCAGCGGAATCACCCTGACCGTCGAGCCGGGCGTCGCGGTGCGGTTCTGCAAGGGTTCGACGTCGGCTCCGGCCGAACGGTACTCCCTCCTCGTGGCGGGGACGCTGGTCGCCCGCGGCACCTCGGCCAGCCCCATCGTCTTCACCTCCGCCGCCGATGCGCCCCAGGCCGGCGACTGGGGCGGCCTCCAGTTCGCCGAGACGGCGGTGGGGGCGACGTGCGATGCGTACGGCGAGTACGCCGGCGGCTGCATCGTCGAGCACGCCACGGTGGAGTACGGCGGCGCCGCCAATGGAGCAATGATCTACGCTCTCGACGGCGCGCCGTACCTGAACCAGGTGGTCATCCGGCAGAGTGTCAGCAGTGGTTTCATGAACAATCGGTATTCCAGCCCGGGCCCGGCCGCCTTCACGATCCGCGGCTGCGCTTTTTCCGCCAACGCCTTCTTGGATGTCAGCGTAGGCAACCAGAACCTGAAGCTGTTCGACTGCGATTTCTCTTCGCGGGTGTTAGTCCAGTCGTTTGACAGAGTCACCAGTCTGCATGTTTCGGGATGCCGGTTCACGGGTTGCAATTCTGGATACGCTCTCGATGCGGTCTACTTGCTCGCGTTGGTGCTGGAGAACACCGATTTCATCGACAATGCAGGGTGTTGCCAGATAACCGATTGCCAGACCGTGTCGGTGCAGGGGTGCCGTTTCGAAGGCAACAGCAGCTATGCCTTGCAACTGTCCTCCAACTATTTCAACGATGCGTCTGCCACCGTGCAGAGCTGTTTGTTTATCGGAAACGGCTTTAATACCATCTCTTGCGAAGGCGATTCCGGCATGGGGCTGACCATGCGGGACAGCCTGGTGACCGGAGGCGGCGGCGAATATGCGGTCCAGCTGGACAGCGGGCGCATCGAGCGCTGTTCCATCGTCAACAACCTGACCGACGCCGGTCTGGTGGTGAAAAGCCGCTACGTCCCTTCGGAATATGTCGTTTCCGGCAGCAACCTGTTCGGCCACGCCCAGTACGACCTGTACAACGATTCGTTCTCCCCGGTGACGGCGACCGGCAACTACTGGGGTTCCGGCGACGCGTACCGGATCATGGGCCACATTTTCGATTTCTTCGACGACAACGGCAAGGGCGAGGTTGATTTCGGTTCCTTCCTGAATCAGGCCGCCCCCGACGCCCCGGCCCCCGTGGTGATGGTGGCCGGCGTCATCCGGGACAACTCAGGCTTAGGTCGGGAAGGCGTGACGGTGACCTTCTCGAACGGGGGCGGGACCGCGGTCACCGGCGCCAACGGGGCCTACCGGGTGGCCGTGCCCCAGGGCTGGTCGGGGACGGCCACACCGACCCAGGCGGGCTGTCTCTTCTCGCCCGCCAGCCGTACCTACGCCAACCTCCAGGGCAGCGTCAAGGGCCAAGACTACTCCACAATCGGTCAGGGAGCCAAGCCGGTCATCTCGGGCCGGGTGACCCAGGCGAACGGGACCCCTCTGTATCCCGTCCTGCTGACCTTCTCCAACGGCGGGGGGACGACCACCACCGTTTATGACGGCGCATACCAGCAGGAGGTGCCGGTCGGCTGGTCGGGGAGCGTCACGGCTTCCCGGACAGGCTACTCCTTCACCCCCGGCCTGCGCACCTACAGCAACGTCACGGCCAGCATGGTCGGGCAGGACTTCACGGTGCCCTCCGATACGATCGCGGTCTCCGGCCGCGTGCAGAAGCCGGGGGGCACGCCCGTGGCCGGGGTGCTCGTTTCCCTGGCCGGCCTGGGGACGGTGACGACGGATTCCGGCGGCTACTACCGCTGCGTGATCCCCTCCGGCTGGTCGGGCGCGGTGCGGCCCGTGAAGAAGAGCTACGTCTTCACCCCCAGCGAGCGGACCTGCAGCGCTTCCAGCTTGGCCACCCTGAGCGGCCAGAACTTCACGGCGACCCTGGTCAGCGAGGTGTACGGCGACATCGCGGCCAACACGGTCTGGCGGGCGGCCAATTCCCCCTACGTCCTGTCGCAGAACGTGCGCGTGCTTCCCGGGGTGACCCTGGCCATCGAGCCCGGGGTGACGGTGAAGTTCACCAAAGGGGCGGTTGCGCAGCCGAGGATGCAGCGGCCGGACGAACGCTACCGCCTGGTCGTGGAGGGGACGCTGGTCGCCCGCGGCACAGTGGATGCGCCCATCCGGTTCACCTCGGCGGAGAGCCGGCCGCAGCCCGGTGACTGGGGCGGACTCCTGTTCACCCCGACGGCGGTGGGGGCGGTCTACGACGCGAACGGCCAGTACGTGCGGGGCAGCATCATCGAGTATGCCGCCGTGGAGTACGGCGGAAATTCCATCACCGAGACCGGCATGATTCACGTGCAGGATGCCGCCGCGGCGAACACGGCGCCCTACCTGAACCAGGTGTTTATCCACGCGAGCGCCTATTTCGGCTTGAATAACGACGGCGCAGTCGATTCTCCCCGCGTCTGGCACATCCGCAACTGCCACTTCAGCGAAAATGGCAACGACGGCCTTTCGGTGTCCAACGCAATCCTGAATGTGTCCGGGTGCCAATTCGAAGACAGCTTGGTAGTCGGGGGTCGTATCGAAGGCACGAAACTGTTTGTCGGGGATTGCCTGTTCACCTACAACGGGAATTATCGTAACGGGATTTCGACATCCTGGGAGATTGCTTCGCTGGAAGTACGGAACTCGATTTTTCAGGGCGCTATGCACGGCTGTATATCGAGTTCCAGCCAAACGGCCCTGTTCGACGGCTGCCGATTCATTGACAACGGTTCTGCGTTAGCCTTGGGCAAAGCGGAAACAGCGACAGTGAAAAACTGCACCTTCATCGGCAACGGGGTTACCCGTTCATTCTCTGTCTCGGCAATAGATTGCCTCAGCTCTTCTTTCCTTATGCAGGACTGCCTGGTGACCGGGAACAGCGGCACGAACGCCGTCGGGATTGCCAGCGGGCGCATCGAGCGCTGCTCCATCGTCAACAACGACACGGATTGCGGCGTCAGGATTTACACCTATGATCACGAGACGGCGCCGACGTACAGCATCAGCGAGAGCAACCTGTTCGGCCATCGGCAGTACGATGTGGTCAACGAGACGAACAGCACCGTGACGGCCACGGGCAACTATTGGGGGACCGCCGACCCGTCCATCGTCATGAGCCGGATCTACGACCAATCCGACGACGCTTCCCTGGGGGCGGTGCTGTTCCAGCCACTGCTCGGCGCAATCGCGACCGGTGCGCCGGTTCCGGTGGCCGCAGTGTCTGGCCGGATCGCGGTCGACGAAGACACGCCTGTCGCCGGGGCGACGGTGACCTTCTCCAACGGCGGCGGGAGCGTGGTCACAAACGCCAGGGGCTTCTACGTCCAGTCTCTGCCCCTGGGCTGGACGGGCACCGTCACGCCCTCCCGCACCGGGTACACCTTCACTCCGGCCAGCCACGACTACACCGACCTGAACAGCTGCCAGGCCGGCCAGGACTTCACCGGGGCGGCCATCCCCTATGTCATTTCCGGCCGGGTGGCGTTGGCGGAGGGAACCGGGGTGGGCAACGTCGCCCTGGCGCGGTCCGATGCCGGTTCGGTGAAAACGGGATCCGACGGCCGCTACTCGGTCACGGTGCCGGCCGGCTGGACGGGAACGCTCACCCCGGTACTGGCCGGCTGGACCTTCACCCCGGCGGACCGGGGCTTCGCCGACGTGCAGGCCGACCAGGCGGACCAGGACTTTTTGGCCGTTCCCATCGTCTACACCGTCTCCGGCCGGGTGACGGTGGACGGCGCGGGGCGGGGCGGCATCGTGATGTCCGGGTTGCCGGGGAACCCGGTGACGGACGCCGGCGGGAACTACCAGGCCACCGTTCCCTACGGTTGGTCGGGCACCGTGACGCCCACGGCGGCGGGTTACGTCTTCACGCCTTCGTCGAGGGTGTATGCCGGGGTGAAGGCGACCCATGGCCTGCAGGACTTCACGGCCGTGGCGCCCGTCGTCCTGGTGCGGGACTACGACTGGGCGAAGCCGAACGCGCCGGACTTCAACGGCGACGGGAAGGCGGAGCTCGCGGCGCGCACGGCCGGCACGGGCTACTGGTGGGTGGGCACGCTGACGGGCGGCAAGCTGGTCACCGCGAACTGGGGACGCTGGTCGCCCGCCACGGCCTGGACGAAGGTGCTGCGGGGCGACTTCAACGGCGACGGCAAGACGGACATCGCCGCGCGGGTGGTCTCCTCCGGGGACTGGTACGTGGGGCTTTCCACCGGGACGGCCTTCGTCACGGCCAAGTGGGGGAAATGGTCGCCGGCGACGGCGTGGAGCTACGTGCTGACGGGCGACTTCAACGGCGACGGGAAGACGGACGTCGCGGGCCGGGATATGGTCACGGGGGACTGGTACGTGGCCGTGTCGACGGGGACCTCGTTCACGACGGCGAAGTGGGGCCGCTGGTCGGCGGGGATGTTCTGGCCGCAGGTGCTGGCCGGCGACTACAACGGCGACGGGGTCACCGACCTGGCGGGGCGGGCGGCCGCCACGGGCGACTGGTGGGTGTCGCTGTCCACGGGCAGCGCGTTCGCCACGGCGCGGTGGGGGAACTGGGCCCCGGCGACGGACTGGCTGGACCTCCAGGCGGGCGACTTCAACGCCGACGGGCTCGCGGACATCGCGGGGCGGGCGGCGGACACGGGGTACTGGACGGTGCTGCTGTCCAACGGCGGGTCCTTCGGGGCGTCGTCGTGGGGCCGGTGGTCCCCGGCGGTGGCCTGGCAGAACGTCCTGGCGGGCGACTTCAACGGGGACGGGCGGACGGACGCGGCCGGCTGGACGCCCGCCACGGGCGACTGGTACGTGGGTCTGGCCAAGACGGCGGGCGGCTTCGCCACCACGAGCTTCGGGAAGTGGTCCACGGGGATCGCCTGGCTGGACGTGCTGACGGGCGATTTGAATGGCGACGGACGGTCGGACCTGGCGGGTCGGACGTCGAACACGGGCGTGTGGTGGTTCTCCCTGTCCAACGGGAGCGCCTTCACCACGCAGAGCGTCGGGAAGTGGTCCCCGGCCACGGACTGGCAGATGGTGGGCGAGGAACCCGCCGCCATGCCCCCTGCCTCCGCCGCGGCCCCCGTGCCACAGGAGGGGGACGCTTCGTCCGGGGAGTGAGCCGTTCCGCCGGGGGAAACCGCGTGAAGGCCATGGTTTTCAAGGCCTTTTGGGCGACCGGGAAAAGAAACCGCGGAGCGGCGCGGAGAAGCGCGGAGGTGGCCGGGGCCGATTCCCGCTGAGCAGTCTCTGCGGCTCTCCGCGTGCCTCGGCGGTTGAATCCTGTCCGGCCCATGCTTCGCCGGGTTGAGTGACCTGGCGAGGTCGAATCTCGGGGGCGCCTTCCGGCGCCCCCTCTCTTTTCGCATCGGCGGGCCTCCCGACGGGCGCCGGGCCGTTGACAAGGGGGCGGAATGCGCTATCCTGTCTCCCGGTCTCCGGTTCCTGGCGAGGACGAGCTCGGCTCGATTTTTCCCGGTGAGAGAAAGCGATGGAATACTACGACGTCGAAAAAGGCAGGCGAATCGAGTTGCCGGCCGATTCCTGCCCGTGGGAACGGTGGCGGAGCGACGGTCGCGCCGCGGGGGCCGCGTGCGGCTGGCACCCGGACGGGTTTCCCGTCTTCCTGACGGCGCCGGAAATGGATGCGCTGGACGAGTACCGGGACGAAGACCCGTACTCCGTGCAAGAAAACATGGGCAGCGCTTTTCAACGGAGAAGGCTGGCCTGCACCCTCGACTTGCTGGAAGGGCTGGGCCAGGGAGCCGACCGGAGGCTGCTGGATTTGGGCTGCGGCCAGGGGCATTTCACCTCCCGGATCCGGTCGGAGCATCCCCAATGCCGGATCGCGGGCCTGGATTGCTCCGTTTCGGCCATCCGGTCGGCCGTCGGCCAGTATCCGGGGATTGATTTCGCGGTCGCCGACGCGTATCGCCCCCCCTATCCGGACACGCACTTCGACGCGGTGGTCTGCAACAACCTGTGGGAGCACGTTCCCGATCCCCTGGCCCTGCTGCGCGCCGTCCACCGCGTGCTGAAGCCCGGTGGGCTGCTGGTGGTTTCGACGCCCAGCCGCTACCGTCTGGCCAACCTGCTGCGCGCCGCCGCCGGGAAGAAGACCGCCCTGATGTCGAAGCTCCACGTCACCGAGTACACGGTGGGGCAGGTCAAGGACCAGCTCGCGTACGGCGGCTTCGACGTGAAGCGGGTCCATTCGCGCCCCATCCCGGAGGCCCGGCTGGTTTTCCGGCTGGCCAAGCCACTGGTCGGCCTCTTCCTGAAGGCCGTGGGCTCGCACCATGTCCTGGAAGCCACCGTTTTCTACGCCGCCGTCAAGCGCCCCTGACCGGCGGGGACTCTTCTCGCCCTTCCCGCGACCGTCTCTGCAACAACCTGCTTTCCCTGCCCATGGTAACGGGAACGGCGGGCGAGCGCCCCGGTTTGGCGCGGAGGAAAAGCTCTCCCCCACGCGGCGCCGGGGCAATGGGGAAAATTCAATGAATAGGGCAGAGTCATGGGGCGGTGCTCTTGGCCGCCCCGGTTTCCCTTCCCCGATGCCAATCGGCCGGGGTCACATGAAGCTGTGAAAACCGCGGAGAGGGGAGAAAACACGAAGTCACGAATCACACGAAAAAAAGTCAGAATGGGCGGGGTCCGGGCCGTTGCGCGCTACCGCCCGGGCGGCTGAGGGAACCCACCCGCCCTGGGAGGTTGATCACGGCTTCCCTCGAAAACGTCGAGACCACGTTCCGTTCCATCGGCTTCGGCACCAGCGCCCGCCGCTGGGAAGACGCCCGGCGCCCTTCCGGCGCGCCGGCCTGGCGGTGCTCGTTGCCGCGAGGCTGTAATTACAGTGTCGCTGCAGCGAGGGAAATTTGTTAAATACCATTTGGCGACAGTTTGATTCGATGCTAGATTATCCCAAATTTGGAAAACCGCTGTCGTGCGGCGGTCCAGAGACGACGCGGGAAATGTCCGGATTTTGCGGGCCTGGGAAACCGGTGTTGCGTGACATGTTTTGTCGCACTTTGTCGGTGTGTCAAGTCGCGGCGACGGTGTAGATAAGTTCAGGAACGTGTTCGATACAATGCGGTAAAGGAGAAACGGCATGCGTAGCGGGAAGGCGAAGGCGGTCGTGTTCGCGGTGGCGGTGGTTCTGCTGCTGGGCGGTTTCAGTTTCGCCGGGGGAATCGTGAGCGGGCGCGGAATCCCCAAGACGACGCTGGGGCGGCCGGAGGGCGGCGCGGTGCTGGAGGCGGCCGCCGGGGAGATCCTGGTGAAGTACCGGACCGGCGCCGACGTCCCGGCGGCCCGGGACCGCATGTCCCGCCAGGGCGTCCTGCGGGCGCGGCCGGTGGCGCGCCGTTTCTCCTCGCCGTCGTTGCTTTCCGTGGACCGGCTCGACCTGGACCGGGAAAGGGACCTGACGGAGACGCTGCGGGCGGTGCGGAAGGATCCGGCAGTCCTGTGGGCGGAACCGAACTACGTGGCCCGGGCGGCCGGCGAGGAGGGGAACGACCCCCTGCGGGCGCAGCAGTGGGCGCTGGAGGCGGTGCGCGCGCCGGAGGCCTGGGCCCTTACGGCGGGCGCCCCGGCGGTGACGGTGGCCGTCATCGACACGGGGGTGGACCTGGCCCACCCCGACCTGCGGAAACAGACGCAGGCCGGCTGGGACTTCGTGAACGAAGACGGCGACCCGTCCGACGACCTCGGGCACGGGACGCACTGCGCGGGGATCGTGGCGGCGGAAGCCGGCAACGGCGTCGGGATCGCCGGCGTGGCGCCGGGCTGCCGGATCCTGGCGGTGAAGGCGCTGGACGCCTCGGGCGAGGGCCGCTACTCGGACATCGCGGAGGCCATCGTCTACGCGGCGGACAACGGGGCGAAGATCATCAGCATGAGTTTCGGCGGCTACGGCTACTCGCAGACGCTGCAGGAAGCCGTGGACTACGCGCTGTCCAAGGGGTGCCTGCTGGTGGCGGCCGGCGGCAACGACGGGGTGGAGAGCCCCGTGTACCCGGCGGCCTACCCGGACGTGATCGGGGTGTCGGCGGTGGGCCCGGACGGCGCGGTCTGGCCCGGGTCCAACCGGGGCCCCCACATCGACCTCTGCGCGCCGGGCGTGGATGTCCTGTCCACGTCCCTGGGCGGCGGCTATGCGTCGCATACCGGCACCTCCCCCGCGGCGGCCGTGGTGGCGGGCCTGGCGGCGCTGGTGGCCCAGGGCCGGACGGACCTGCCCATGCCCTGGGTGGCGAAATTGCTGTGCCGAACCGCCTCCGACCTCGGGGAAGCGGGGCGCGACCCCGTGTTCGGCAGCGGAGGGGTGGACGTTCTGGCGGCCCTGGCGAGCGAAACGCCCTCCTTCCATGACGTGGCCGTGGGGCGGATCACGTTTGAAGGGATGCAGGCGATGGGTGAAGGCGGGGAGCGGGTCCGGTCCGGCGAGAATGGAACGCTGGTGTGTTCGGTGGAGTTGCGCAACAACGGCACGTACGGCGAAGAGGAGGTGTCGCTGGAACTCCTCGTCGGCGGCGAACTGGTGGGGCAGCTCGACCGGCGGAGGCTGCAGGGCCCGACCGCCTTCGCCTTCCCGGTGCCCGCCCGGGTGCTGGAACAGGCGGAGGACTCGCAGTCCGTCGTTTTCCGGGCCACGGTGTCCATGGCTTCTGCCGACACTGTTGCCGACAACAACACGAAGGAAGTCCGGTACGGCCTGTCCCGGAACGGCGAAGAGGGAACGGCCCACGTGCTGTACAAGGACGACGCTCCGTTCGTGCACTCCTGGATCGCGTACCAGGCGGTGGAATTGCTGAAGGCTGCGAAAAGCCCGGCTACCACAGACCTGAGCGATGATGCACTGGTGTTTGGTGGAACATTGAAAGAGGCCATGTTCGCTCCTGAGGCATTGTTCAATCCATATCAACCCTATTCTTCCAGCTCTTGGACAGAAAATGATAAGAAGAATGGTGTTTGCTTGTTGGAAGGCACTTTTGAAGAGGACAATGATTATTTCGACGAGATTGTTCCATCGTTTTTTCGTCATTTCTGGGATCCGGATAAAGGGCCGGATGATGGATATTTGACTAATCATAGTGCATTGTGGGTTGCTAACAATTGGTGGGACAATGCTGTAACGGCCTATAAAGAAAACAAAATAGGTAGTGCCTATTACTGGCTGGGACGAGTAGCCCATCTGCTGGCCGACATGAGTGTGCCGGATCATGCTCATAATGATGGACATATTGGGAGAGCCGGCGATGGGCTCTTAAGCCATGATCCCAGCAATTATGAGGAATTTACCAGAGAAATTTTTCAGAATTATGGCTATGAATCGCTGCTGGAGTCGGAGAAAGATTGGAGTGCCCGAGTGTTGACACTGCCTACCGGTTACGATTCTACGTGGGACTACTGGCTGAACCGCCTGTTTTACGACGTTGCGCAATACACCCAATATTTCGATAGCAGCAACGAGGACGGCAGCAGTGTGAATGCTGAGGCTTATCGACAGTCTCCATATTATCTTGTTCCTGACAGTGGTCAAAAGAATCAGGATTATGCTGCAGTTTATTATCTTGCAAAACCTGGAATTGATCCCAATCCTGAGATCATTACCTTCTGGGAAAAGACGTTAGTGAATTTCAAGCAATTGTTGGAAGGTCCTGATTCCGATCCTACTTACTACGTTGATTGGTGTCGTGGGATAGCCATGATCTGCGTTCCTTCTGCACTGTGGAGCCAAGTGGGGACTTTAGATACATTTGGAATTGAATACTATCATAAGAACCAATATCAATTCGAGCGAATAGCTGATTTTAACGAATTAGGTCCTTATAAATGCGTCCCGGACCGCTTGATTCCTGAACAGGCTGAAATCCTGTTCCCGGAATCTATCCGGAACTCGGCGGCCCTGCTGGAATTGTTCTACGCCACCGTGCACCGGTCCGTGGCAGTGAAGGCCAGCCCCCTGGGCCAGACCATGGCCACCCTGAAGGGATGGGCCAACCCCGGCCTGAACAACGCCGGTGGGAGCAGCGCCGCCTACTGGTTCGAATACAAGCTGAGCACGGATTCCGTCTGGACCTCCACCGCGCACCAGGCGTTCGCCTCCGTGGCCGACCGGGCCCAGGTCGTAACGGTGGCCATTTCCGGACTGCAGTGCGGAAAAGACTACAACTTCCGGCTCGTCGTCCAGGTGGGGAGCGGTGTCTCCGACATTTCGAACGTCGCGAATTTTACGACGGTCGCCTGCTCTCTCCTGGCGCCCATCGTGACGACGGGCGCCGCCAGCGGCGTATCCCAGACAGGCGTCACCGTGGCGGGAACGGTCAATCCCAACGGTTCTCCCACCACTGCCTGGGTGGATTACGGGGCCACGGCCTCGTACGGTTCTTCCGTGTCGGTGGGATCTTCCCTGCAGGGTTCCAGCGCGCTGAACCTGAGCGCGACCCTGTCGGGCCTGCAGTCGGGCACGACCTACCATTACCGCTTCCGGGCCACCAATGACGGAGGCAGCAGCAACGGCAGTGACCAGACCTTCACCACCCTGGCCGCGCCGGGGAATGTGACGGCTACCTCGAATCCGAGTAGCTTGAACATCAATTTCTCCAGCCAGATCCTGGTTACCGTCACAGGCTCCAACGGACAACCGGTGGGGGCTGGAAAAACTGTGACCTTCTCGACTTCTTTTCCGGGCAATTTTTTTGGAAACAGCTGTACATCCAACAACAGCCCTTCCTCTACCTTCACAGATGCGAATGGACAGACGTGGATCAACTTTTCCTCGCCAATGGCCGGAAATGCTGCCATCACGGTGAATTGTCCCGGTTTCGGTTCCACCCTGACCATGGTTCAATTCATCAACCCAAACGCAAACATGAATATTGCTCTGTCTGCTTCATTTCACTCCTGCAACGAAAGCCAAACAAGATACGTAGTTTACGCATATGTGACCAATGCTTCCGGAGGTCCAGCCCAGTATGTGGATGTATTTTTTTCTTCCACTTCGGGAAGCCTCGAGTACACGAAGAGAACAACAAACCAGTATGGGCGGTGCAGCGTAGGATTGACGTGTACAGCGTCAGGTTCCGTGACAGTTCAGGCTGGGCCGGCCAGCGGTCAGTGGACCACTGGCACAACAATTCAAGCCGTCGCCGGTTGCACATCCGGTGGGGCAATGGGGGCAGTGAAAACGCTTGGCATGCCGGATGACGTATACGGCTTGAGGTTTTCTCCAGACGGCACAACCCTGATCGGTTCGGCAGGGGATTGCATCAATGCCTGGAATACGTCTGATTGGACTTCTAAATGGGCCAAATCTGATAGCAGTAGAACGTTCTATGACTTAGCAATCAGATCTGACAGTCAGCAACTTATCGTGGGAAGATCCGGGAGCACAGGCGGACTCCAGGTCAGGCGAATGACCGACGGTGTCTTAACGTGTACGAGTTCTGGCGTGACAGGACCTGAATTATGTGCCTATGTTTCCGACAGCGTATACTACAGTGCGGAATGCGATACAATATATAGATATAATTCTTGTGGGAGTGCTTCTGCGGTGGGTGCCTTTGGCGATGGTTGCAATTTCGATGTCATCGAACATCGAATGGAATCTTCCATTTCGAAAGGTTGGGTCGCTGTAACAGGGTTTGATGGATACCTTCGCGTGTGGGATAGCAGTTCCTTGGTGACGAGCCAATATGTTGCTAGCAATTTGACTGGTTGTGCTTTTTCTTCCGATGGAACCAAATTGGCGGCAATGAATGGAGATGTCATAAAGATATATGATACTTCCAATTGGTCTTCCTACACAGTATCGGCGCCTTCCATATCCGGTTATTATTTGAGCGTCGTGTTCATTGATAACGATTCCAAATTGGCTGTGGGAAGCCTTCTGTCTGAAGGACTATTGGAAGTGATTGATCTTACCGGTGCTAGTTTTCGTACCGCAAATCTACCAAACGGTATTAATGGAGTGACAAAACTTTCTTGGAATGAGTCTACGCAGGAATTGGCGGCAGCTTGTGGCGATTACATTCATATCTTAAGACCGTTAGCTCCGGCAGACACTATGCCTCCCCTAATCAGTATCACAACGCCATCAGACCAGGCCTCCACCAACTTAGCCAGTTTGACGACGACTGGTCAGGTGACGGATGCTACATGCGTGACCTCTTTCACCATCAACGGGGTGGCCCAGACGCTGGATGCCGAAGGTTATTTCTCTGCTTCCATCTCTCTGGCGGAAGGCGCCAATACGATCACCTATGTGGCGACGGATTCCCTGGGGCAGCAGGCGACCGAAACTCGTACGATAAACCGTGCGGTGGATCACACGGGCCCGGTGGTCGACAACGTACAGGTTACTCCTGGCATGGGGGAAGCGGGGACCCAGTTCGCCATTTCGGCCGAGGTAGTGGATGGCGACACAGGCGTGGGAACGGTGACGGCCACGGTCAAGATTGCCAGCCCGGTCAACGTGACGTTGGCCAAGGGGACGGGAAACACCTATTCCGGAACGTTCAATTCCACAGGGGTGCCGATCGGGCAGTACTTCGTCGACATCACAGCAGTCGACAGCAGCGCACAGGCCAACTCTTTCACCGTGACCAATGCTGACCAGCTTTCCATCGTGCCCCCCTGCGCGGCGCCGGGGGCCTTCAGCCTTTCGTCGCCGGCCGACGGTGCAGAGGTTTCGACGGCGGGGGGGCTGGTGGTCCTCAGCTGGACGTCTTCGGCCAATGCTTCCTCCTACGACGTGTACTGCGGAACCTCCGCCGGCAATATGAAATGGATGGCTAACGTTTTCGATACGCAGGTATCCTTGCCGATGAACGCGAAAACGTATTTCTGGAAAGTGGAGGCCCTTACCAGCTGCAACAGCAGCCTGACGGCCACGGCCGGCCCCTGGTCGTTCACGGTGACCGGCGGGGGCGGAGTGGCGCAGCCGGACGCCAACGGCGACGGGAAGACGGACGTGGTGGGGCGGGACGCGGCCACGGGGACCTGGTACGTCGGCACGTCGACGGGGACGGGGCTGACGACGGCGTCGTGGGGGAAGTGGTCGGCGGGGACGGCCTGGGCCGACGTGTTGCGCGGGGACTTCGACGGGGACGGGAAGACGGACCTGGCGGGGCGGACGTACGAAAAGGGCGACTGGTGGGTGGCGCGGTCCACGGGGGCGGCGTACAGCACGGCCAACTGGGGGAACTGGTCGCCGGGGGTGGCCTGGACCACGGTGCTGGCGGGCGATTTCAACGGGGACGGCCGGACGGACATCGCGGGCCGGGTGGCGTCGAGCGGGGACTGGTACGTGGCGGTGTCGACGGGCGGCGCCTTCGCGACGTCCAAGTGGGGGAACTGGTCGGCGGGTTCGTCCTGGACGGCGGTGCAGGCCGGGGACTTCGACGGGGACGGGAAGACGGACCTGGCGGGGCGGGCGGCGGCGACCGGGGACTGGTACGTGGCCCTTTCCAGCGGGAGCGGCTTCGTGACGTCCAAGTGGGGGAACTGGTCGCCGGGGACGGCCTGGACGCAGGTGCGGGCCGGGGACTACAACGGGGACGGGAAGATGGACCTGGCGGGCCGAGCCGGGGCCACGGGCTACTGGTGGGTGGCCCTGTCCACGGGTTCGTCGTTCGCGACGGCGTCGTGGGGGAAATGGTCTCCCGGGGCGACGTGGGTGGACGTGCTGAGCGGGGACGTGACGGGCGACGGGAAGGACGACCTGGTGGGCCGCGACCTGGCGTCGGGGACCTGGTGGGTCGGGGTGTCGGACGGGAGCGCCTTCACGACGGCGTCGTGGGGGAAGTGGTCGCCGGGGACGGCCTGGCGGAGCGTGCACCTGGGCGACTACAACGGGGACGGGAAGGCGGACGTCATGGGCCGGGTGGCGTCGAGCGGGGCCTGGTACGCCGGGCTGTCGACGGGGAGCGGGTTCTCCACCGTGTCCATGGGTGGCTGGTCGCCGGGGCTGCGCACCCTGTGGGACAAGCGGGAGTGCGTGCCCGGGCAGACGGACCTGAGCGGCGACGCCAAGGCGGACGTGGCGGGCCGGGACCCGGCGACGGGGAACTGGTACGTGGGCCTGTCGAAGGCGACGGGGCTGGTGACGGCGAACTGGGGGAAGTGGTCCACGGGAGTGACGTGGGCGGACTCCGTGAAGGGGGACTTCGACGGGGACGGGAAGACGGACCTGGCGGGGCTGAACGCGGCGACGGGCGACTGGTGGGTGTCGCTGTCGAGCGGGACGGCGCTGTGCACGGTGAACTGGGGCAAGTGGTCGGCCGGGAACGTGTGGTCCGACGTGCGTGCGGGGGACTACAACGGGGACGGCCGGGCGGACATCGCGGGGCGGTTGACGTCCACGGGAGCCTGGTGGGTGGCCCTGTCCACGGGGACCGGGTTCGCCAGCGCGAGCTGGGGGAGCTGGTCCACGGGGCTGACGTGGGACACGGTGGTCGGCGGCGACTTCAACGGGGATGGCCGGACGGACCTGGCGGGGCGTTCCGACGCCACGGGGGACTGGTGGGTGGCCCTGTCCACGGGGGCCTCGTTCACGACCTCGTCGTGGGGGAAATGGTCGGCCGGGGTCACGTGGGGGAACGTGCTGGCCGGTGACTTCAACGGGGACGGGCGGACGGACCTGGCGGGGCGCATCGCCTCCAGCGGGGACTGGTACGTGGGGGTGTCGACGGGGACGGCCTTGGCCACGGCGAAGTGGGGGAACTGGTCGGTGGCGTCCACCTGGGTGGACGTGAAGGCGGGCGACGTGACGGGCGACGGGCGGGCGGACCTGCTGGGCCGGAATGAATCCTCCGGGCAGTGGTGGGTCGGCCGGTCGGACGGGGCGGCCTTCACGACCCTGTCGTTCGGGACCTGGTCGACGGGCGTAACGTGGGAAGGCTTGCGCGTGGGTGACTACAACGGGGACGGCCGGGCGGACATTCTCGGCCGCACGTCCTCGGGGGGCGCCTGGTATGCGGGCCTGTCCACGGGCGGCGCATTCAGCACGGTGAGCTTCGGGACCTGGTCGCCTTCCATCGACTGGGAATCGATCCCCCTGGACTGACGGCCGGATCGCCGCGACCCGGGCCGGCGCCCCAGGGGGACGCCGGCCCTTTCTTTTTCCGGCGGCGCGCCGGTTCGACCTCGGCTCGGGTGACCGGGCCTTCTTCCTGGGTTTCCGCTTGGCCCGAGGTTCAGCCCGCTAAAGGTCTGAGCTCCCGCCGGGACAGGAAAAAGGGGGAGGGGCGGGCTAGTAGCTGCGGCGATAGCGAGCGAGGGACGAGCAGCCCCGCAGCCGGCGGCCCGGCCGCGAAGGGCTCGGGCGGGAGGCGAATGCGCGCCCCCATCGCGGGGGCAGGGCAATGGGCAACTATCTAAAAATATGGCAGTGCCTTGGGGCGGTCCTCCGGACCGCCCCGCTTTTCGGGAACCCCGGGCGACCGCCCGCCGAAGGCCGTGGAGTGCGGCGGCGAGTCTGCGAGCCGCCGCTTTCGGCATCTGGCAAGGGCTCACGCCAAGCCGCCAGGACGCAGAGGGAGAAAACACGACGTCAGGTCACACGAAGAAAAAGAAAAGATAAGAATGGGAGGGATGGAAGGGACGTTGTTTTGTCGCTCCATTCGGAGGTCGACTCGCTGGGCGCCTGACGCCCTGCGGGCATCGGTGAGAAAAAAGGAAACCGCAGAGGCTCGCGGAGCGTCGTAGAGGGAAAAACAGTCGGCCGTGCCGGACACGGTGAGAGAACGGCCTGAAACGGGCCCGCTTCGGGCGAACCGGACAGGCGCCAGACAAGGGAACCGGGGGACAGACTCCCCAAACCCGGCTGCCCCCTCCGGGAAACCGCGTTTGGAACGCATGCCGCCCCGGCGGGGCGGCGGAGGACGGGCCGCGTCGTTCCGGCGCACCTCCCGGGCGCCTTGCCCCGGTTCACTCTCGCCTCACCGGCAGGAGTCCCGCCTCCGGCGGGCCACCTGCCGGCTGCTCTCTCCCGGCCGTCCCGGCCGGTATTGGGGCTATGGAAATACTTGCCCTCCGGGCAAAAGGCCCGGTCTCCCGTTCGTGGCCGTCTTCGTGGTGCCGATCGACCGCGAACGCTCGAATCGCCCCGCGGTGCGGGGCTCCGGGGCTTGATTCCGCACCGTTCCCAGGGCTCGGGCGAAGCGCCCTTCGCCCTGGGCTATGGGTCAATCGCCCGCTGCGCGGGCTCCCGGGCTGCCCTTCGTGCCTGTCGCGAACTTCGTGTTGAGGCTGAACACGAAGCGCACGAGCGGCCACGAAGGGGGACGGGGTTTCGGAGGCTTGCGTTGTGATATGCGGATGGGATACCGGTTGCGGGGATTGCCGTCAGGACGGGGCGGGCGTCTCCGCGTCCGGTGCTCCGGGGGCCTGCGCGCTTGGCGAAAGCGGCGCTGCGGCGGCCTCCGCGCCGCACTCCTGTTGCGCGCGGGTTCACCTGCCGGAGCTCGCGCCAAGCCGCCAAAACACAGAGAGGGAAGGAAACACAGTCACGAATCACACGAAGAAAAAAGCTGTCTACCTCAGATTATTCAAAATATTACGATATGACCCGAAGGCCGCCGTCCACGAAAAGAGCCGTCCGGACGCGTTCGCTCGTTGGTGCGGCACAGAACCGCCATCCTGTTCATCCTGTGCATCAATGTTCTCCCCTCCCGAAATCGGGGGAAAGCACCCTTGTCGTCGATGGTGTGCGGCCTGAACCCGCCGGGGCGAAGCCGCGGGAAGTCGGAAGGGAATTCGGAACGTGGGCACCGTGCTAGCGAGGGGGAACCGACTTCCCGAAGTGTGACTTGCTCCCGAAAATGTGAGAAAATCGCCGCCGTGCCCTGAGGGCACCGACAAGTCAACTGCCAGGGGAGGGAACCATGAGCATCCGCCGTTATCTGTGGGCAGCCACGCTGGTCCTGCTGTACGCCATCGCCGGCCCGGGCTGGCCGCTCGCGCGCGGGGAAGCGGATTCCTTCCTCGTCCGCCCGGACGGCCGGGTGGAAGTGGAAGGCCTGTCCTTCCGGACCCTGACCGAATACTATCTTTCCAGCTATTTCCAGGCCACCGGGCGCCGCTGCAAGACCCTGCCGATGGCGCCGGAAGCCCGCCTGATGGCGGCCGCCTCCGATTGCGACCTGTCCCAGACGGTGCTGGAAACCGAATACTGGCCGAGCCGGGTGTTCCTCATCCCGGTGGCCGTGCACATCATCACCAAGACCGACGGCACCGGCAACCTCTCCGACGAGCGGATTGCCCGGCAGATCCAGGTGCTCAACGAGGACTTCCGGGCCATCACCGGCACCCTGGGCCAGAACGGGTTCGACACCCACATCCAGTTCTACCTGCATTCCATCGACCGCACGGCCAACGACAACTGGTACAACGACAAGAACGAGTCGACCTACAAGGCGACGCTGGGGCTGGACCCGACGCGCTACCTCAACATCTACACCAACACGGCGGGCGGCTACCTCGGATACAGCTACTATCCGCAGGAAATGGCCGGGGACACCCTCGACGGGGTCGTCCTCAACTACGAGGCCGTGGGCGGGCGCGACGAGGGATCCGCCCCGTACAACCAGGGGCGTTCCGCCACCCACGAGATCGGGCATTACCTGGGGCTCATGCACACCTTCGAGGGGGGCGCCTGCCTGAACGGGCTCACGGTGGGCGACCTCATCGCCGACACGAACCCGGAGAACACCGAGCACTACGGGTGCACCCAGACCCAGAGCTGCGGCGTGGACGACCCCATCCGCAACTACATGGACTATACCGACGACACCTGCATGGAGGAGTTCACCCGCGAGCAGGGGAACCGCATGGTGTGCTGCATCGTGAATTACCGGCCCAACCTGGCGCGCCGGTACGTTCTGTCTGTGCCGGTTCCCCCCGACTACGACGGGGACGGGCAGACCGACCTCGCCGGGCGTTCTCCTTCCAGCGGCGACTGGTACGTGGGCCTGTCCGACGCCGGGACCCTGACCACCACCCGGTGGGGGCGGTGGTCGGCGGCCAGCAGTTGGTCGAAAGCCTTTCCCGGCGATTTCGACGGCGACGGCCGCACCGACATCGCCGGTCGCGTCGCCACTTCCGGCGACTGGTACGTCGGCCTTTCCACCGGCACGACCTTCACCACGACCAAGTGGGGCGGCTGGTCCCCCGCCGCCGCCTGGTCCCCCGTCCTGGCCGGGGATTTCGACGGCGACGGCTTGAGCGACCTCGCCGGCCGGGTTTCCGCCAGCGGCGACTGGTATATGGCCCTGTCGACGGGAAGCGCTTTCCACACCGTCAAGTGGGGGAACTGGTCGGCCGGCACCACCTGGGCCCAGGCCGTCACGGGCGACTTCAACGCCGACGGGATCACCGACCTGGCCGGGCGTTCGGCCGCTTCGGGCGACTGGTGGGTGTCGCTGTCCTCGGGCAGCGCCTTCGCTACGACCAAATGGGGCAACTGGTCGGCGGCCCTGACCTGGTCGGAAGTCCGGAGCGGCGATTTCAACGCCGACGGAAGGACCGACCTGGCGGGGCGGGAAGCGTCCACCGGGTGCTGGTGGGTGTCGCTCTCCACCGGCGCGGCGTTCGCGACCACCAACTGGGGGCGCTGGTCCCCCGGTACGACCTGGCTCGACGTGCTGGCGGGCGACTTCAACGGGGACGGACGGACCGACCTGGCCGGCCGGACGGCCTCCACCGGGGACTGGTGGGTCGGACTGGCCAGCGGGGCGGGCAGCTTCACCACCTCCCGGTTCGGCAAATGGTCGACCGGGATCGACTGGCTGGACGTGGCCGCCGGCGACGGCAACGGCGACGGGGTGTCCGATGTGGTCGGCCGGGCCGGGAACACGGGAACCTGGTGGGACGCCTCGTCCAACGGGAGCGCCTTTGCCACGGCCAGCGCGGGCACCTGGTCCCCGGCGACGGACTGGCAGATGGTGGGGGAGTAAGCCCGGTTTCCCTTCGGGTCGGGGCCGGGCTTCCGTTGCCGCCGACCTGTCCGGGGGCGCCTTGGCGGCGCCCCCGACTTTTTCCGGGAGCCGAGCGGACCGATCCGGGCGGTCTGCGCTCGGCTTCCGCTCGGGAACGGCCTTTCCCGTCTTTTTCCGACAATCGGTCTTTCTGGCCTGCCGGCGCAGTCCGGCCCGTTTCCATCCCTGCCAGAAAATCCTTGCTCTGACCGCGGAATCCGTATACCATGTCTTTTGTTTGATAGGTGAAGTATACATGTAATCGACTTTCGTGCGGCCCGGCGCACCATCCGCCCGGCGGGCCGCTTCGGGGAGGCTTCTCGTGAGAATTGCGGGGATTCGCGTGGTAATGGCCGTTTCTCTCGTTTCCTTTTTCGCGGCGGTGCGGGCGGGCGAAGTGCCGGCCGCCGGGTCCCGCTGGGACTGGGCCGCCCTGGCGGCCTCCTGTCGCGACCTGAACCAGGACGGGAAGAGTGACCTGGCCGGCTGGTCCGCCTCCACCGGCGAGTGGCGGGTGGGCCTGGGCAACGCGGGGACCCTGACGTCGGCAACCTGGGGCAGGTGGTCGGCCCAGGCCCGGTGGTCGCCCTTGCTGCAGGGCGACTTCAACGGGGACGGCCGCATGGACGTGGCCGGGCGCACGGCCTCCACGGGCGACTGGTACGTCGGGCTGTCGACCGGAAGTTTGTTCACGACTTCGGGCTGGGGGCGCTGGTCGACGAACGCGACCTGGACCTACCTGCTGACGGGGGATTTCAACGGGGACGGGCGCACGGACATCGCCGGGCGCGTGGGCGCTACGGGGGAATGGCAGGTGGGGCTGTCCACCGGGAGTTCCTTCGTCACGACCCGCTGGGGGAAGTGGTCGCCCCTGTCCAACTGGACGGCGATCTGGGCGGGCGACTTCAACGGGGACGGAAAGACCGACCTGGCCGGGCGGATGGAGACGACCGGCGCCTGGTGGGTGTCGCTGTCCACCGGCAGCGCTTTCGCGACTTCGTCCTGGGGCAAATGGTCCACGGGCACGGAATGGGCGCAGACGGTGGCGGGGGATTTCAACGGGGACGGGAAGACCGACTTGGCCGGCCGGGCGGCCTCCACCGGCATCTGGTGGATTTCGGTGTCTACGGGCGTCAAGTTCTCCACGGCGAACTGGGGCGTCTGGGATGCCGCCGCGACCTGGGCGGATGTGCGGAAGGGGGATTTCAACGGGGACAGGCGAGACGACCTGGCCGGGCGCAACGTGGCCACGGGCCAGTGGTGGGTGCAGCTGGCGCAGGCTCCCGGAGGGTTTGCCAACGTCTGTTTCGGCAAATGGTCGACGGCGACCACCTGGGCCGACGTGACGGCGCGGGATTTCGACGGGGACGGGCGGACGGATCTGGCTGGGCGGGCGCAGGGCAGCGGGGCGTGGTATCTGGGCTTGTCTTCGGGCGCGGCCTTTTCCACGGGGAAAGCGGGCGCCTGGGCGGCGGGGACCTCCTGGCGGATGACCTGCGACGGAGGGCGCGGCAGCTTGCCGGGCGACCTGGCGGCGAAGGATGCCATTGTCGGGAACATGCGCTACGTCCCGGCCGGCGTGTACGTGGAGGGTGCGGCCAGCCATCCGGAGCCGTGCGTTCAGGGCACCGAGATCCAGTTCGCGCACACCCTGACCCTGGACATCGCCGTGATGGAAACGGAAGTCACCCGCCAGATGTGGGCCTCCCTCCGGAGCGTGCAGCCCGCCTTGCCGGCGGACCCGACGGACACAAACTATGGTGCGGGCATGACGAACCCCGTGCAGCAGGCGACCTGGTCCGACGCCATCCTGTTCGCCAATCGGCTGTCGGTGCAGAACGGTTTCACCCCCTGCTACTACCAGGACGAGTTGTTCACGACGCCCATCGACGCGACGAACTCCCATGTCGGCCCCTATTACTGCAACTGGCGAGCCAGCGGGTACCGGCTGCCGAGCGAAGGGGAGTGGGAGCGCTTCTGCCTGGCCGGGGCGGCGGGCGCCTTCTGCCGGAACGAGCCGGACTTTTGCCTGGAGTGGGCCGGCAACCCCTCCACGGCCGGGATGTACCCGGTGCTGGAGACCCTGGCCTGGTTCGCCGCCAACTCGGCGGGCTCGACGCACCCGGCGGGAGCCAGGGCGGCCAACGGCTGGAACCTGAAAGACGTGCACGGGAACGTCGCCGAGTGGTGCTGGGATGGCTGGGTCATGAACGGCAGGCCGGAGAGCGCGGTGACGGACTATCGCGGGGAAGATGCTTCCGAGCATCGGGCCGTGCGGGGCGGGGGGTGGCCGGACGATGCCGTGCTGTGCCGGGCGACGGACCGGTCTTGGGCAGAATACCCCTTCCAGGGCAGGAACTATGTCGGGTTCCGGCTGGTCCGGACGCTGCCCGAGGGGCCCGGCGCCCCGCCGGCCATCCTGGCTCCGCCGCAACCGCAGAACATCGGGGCCTGCCAGCAGGCGGCCCTGACGGTGGGGGCGGTGGGGACGGCCCCCTTCTCGATTCAATGGTACCAGGGGAAGGCCGGGGACACCTCCGTTCCCGTCGGGGACGGTTCGGCCCTGTTCCAGGGGCCCGTTCCGGCGGTCCCGGCGTCATACTGGGTCCGGGTGGCCAATCGCTGGGGGATGGCGGACAGTCCCGCCGTCGCGGTCACCCTGGGCCAGGCTGCCGCGATCACCGGGCATCCCGAAGACCAGGCGGTCTGCGCCGGGAGCACGGCGACGCTGACGGTGACGGCGACGGGGATGGCTCCGCTGCATTTCCAGTGGTTCGAGGGAGCGTCTGGGAACATCACCAGGCCGGTGGGGACGGACAGCGCGTCCTTCCCCACGCCGGCGCTGACGGCGACGACGCAGTACTGGTGCCGGGTCACGGGCGACTGCGTCTCGGCGGACAGCGCGGCGGCCATGGTGACGGTGAACGCGGCGACGGCGGTGACGGACGAGCCGGACGATGCGGCCGTCTGCGCCGGGAGCGCGGCGACGCTGACGGTGTGTGCGACGGGAACGGGAACCCTGTCCTACCAATGGTACGAAGGCGCGGCCGGCACGACGACGGCGCCGGTGGGCACGGACAGCGCGTCCTTCACCACGCCGGCGTTGACGTCATCGGCGCAGTATTGGTGCCGGGTCACGGGCGCCTGCGGCACGGCGGACAGCGCGGCGGCCATGGTGACGGTGAACGCGGCGACGACGGTGGCGGACGAGCCGGACAGCACCACCATCTGTGCCGGGAGCACGGCGACGCTGACGGCGGGGGCGACGGGGACGGGAGCTCTGTCCTATCAATGGTATGAAGGCGCGTCGGGCGCGACGACGACGCCGGTGGGCACGAACAGCAGTTCCTTCACTACGCCGGCCCTGACGTCGACGACGCAGTACTGGTGCCGGGTCACGGGAGCCTGCGGCTCGGCGGACAGCGCGGCGGCCACGGTGACGGTGAACGGGGCGACGGCGGTGACGGACCAGCCGGACGATGCGGCCGTCTGCGCCGGGAGCACGGCGACGCTGACGGTGGGTGCGACGGGGACGGGGACCCTGTCCTATCAATGGTACGAAGGCGAGAGCGGCACGACGACGACGCCGGTGGGCACGAACAGCAGTTCTTTCACCACGCCGGCTCTATCGGCGACGACGCAGTACTGGTGCCGGGTCACGGGTGCCTGCGGCACAGTGGACAGTGCGGCGGTCACGGTGACGGTGAACGCGGCGACGGCGGTGACGGACCAGCCAGACGATGCGGCCGTCTGCGCCGGGAGCACGGCGACGCTGACGGTGGGGGCTTCGGGGACGGGAACCCTGTCCTATCAATGGTACGAAGGCGCGAGCGGCACCACCACGACGACGGTGGGTACCAACAGCAGTTCCTTCACCACACCGGCGCTGACGTCGACGACGCAGTTCTGGTGCCGGGTCACGGGCGACTGCGGCACGGTGGACAGCGCGGCGGCCACGGTGACGGTGAACGCGGCGACGACGGTGACGGACGAGCCGGACGATACGGCCGCCTGTGCCGGGAGCACGGCGACGCTGACGGTGGGGGCCACTGGGACGGGCCCACTGTCCTACCAGTGGTACGAAGGTGCGTCGGGCACGACGACGACAACGGTGGGGACGGACAGCGCATCCTTCACCACCCCTGCGCTGACGTCGACGACGCAGTACTGGTGCCGGGTGAGCGGGGCGTGCGGCACCGCCGACAGTTCAGCGGCCACGGTGACGGTGAACGCGGCGACGGCGATGACGGACGAGCCGGACGATGCGGCCGTCTGCACTGGAGGCACGGCGACGCTGGCGGTGGGGGCGACGGGGACGGGAGCTCTGTCCTATCAATGGTATGAAGGCGCGTCGGGCGCGACGACGGCGCCGGTGGGTACGAACAGCAGTTCCTTCACCACCCCGGCCCTGGCGGCGACGACGCAGTACTGGTGCCGGGTGACGGGCGACTGCGGCTCGGCGGACAGCGCGGCGGCCACGGTGACGGTGAACGCGGCGACGGCGGTGACGGACGGGCCGGACAGCACCACCATCTGTTCTGGGAGCGCGGCGACGCTGACGGTGGGGGCGACGGGGACGGGAGCTCTGTCCTATCAATGGTATGAAGGCGCGTCGGGCGCGACGACGGCGCCGGTGGGTACGAACAGCAGTTCCTTCACCACCCCGGCCCTGGCGGCGACGACGCAGTATTGGTGCCGGGTCACGGGCGCCTGCGGTTCGGCGGACAGCGCGGCGGCTACGGTGATGGTGGCTGGTTCTCTGGTAGGACCTGACCCTATCGTTGGAAATCTCAGACTTATTCCCGCTGGAGCATTTTTACAAGGTTCTCCTGAAAACGAACCTTGCAGGCAAAGCGACGAAACACAATTTACTCATGTTATAACAAACAGTTTTGCCATGATGGAGACGGAAGTGACTCGGCAGATGTGGGCGGACCTCAGCGCATTTGAGACAGAACTGCCCGCTGACCCTACCGAAACATCGTACGGCCCCAGCTTGACTAGCCCGGTGATCAACCTTTCCTGGTTTGAAGCCATCCTGTTTGCTAACTTGCTTTCACTGCAAAGCGGCCTCGAGCGCTGTTATTACACGGATAGCGAATTCATTGATCCAATAAACATTGGCAACTACACAAATGGAACCGTGTACTGCAACTGGAATGCCAACGGATACCGTTTACCTTCAGAAGGAGAGTGGGAATATGCTTGCCGAGCAGGGGCAGGCACGCCATTCTGGATTGTAGAGCCTTACTATTCAATCAATACATGCCAAAGCTATCAGTCAGAGTTGTTTTTAGAACTCATGAAGGCGGCTTGGTTTCAGGCGAACAACACGACCAACCAGGTGCACCCTGTCGGGCAAAAACTGTCAAATCCATGGAACTTGAAAGATACACTTGGGAATGTGATGGAGTGGTGTTGGGATCGATATTCTGATACCTATCCATCTGGAATCGTTTCCGACTACCACGGTATCGAAACCAAGTCAATCCGTGTGGTGAGAAGTGGGTCTCCAATCGATTCAGCCAGTACGATTCGGGCGGCATTCCGACACAAGTGCACCCAGTCGTCTCGGAATCGCTATCAAGGTTTCCGCCTTGTCCGAACCATTTCTGGCGCAACGCTCCAGGCACCTTCTATTGTGGAATGCCCTGTGGGCAATACGATATGCGCTGGATCAACAGAAACGCTGACTGTCGCGGCGGCGGGTACAGCTCCGTTCTCCATCCAGTGGTACCAAGGTACAACGGGCGATACGTCCATCCCGGTTGGTACCGGTTCCGGCAGTTTCACGACGCCTGCCTTGACGGAGACGACCTCATACTGGGTTCGTATTTCCAATATCTATGGCGAAGTGGATAGCATTACTGTCACGGTGACGGTGAACGAGACGGCGGTGACGGACGAGCCGGACGATGCGGCCGTCTGCGCCGGGAGCGCGGCGACGCTGACGGTGGGGGCGTCGGGGACGGGAACCCTGTCCTACCAATGGTACGAAGGCGCGTCGGGCACGACGACGGCGCCGGTGGGGACGGACAGCGTGTCTTTCACCACGCCGGCCCTGGCGGCGACGACGCAGTACTGGTGCCGGGTGAGCGGGGCGTGCAGCACGGCCGACAGCGCGGCGGCCACGGTGACGGTGAACGCGGCGACGACGGTGATGGACGAGCCGGACGATGCGGCCGTCTGCGCCGGGAGCACGGCGACGCTGACGGTGACAGCGACGGGGGCGGGGCTCTCGTACCAGTGGTACGAAGGCGCGTCGGGCACGACGACAACGCCGGTGGGGACGGACAGCGCGTCCTTCCCCACGCCGGCGCTGACGGTGACGAAGACGTACTGGGTCCGGGTGACGGGCGCCTGTGGCTCGGCCGACAGCGCGGCGGCCACGGTGACGGTGTACTCGGCCGGCGATCTGGTTGGGCATGAGTCCATCGTGGGCAACATGAGGTTCGTTCCGGCCGGGTCTTTCCTGCAGGGCTCACCATCGCTCGAACCGTGCCGGGGCAGCGATGAAACCCAGTTCCCCCACACGTTGACCCAGCCGTTCGCTCTCATGGAAACGGAGGTGACCCGGCAGATGTGGGCGGACCTGAGGGCGGTGCAGACCACGCTACCAGCTGATCCGACCAGCACCGGCTATGGTGCCGGCATGATGAACCCGGTGCAGAACGTGACCTGGTACCAGGCGGTTCTGTTCGCCAATCTGCTGTCGGTGCAGAGCGGCCTGACCCCATGCTATTACCGGGATGAAGATTTTCTACTGCCCATCGACAGCGGCTATTACACCGTGGGCCCCTTCTACTGCCGCTGGGACGCGAACGGCTACCGGCTCCCCTCAGAGGGGGAATGGGAGTATGCTTGCCGAGCCGGGACAACGACTTCCTTCTGGCTGGAGGAACCGGACTATTCTTCCGGCAACTGCAGCGGAGAACAAACGCTGGGGATGTATCCCCAACTGGAGACGACGGCCTGGTTCATGGCCAATTCCGCTTCCGGCACGCAACCGGTCAGAACCAAGGCGGCAAATGGGTGGAACCTGTCGGACATGAACGGGAATGTCATGGAATGGTGCTGGGACGTGTACGGTACTTACCCGGGCAGTGCGACGGATTATCGGGGCAAGAGCTCTGGCAATATCCGGGCGGTCCGCGGCGGTTGCTGGAGTTTCAGTGCCGGGTGTTGCCGATCGGCCTCGCGGCTGGACATAACCCAGAGCAATCCATACAACTTTTTGGGTTTCCGCCTGGTCAGGACCCTGCCCTAGAGAGAAGTGAGGGTTTATTGCTTTATGAAAATTGTTTGATGAAGCGGGAAAGTTCGGATAGGATTGCGGGGGTTCGGTCCGGCGGGGCGCGCGGCGCCGCCGGGAAAACTCCCGTTCGCTGGAATAATAACTGTTTTCGGAGGTATATCATGAGGTTGCGGTTTGTTGGTCACTTGGCGTTCCTGCTGCTGGTCGCCCTTTCGTCCTGGGCCGGGGCGGGGGTCTCCGTCCGGACCACCTCCCCGCAGGTGAACCCCGACGGCGCGTGCGAGCCGGTCGGGGCGATCAGCTTCGTCTTCGACAGCCCGGCTTTCGTTGGTACGACTGAAACAGTCCCCGCCATCGTGCGGCTGACGCCGGGCCACCACAAGCGGATCGTCAAGGTGGGGGGGCAGACCGACTGGCAGTCGTTCACGCCCATCCCCCTGGCGTGGGAAGACGACCGCGGGTTGCCCTTTGTCGCGAGTAGCACACCGCCCGGTACGGTCCAGATCGTGGGCTTCTACCCCGGCGACCCGGGGACGGGGGCCGGCAGCTACCTGGACATCCGGTTCAATGTGAATATGCAGACCTGGCCTTTAAATGGAATAAATTGCTGCCGGGTGACGCTGGGCGTGCCGTCCTTCACGACGAACAACTCGGCCGACACAACGCAGGCGGACACGCGCATCTGGGTGGACTTCACGCCGGCGCCCAACGAGTTCCTCTACCTCCCGTTCTGGCAGATGGGCCTGGAGTGCCGCCAGGGCACGTCTTTCGAGGCCGGGGCGGTCTACCCGGCCACTTTTGTCCCGGCCGTCCTCTCCCTGGCCCAGAAGAACTGAGTCGTGGGAGGGATGCCGATGCGAAATCATCTGCTGGCAGAGGTGTTGCCGTCGGCCGCGGCCCATCCGGCCGTCCGCGGCCCAGGCGGCCCGCGCGCTTTTCAGGGGGGGGGCGGGAGACCTTGCTTCCGGAAGCGCCGCCTGGTTTATTTTTTCCTGGGATTGCTCGTCTGCGGCTTCGCCGTGCGCGTCCAGGCCGGGGTATGGATCCAGACGGCGGCGCCGCGGGTGAACCCCGACGGCGCGTGCGAGCCGGTCGGGGCGGTCAGCTTCGTCTTCGACAGCCCGGCTTTCGTTGGTACGACTGAAACAGTCCCCGCCATCGTGCGGCTGACGCCGGGCCACCACAAGCGGATCGTCAAGGTGGGGGGGCAGACCGACTGGCAGTCGTTCACGCCCATCCCCCTGGCGTGGGAAGACGACCGCGGGTTGCCCTTTGTCGCGAGTAGCACACCGCCCGGTACGGTCCAGATCGTGGGCTTCTACCCCGGCGACCCGGGGACGGGGGCCGGCAGCTACCTGGACATCCGGTTCAATGTGAATATGCAGACCTGGCCTTTAAATGGAATAAATTGCTGCCGGGTGACGCTGGGCGTGCCGTCCTTCACGACGAACAACTCGGCCGACACAACGCAGGCGGACACGCGCATCTGGGTGGACTTCACGCCGGCGCCCAACGAGTTCCTCTACCTCCCGTTCTGGCAGATGGGCCTGGAGTGCCGCCAGGGCACATCTTTCGAGGCCGGGGCGGTCTACCCCGCCACCTTCTTCGGGGAACCGCCCGTGGTGGCCTGCTGCGGGAACTACCGGAAGCCGGCCCCCCTGGACCTGAACAACGACGGGAAGTCCGACCTCGCCGGGCGCGACCCGGCCACGGGCAAGTGGTGGGTGGGCCTTTCTACCGGCGCCGCCTTCCAGACCACCGCCTGGGGCTCCTGGTCCAAATCCCTGACCTGGGTGGACCTGGCCGCGGGGGACTTCACCGGCGACCGCCGGGTGGACCTGGTGGGCCGCCTGGAGACCGCCGGCGACTGGTACGTGGGGGCTTCCACGGGCAGCGCCCTGGCCACGGCCAAGTGGGGCGCCTGGCCCACGGGCACGGCCTGGAGCGCCGCCGTGCGCGGCGATTTCGACGGCGACGGGCGCACCGACCTGGCCGGCCGGAACGCGGCGGGCGAATGGTGGGTGTCCCGCTCCGCGGGGACTTCCTTCTCCCTGGCCAAGTGGGGCCGCTGGTCGGCGTCGGCGGGCTGGACGAACGTCTTCCCCGGCGACTTCGACGGCGACGGGCGGACGGACCTGGCGGGCCGGGTGGCCTCGACGGGCGACTGGTACGTGGCCCTGTCGAACGGCAACGCCTTCGTCACCGCCAAGTGGGGGAACTGGTCGCCGGCGACGACCTGGCTGGACGTGACCCCGGGCGACTACGACGGGGACGGCCGCATGGACCTGGCCGGCCGGGCGTCTTCCACCGGCGACTGGTACGTGGCCCTGTCGGACGGCGGCGCCTTCGCCACCGCCAAGTGGGGGAAGTGGTCGCCCACGGCGGGCTGGGTGGACGTGAGGGCCGGCGACTTCGACGGCGACGGGCGCACCGACCTGGCGGGGCGCGTGCCCGCCAGCGGCTACTGGTGGGTGGCCAGGGCCACCGTGGGCAACAAGTTCGCCACCACGTACTTCGGAAAATGGTCGAAGGCGGCCACCTGGGTCAACGTGGCCGTGGGCGACTACGACGGGGACGGCCGCTCCGACCTCCTGGGCCGGGTGCAGTCCAGCGGGGTCTGGTGGGTGTCGCTGTCGGACGGCAGCGCCTTCGCCACCTCGTCCCGGGGCAGCTGGTCCCCCTCCATCGCCTGGCAGATGGTGGGCGAGTAGCAGCGTCGGGTCCGGCGCAGGCGCCGACCTGCGCCGGGCTTGACAAAACGCGTCACTTTTCGTGCCTGTTTTGGTCACTGCGGGATGCCCCGTGAAGAAGCCCCCGGCTCCCAACCGGGCGAGATCAGCCCGTAATCCCATCCAAATCTGAAGAAAACCGAAAATCGTCCGCTATGGCATGCTGGATGCTTTCATACCCCGCATTGCCATGGAAAGAGGAGGGGAAACCATGACCATTCACCGCCTTCGCCTGTTCGCCGCCGCCTGCCTGGCCGTCGCCCTGTCCGGGACACTGTGGGCCGCGGCGCCCATCATCGTGGACCACCACTGCACCGACCTTTCACGCGTCCCGTCCCAGTGGGTCGACCTGGCCCGGGCCAACCTGCGGGTGGGCTACAGCCACACCTCCCACGGCAGCCAGCTCGTCACCGGCATCAGCGCGTTCCGGGGCGACCCCGGCTCCGCCTGGTACTTCACCGTGACCTCCTGGGGCCTGAACCGGGGGGTCTTCCTCAACGACCTGTGGGCCAACGCGGCCGGGGGGGCCGACCTCGGCCACAGCGGCGACCTGGCCTGGCGTGACGCGACCGTGACCATGCTCCAGAACGCCCAGAACGACCGGAACGTGGTGATGTGGTCCTGGTGCGGGGGCGTCAGCGACAACACCGAGCCGGGCATCAACACGTACCTCGCCGCCATGGCGGCCCTGGAGGCCCAGTACCCGGGTGTCCGGTTCGTGTACATGACCGGCCACCTCGACGGGGGGGGCGCCGACGGCAACCTGAACCTCCGGAACGAGCAGATCCGGAATTACTGCCGCACGAACGGCAAGATCCTGTTCGATTTCGCCGACATCGAAAGTTACAACCCCACGGACGCGACCAACTTCATGGAGCTGTACGCCACCGACGGCTGCGAATACGACACAAACGGCGATCACAACCCCTGGGGCGACGGGAACTGGGCCACGGAATGGATCGCCGCCCACCCCGACGACGAACTGAGCGACATCGCCACCGCTTGCGGGGGATGCGCCCACTCCGAGCGGCTGAACTGCGTCCTCAAGGGGCGGGCCTTCTGGTGGCTCATGGCCCGGCTGGCCGGCTGGGACGGGGGCGGCGAAACGACGACCGGCCTGGTGCGGGACTACGACGCCTACCTGGCGTCCCGGCCCGACTTCGACGGGGACGGGCAGGCGGACCTGGCCGGGCGCGTGCCGGCCACGGGCGACTGGTACGTGGGGCTGGCCGGGGAAGGCGCCCTGTCCACCAGCCGCTGGGGGCGGTGGTCGGCGGCCACGACCTGGTCGAGAAGCCTGAGGGGGGATTTCGACGGGGACGGCCTGTCGGACCTGGCCGGGCGCGCCGTCTCCACCGGTGACTGGTACGTGTCGTTGTCGAGCGGCAGCGCCTTTGTCACGACCCGGTGGGGGAACTGGTCGCCGGCGGCGGCCTGGCGACCGGTCCTGACGGGGGATTTCAACGGCGACGGGCGGACGGACATCGCCGGCCGTTCTGCGGAAACCGGCGACTGGTACGTCGCCGTGTCTTCGGGGACCGCGTTCGTCACGACCCGCTGGGGGCGGTGGTCGGCGGGAACGGCCTGGGGGCAAGCCCTGGCCGGGGACTTCAACGGCGACGGGCGGACCGACATCGCCGGCCGCGCGGCTTCCACGGGCGACTGGTACGTGTCCCTCTCCAACGGGAGCGCCTTCTCGACCTCGCGGTGGGGAAACTGGCCGCTCTCCACCGTGTGGTCGGACGTCCTGAACGGGGACTTCGACGGCGACGGGCGGACGGACATCGCCGGCCGGGCCGCGGACACGGGCAACTGGTGGGTGTCCCGGTCCGACGGCGTTTCCTTCGTCACGGCCACGGGGGGGCGCTGGTCTCCGGCCTCGACCTGGCAGAGCGTCATGGCCGGGGATTTCAACGCCGACGGGCGGACCGACATCATCGGCCGGACGGCGTCCAGGGGGGACTGGTGGGTGGGCCTGGCCAATCCGGCCGGCGGCTTCGCCACCACGAATTTCGGCAAATGGTCGACCGGCATCGACTGGCTGGACATTTGCCTGGGGGACTTCAACGGGGACGGGCGGGCGGATGTCCTGGGCCGGGCGCAGAACACCGGCGCCTGGTGGGACGGTTCCTCCGACGGCAGCAAGTTCACCACTTCGAAAGTGGGAACCTGGTCCGCAGCGACGGACTGGCAGATGGCGGGGGAATAGCCTCCGGATTTTCCCGAGGGCCCGTTGGGCGGCCGGAACGGATCGTTCGGCCGAGGCGGGCCGGAATTCAGGGCTGGTCCACGGGGCGAGCCGGCGAAGCCGTTTTGCGGGCGGAGTAGGGAAGGCTCCCCAGGCAGGCGAGCAAGGCCGGGAAAAGGAACCGGATCACGCGCGCCAGGATGGTGAGATCCACCAGGTTGTGCACGAAAAGACAGAGCAACGCCCCGCAGACAGACAGCGCCAGAGCCCCTTCTTTCCGGGCAGCGGCCTGCCAGGTCCTGACGAACAAGCCGGTCGCCAGGGCCAGCCACAAAAGCAGTCCCGGGAAGCCCATCTCGACCGCCCATTGCAAGGCCAGGCTGTGGGAGTGGACGTACTCTCTCAGGAAGAAGGGCAGGTATCGGAGGCCGCATGGAAACCAGTTGCCCGGCCCCAGGCCGCATAGAAAGTGATCCGAAAGAATTCTGCCGACTCCCGCGTAAACGGCGGTTCGACACGCCACCCCGGGGTCGAAGTCTTGAAAGAGCATCTTGAATCGGTCGATGGCGGTCCCTTTGAAACGTTCGACTTCTGATTTCTTGTCCCGGGCCGGGGCGGAAGGGACCGGCGAACCGCCTGTGGCCATGGTCGGGGAGTCCTTGGCGAGAAGGGCCCGGGCCAGGCGCAGGTCTTTTCTGTCGATGGCGCCGTTTTTGTCCAAGTCCAGCTGGGGCAAGAATTCCGGTGGCAATTTCACATCAGAATAGAGAACGATGTTAATGTTGTTGGCGTTGAAATAAAGTAGGGAGTGATGGCTGAACCTGGACTCGTAATGAAACACGAGGGACACGCCGAAAATCAATCCAACCAGCAAGGGCAACAGCAGGGCGATTCCCAGGACGGTTCTTCGGCGGCCCAGGGCAAACAGGCTGGCCAGCAACATCATGCCGACAACCAGCCCCAGCACGGCGCCCCGGGACTGGGCCAGCAGAACGGAGACCAGGAAAAAGATCGAAAAGCCCACCGGCAGCGGGATCCTGGCCCAGCGGTTACCCCGGCCCGATGACAAGCTCCAGGCCAGGGGAATGAGGAGAATCAGCAAGCCTGCGTAAGGGTTGGGGTTGCTCAGGCTCCCGGTCGCCCGCCCATCCGGCATGCTTTGACCGAGGATCCCCAGAAAAGCCTGGTGGATTCCCACCGCCAACGCCGTCAAAATGAAAAATGGCAAGTAGGGGCCTGTTGCGGGCTTTGCCTTTCCCTCTGTGGCGGGCGGCGGGGCAGGACGATCCAGGCCCGGGGGGTGGGGGCAGGGGGGAATCTCGGTCTGTTCCGCGGCCAGCACGGCCGTCAAGGAAAGGTAAACAATGAATTGGAACGAATAAATGACCACCACAGAGAGGTCGCTGGTTCGGAAGTCATGAACGGCGAAGCTGACCCCCATCCAGACCCACCACAGGGCCGGCAGGAAAAGCACGGGCGATTTCATGGAGAAGCGAAGATTCTGCCTCGCCTGGGGCCAGGCCCAAAGACCGCTGCCAGCGATGACAGCCACGAGCAGGGTTGTCGAGGCCACGTTGAAAACCGTCTGACCCAGGATCAGGCTGTCTTTGACCAGGAGAACAGACAAAGCGACCCACGGGATGGCTTTCAACATCCGGATGCGCAAGTGTTGATTTCCGCCATTTCCGCTTTCCATGTTCACCGATCCCGTCGAAATGGATTCTCTTTCACTTCGGGTATGCCTGTCATTTGGAACGGAACATCCTTCATGGCCGAACAGGTTCATTTCCGAAAAAAATGCGCCAGGCCAAAGCACAAAGCGAAGTATATTTCATTTCGGTTGATCGATTGGGGAAAAGTCGCTTTGCCCCGTGAATAGCCGAAGGATTCCCAGCGAGCCGGATTGCTGTGCAATACGCTTGAATAAATAGGGTTGGGGTGGCAAGCGTCTGGAGTGCCCTGTCCACGAGGGAACTTAGCGGCGGGGGATGTCGTACCGGTGGGTGGGCCGCGGGACGGCGGGGGCCGGCGGGGCGACCGGCAGAAAAAAATTGATCTTCCCGGCGGTTTTCCGTACAGTACAGCCTTTTTCCGGCGTGCGCCGGGGCGGGGAAGAAGCGCGCGGGCGACCGGGCGGGAACATTGGCCAAGGAAAAACGACACAAGGAAAAGCGGATCGCGGCGGGACCGGCGCAGGACGGCCAGGCTCCCGTGCGCCGGTCCTGGTTCGACGAGGCCCCCGACGCGGCCAGCATACGGGACGGTTTCGGCGAGGCGGCTCCCGCGGCCGGGCCCGCCGCGGCCGGAAGGGAAGAGCCCGACGCCGGCGGGGGGCGCCCGGCGGGGAAGGGCGCGAGCCGCCGGGCCGGGCGGAAGAGGACCGTCCAGCAGATCCGGGACGGCCTGAAACACGAAGGCCCGGAAGCGAAAGCGCCGGCCCGGAAGGGCGGGCCGCCTTCCGTCCTGCACCTGGAAGCGGGGCCGATTGTTCCCGGCCGGGCCTCCCGGGCCAGGGTGGTGCCGCCGGCGAAAGGGGCGCCCGCCGGGGCCTTCCCCGCCGGCCCCGGGGGCGAAATCCCCGTCCTGCACTTCGACTTCGTCCCGACGCGGCGCTCGAGGAAGCACCTGGTCCTGGGCCTCTGCTGCGGCTTCGCCCTGTACCTCGGGGTCGTGGGCGGGCACTTCGTGCGCTACGGTTTGACCTTGCTCCACTTGAAGGACAAGTTCAGCTTCGACATCGTGGACGAGGGGGGCGACAGCCTGCCCCTGGCCCTGTCCGGCGCCATGGTGGAGCCCGAGGCCGCGCCGCCGCCGCCCGAGAACGGCATGGTCCAGCCGGGGGAGGAAGTGGTCACCAAGGCGCAGCAGCCGGTGGAGGAAGAACCCCCGGAAGAGGCCGAGAAGGGGGAGACGCCTCCGCCGCCCTCCCGGTCCACGGAGGACCTCAGCAAGATGATGACGGACTGGAACGCCGGCGTCGAGCGCGTGCGGCAGCTCAACGTCGGCCCGCTCAAGGCCCAGCTCCGCCTGCTCGACCAGATGAACAGGGAAGGCCGGCTGCCGCCGTACCCCATCTTCATCGAGGTGAACTTCCGCCTGGGCCCGGACTGCACGGTTTCCAACGTGCGCCTGCGCCAGTCCACCGGCAACGCCGAGGTGGACGCCATCGCCCTGCGCATCGTCCCCGAAGTCCGGCAGCTCTGCTCCGTGCTCGACCTGCTGCCCTCGGAGTCCGTCAACGTCCGGGCGGTGGTGGACGCCGGGGTCTTCGTGGAGATCATCTACGACGCGCCCGACGAGGCCACGGCCCGCGCGGTGGTCACCGACCTCACCGACATGCGCACCGCGCTCATCGGCTCCCTGGCCCTGCTGGGGAAGACCCGGGACGTGCAGCACCTCATGGGCCTGGAAATCGACCGGAACGGCGTGCACATCATCGCGAGGGGGAGGGCGCGGCGCGAAGACGTCGAGAAGCTCCTCCTCCGCTTCATAGGGAGTCCCAAATGAAACGTTTTCTCAAGTGGTTTTCCATCATCCTGGCCGCCATGCTCCTCGGCGGCGCCTTCGGCCTCTTCGTCTGGCCGGGCGCCAGGCGGGTGGCCGGCTGGTTCCTGCAGGGCGGCAAGGCCGTGCCCGACGACGTGCAGAAGGTGGCGGCCGGGCCGGCGCCCTCGCTGGTGGCGCTGAACCGGGCCGGGGCCGCCAACGGGGAGGCCGCGGCGGGCGCCCCGGGCGAGGTCGACGTGGAAGTCGGCGCCCGGGACACGATGGCCCGGGCCCGGGAGACCGCCGAGCCGCCGGAGGGGAAGGAGAACGGCGACGGTTCCCGGACGATGCTCATCACCCGCAACGACCTCAACGGCCACCTGAAGCACGCTCTGACCAAGCTGGACTTCTACAACAAGGGCATTATCTCGGCCTACGTCAGCCTGCAGGAAGGGCGGATCACCATGACCGCCCACTACGACGGCGCCGTCGTCGCCGAGCAGCTGAAAGAGGACCTGCGCGCCAAGTTCCCCGACTTCCTGAAGCAGAAGGGCGTCTTCTACGCCATGCTCTCGCCCTGGAGCGACAGCGAGGGCCGGCAGTGGATGCGCATCGACGGCCTGCGCCTGGGGGTCATCCCCGTGCCGGCGGGGCTCGCCGCGCCCTTCGCCGGCCGGATCACGGAACTGCTGCAGTACGTCTTCCCGGGCATGGCCTTCGTCGCCGACTCCGGTTTCCGTTTCCCCCCGCACGTCACCGACCTGAAGGTGGACGCCGGCGGGCTGACGGTGGAGTACGTGCCGAACGGCAAGCCCTGATCGGCCACAGAGCCCTGATCGACCACAGAGACACAAACCTGGTCCCGGCTTACAACCCGGAACCTAAGGAGAGAAACCGCGGAGTTCCGCAGAGGCGCGGGCATCCTCAACGCAAAGGCGCCAGGGCGCAAAGACGCCAGGCTTGGGAGGGAGAAGGATTCCCCGATCCGGAACCTTCCTCTTCTCTCCTTGCGCCATTGCGTCATTGCGTCCTTGCGTTGATATCTTCCCGTGCCGGCAGGTCGGGGCGAGGGCGGCGACTCCCTGCCGAGGCGCGGGCATCCTCAACGCAAAGGCGCCAGGGCGCAAAGACGCCAGGTTTGGGAGGGAGAACGATCTCCCGGTCTGGAGCCTTTCTCTTCCCTCCTTGCGCCTTTGCGCCATTGCGTCCTTGCGTTGAGACCTTCCCGTGCCGGCAGGCAGCGGCGAGGGGGGCAACTCTCTGCCGAGGCGTCGACACCTTCAACGCAAAGGCGCCAGGGCGCAAAGACGCCAGGCTTGGGAGGGAGAAGGATTCCCCGATCCGGACCCTTCCTCTTCTCTCCTTGCGCCTTTGCGCCATTGCGTCCTTGCGTTGAGACCTTCCCGTGCCGGCAGGCCGGGGCGAGGGTGGCGACTCTCTGCCGAGGCGTAGACATCCGCAACGCAAAGGCGCCAGGGCGCAAAGGCGCAATTACCTGTTGAAAAGCGGTTACTCGGCGGGAAGCGGTTCGTCGTGCCCCGGCGGCACGGAAGGCTTGACCGGGGCGGGGGGGCTCTGGCATACTTCCCCCGTGGAAAAGCAAATGGAAAAACCCCGGGAAACTGCTCCGGCGGCCTCGCCTCCGGGGGAGGAGCGCGCCCGGCGCAGGGAGGCCGGGGATGCCCCTCGCGCCGGAGACGTGTCCGCCGCCAGGCTGAGCGTCGAGGACGAGGCGGACGGCCGGAAGAGCTTCCTGCTCAACATCGGCCCCTCCCACCCGGCCATGCACGGCATCATCCGCATCGTCGCCGACCTGGACGGCGAGACCATCCGGAAGGCCGACGTCGAGATCGGCTATCTCCACCGCGCCTTCGAGAAGGAGGCCGAGAACGTCTCCTGGAACGGCGTGGTGCCCTACACCGACCGGCTCAACTACGTCTC
>CAYTBK010000012.1:0-16239 GCA_964436005.1 uncultured Acidobacteriota bacterium
GAAGCCGCTGGTGGTGGTTCTGGCCACCGGGGGCACCATCGCGGGCCGGGGCGGCGACGCCACGGTCACCGTCGGCTACAAGGCCGCCGTGGTGGGCGTGGAGGCCCTGGTGGAGACCGTCCCCGAACTCCGCAAGCTGGCGCGCATCCGCGCCGAGCAGGTCTTCCAGATCGCCAGCGAAAACATGACCCCCGCCCACTGGCTGACCCTGTCCCGCAAGGTGAACGCCTGCCTCCAGGATCCCGAAGTGGTCGGCCTGGTCATCACCCACGGCACCGACACGACGGAGGAAACCGCCTGGTTCCTGGAACTGACCGTCGGTTCCGACAAGCCGGTGGTGCTGACGGCCGCCATGCGGCCTTCCACCGCCCTGAGCGCCGACGGCCCGCTCAACCTCTACAACGCCGTGGCCGTCGCCGCCTCGCCCGAAGCGCGGGGGAAAGGCGTCCTGGTGGCGATGAACGACCGCATCCACGCCGCGCGGGACGTCGCCAAGGCGCACACCACGGCGGTGGATGCCTTCCAGTCCAGCGGCGCCGGCCCGCTCGGGTACCTGGTGTCGGGGCAACCGGTCTTCGACCGGCTGCCCGGACGCCCCGTGAAGCAACGGCCGGCCTTCGACGTTTCCGGCGCGGAGTCCCTGCCCCTGGTGGAGATCGTCTACGCCTGCGGCGGCAGCGGGCGGCGCCTGCTGGACGCCGCGGTGGCGACCGGAGCCAGGGGGATCGTCAACGCCGGCGTCGGGAACGGCAGCCTGTCCCAGGAAGCGCTGGCCGGGTGCCAGGAGGCCGTGAAGAAAGGGGTGGCCGTGGTCCGCGCCAGCCGTACCGGCGCCGGTCCCGTTGTCCGCAACGGCGAGGTGCGCGACGACGATTACGGCTTCGTCGCGGCGGGGACGCTGTCGCCCCAGAAGGCCCGCATCCTGCTGATGCTGGCCCTGACCCGGACCAGCGACGCCGGGGCCCTGCAAAAGCTGTTCGATACATACTAATATTATTTAATATTTTTCGTTATTACGGGTCGGGCGGCCGGGTTTTCCCGTGAACGGCCCGGTCGGATTCCCTATTGGGAAACATTGATTAACAGGATAAACAGGATAGCGATTTTTTGCCGCAACAGTGAGGGAATCCGATCGTCTGGTTCTTCTTTGAGAGCTTCGAGGCTTCGTGTCATCTCGTTACATAGAGCTCGCGTTGGAATCGAGCCCCGCGGTTTCGGCCAAGCGCCCGTACACCGGCGCGGCGCCGGCCGGCCGTTACTGGCGGGGTTCGAAGAGCAACCCGTTTTTCTTGCCGGCGGACTCGAGCCACCGGGTGTAATCGTCCAGGATGCGGGCATGGTCGAAGGCCAGCGGCAGGGGCAGTTCGTCCAGCGAGACAATGGCGGCTTCGGCGGCGTCGTCGGCCGCCTTGGGCACGCCCTCCGCGTCGGCCAGGAAGACCAGGCTGACCGAATGCCCCCGCACATCCCGGGCCGGATCCGAGTACACCCGGAACTGGCGCAGGCCAAAAACGCGCAACGACGTCTCCTCCAGGGCTTCCCGGGCCGCGGCGGCCTCCACGGTCTCGCCGACGTCGACCATGCCCCCCGGAATGGCCCAGCCGAAAGGCGCGTTCTTCCGCTGGATCAGGACGATCCGGCGAGGGCTGCCGATGCGGATGATGATGTCCACGGCCAACAGGGGAGTCACAGGAACCATGGCGGCACTCCTTGCGGCCCGCGGTCGGGCCGGATGTAAAGGGGGAGCGCTGGGCGCTCCCCCTCGGGCATTCGTCGGGGCCTGCCCCATGGCAGGCCAACAGGGGCTCAGGCGTTCAGGCGGTCGACCAGGCTCTTCAACTCGTCGTTGAGTTCACCGGGCAGGCGGTCTTCGAAACGGTCGAAGTGCTCGCGGATGCCGGGGATCTCCTGCTTCCACTCTTCCGCGCTGACGCTCAGCAGCAGTTCGAGCTCGTCCGGCGGGATGGACAGGCCTTCCAGGTCCAGGGCCCGGGGCGTGGGCACGTAGCCGATGGGCGTCTTCTCGGCTTCGCCCTGGCCGGCGACCCGTTCCAGCACCCACTTCAGCACGCGGCTGTTCTCGCCGTACCCGGGCCACAGCCACTTGCCTTCGGGCGTCTTCCGGAACCAGTTGACGTAGAAGATGCGGGGCAGCTTGTCCTCGCTGGTGCGTTTTCCGGTCTCGATCCAGTGACGGAAGTAGTCGCCCATGTTGTATCCGCAGAAGGGCAGCATGGCGAAGGGGTCGCGACGCAGCTTGCCCACGGCGCCGGCCGCGGCGGCGGTGGTTTCGCTGCCCATGATGGCGCCCAGGAACACGCCGTGGTTCCAGCTGAAGGACTCGTGGATCAGGGGCGCCACGGAACTGCGGCGGCCGCCGAAGAGGATGGCCGAGATGGGCACGCCGGCCGGGTCCTCGAAGGACGGGTCGATGACGGGGCACTGCACGGCGGGCGCGGTGAAGCGGGCGTTGGGGTGTGCCGCCGGTGTGGGGGAGTCCGGCGTCCAGGGGCGACCCTGCCAGTCCGTCAGCGCGGCGGGCTTCTCGTCGGTCATCAGTTCCCACCACACGTCTCCGTCCGGGGTGCGGGCGGTGTTCGTGAAGATGGAGTTTTTGGTGATGGAGAGCATGGCGTTGTAGTTGGACTTGAGGGAGGTTCCCGGCGCCACGCCGAAGAAGCCGTATTCGGGGTTGATGGCCCGCAGGCGGCCGTCCGGTCCGAACTTCATCCAGGCGATGTCGTCGCCGACGCACTCCACCTTCCAGCCCGGGATGGTCGGGATGAGCATGGCCAGGTTGGTCTTCCCGCAGGCGCTGGGGAAGGCGGCCGCCACGAACTTCTTCTCGCCGCCGGGAGGCGTGATGCCCAAAATGAGCATGTGTTCGGCCAGCCAGCCCTGTTCCCGGGCCATGGACGAGGCGATGCGGAGGGCGAAGCACTTCTTCCCGAGCAGGGCGTTGCCGCCGTAGCCCGACCCGTAGGACCAGATGGCCTTGTCCTCGGGGAAGTGGACGATGTACTTGTTGTCCGGGTTGCAGGGCCAGTAGGAGTCCTTCTCCCCCGGGGCCAGCGGCTTGCCGACGGAGTGGAGACAGGGCACGAACTCGCCCCGGTCGCCCAGCACGTCCAGCACGGCCTTGCCCATGCGGGTCATGATCTTCATGTTGCAGACGACGTATTCCGAATCGGTGATCTCGATGCCGATGTGGGCGATGGGCGAACCGAGCGGGCCCATGCTGAAGGGGATGACGTAGAGGGTGCGCCCCTTCATGCAGCCTTTGTATAGCGAGCGCAGCAGGCTCTTCATCTCCTCGGGGTCCCGCCAGTTGTTGGTGGGGCCCGCGTCGATCTGCTTCTTCGAGCAGATGAACGTCCGGTCCTCGACCCGGGCCACGTCGCCGGCGTCGGAGCGGGCGTAGTAGCAGTTGGGCCGCTTTTCCGGGTCGAGTTTCACGAAAGTCCCGCTCGCCTCGAGCTTGCCGGCCAGACGGGCGTACTCCTCGTCCGACCCGTCGCACCAGTGCACCGCATCCGGCTGGCACAATTGCTGAATCTCCCGAACCCACGCCAGCAGACCGGCGTGTTTCGTCATCGCTTCGGAACTCATGGCATCGCCTCCTGCACAGAAAAATATGCTCGCTTTTCGCCGGCGCGAAAAGGTCGCGGTCTGGTTTGTCAGTGCTACTTCGCCTTCTGCTCTCCGGCAGATTTCTCCGACCGCCACTTGCCGAAGATCGTGTCGTAGGCCCGCTTGGCGGAAAGCGAGAAAATGGTGGCGAAGAACCGCCAGTTCTTTTTCGCCGGGCTCATCTTGAATCGGTTGCAGTACCCGCCGTAGAACCAGTACAGCAGGGTGTAGAACTTGAGCAGGGGGAGCCTCCGCAGCAGCGGCAGCATCCACCGGACCGGGCGGATCCCGACGGCCAGGGCGAAGAGCTTCTGCTGCCGCATGAGCTGGTTCTTGACCTTCTTCGGAAACTTGAGGGGCGTGTTCATGCAGTGGGGGTCGTTCAGGCTGGCGTAGTCGTCCCCGAACAGACCGAGCTTTTTCGTGTAATCCGCCAGCACCGTGCCCGGAAAGGGGTGCAGGAGCGTCGCCGCCGCATAGTGAGGGCGCACCTTCACGTTGAGCTCGAGGGTCTTCTTGTCGAGAGCCAGCGGGTCCTTGTCCGGCAGGGCCAGGATGTTCAGCGTGGTAATACGAATACCGTAGCGATGCAACAGCTCCGACATGCCGGTGATCTGGCTGATGCGCAAGTTGCGGTCGAGAACCGTGTTGCAGTAGTTTTCGTCGCCGCACTCGATGCCGAAGCGGACGCAGTGGCAACCCGATTCCGCCAGCAGGCGCACCTTCTCTTCGTTCACCTGGTCGGCCCGGATGTGGCAGAAATACGGTTTCCCGACCTCTTTCGGGTACTTGTCCCGGAATTCCTGCATCCACCGGATGGGGGCGAAGGTGAAGGAGTCGTCGGTGAAGAAGGGCGAAACGTCCGGGTAGCGGGCCTGGACCTGCTTGATCTCGGCCAGCAGGTTGTCCACGCTGCGGCGGCGCACGACGGGCTTCGGGTGCCCGTAGATCTGGTTGTAGGCGCGGTTGAAGCAGTACGTGCACTTGTAGGGGCAGCCCCGCGAGGCCATGAAAAGGCGCTCCGCCAGGTGCGGCTCGACGCAGTCCCACATCGTGCGGTCCGGGAAGGGGATGGCGTCCAGGTCGGTCGGCCAGAGGGCCACTTCGTTGCGAACGATCTTGTCCTTCTCTCGGATCCAGAAGTTCGGAACGCGGTCCGCGGTGGCCCGCCCTTCCAGGTACTCCATGTAGTGCAAGATCGTCTCGTCCGCCTCGCCGCGGCAGACGGCGTCGATCCCGGGCACTTCGACCAGCTCGGGGAAGAAGGTGGGGTGGGGCCCGCCGAAGACGGCGATGAAGGGCCGCCGCAGCCGTTTCTTCAGGTTCTCGTTCACTTCCAAATAGATGGAAATCTCCGGGCTCATCACGGAGTAGGCCACCACGTCCGGATCGAACTGGGAGACGGCCTCCACGTACCGCTCGGGCTTCATGCCGTAGATGTTGATGAGATCCACGCGGTGCCCGGCGCGGCGCAGGATTTCGGCCAAGGTCATGGCGCCCATCCGCTCCCAGTAGTGGACGTGCATGGGGAAAATGATGTTCATTCGGCCTGCTCCTCGCAAAACTGAACCGTCATTATAGGAGGGCCGCCCCGGCAAATCAAGGCGGATACGGGAATGACGGCAATTCTGGCCGCGGGGGCCGGGGATGGCGCCACCGTCCGGCCGGAGCCGGGTCCCACCCCCCTCTCGATTTCCGCATACTCTTTCGGTTCCATTAATGCTACCATTCCCCTTCTCTGGAGGAAGCCCGAACATGCCGGAAAAGAAGGTCCTGTTCATCGTCAAGAGCCTGTACACCATGGAACGGATGGGGGTCATGCTGATGTCGGCCCTGGCCGGGCGGGAAGGGTGGGAAACCGACCTGGCGGTCGTCGACGCCCAGCCCTATGCCGCCATCCTCGAGAAGATCCGGACGTGGCGGCCCTCCCTCCTGGCCTTCAGCGTCATGAGCTCCGAGTACGACACCATGGAAGGCGTCATCCGGCAGCTGCACGAGGACACCGGCCTGTTCATCCTCGTCGGCGGCCCCCACCCCACGTTCTTCCAGGACATCGTCGAGGAGCCCTTCATCCACGCCGTTGCCTTCGGGGAAGGCGACCGCAGCTTCCCCGCCTTCCTGCGGAAATTCGGCTCGGGCCAGGACTTCGCCGACACGCCGGGATTCCATTTCCATCTCGACGGCCAGGTCACCCGCAACGCCCCCTGGCACCTGGTGGAAGATTTGGACGAAATCCCCTTTGCCGACCGGGCGCTCATGGTCAAGGCGGACGCCCGGTTCCAGGCCATCAAGGACCGCACGTTCCTGGCTTCCCGGGGCTGCCCCAACGCCTGCACCTATTGCTTCAACCACAAGTACAACCGCATGTTCCGGGAATACGGCACCATGCTCCGGCGCCGCAGCGTGGAGAACCTGATCCGGGAGATGGAGGAAGTCAAGAACCGCTGGGGGATGGATTTCGCCTTCATCGTCGACGACATCCTGACCCTCTGCCCGACGGAGTGGATCCGGGAATTCTCCGAAAAGTACCCCGCCCGCGTCGGCGTCCCCTTCATCTGCCAGATCCACGTGAACTACGTGGACGAGGAGAAGATCGTCCTCCTGAAGAAGGCCGGCTGCAGCATCATGTGCTTCGGGATCGAGACGGGGGACGAGGCGGTGGCCAACGGCATCCTGAAGCGGAAGATCCGCAACGAGAAGATCGAGGAAGTCGTGGGGCTGCTCCAGAAGCACCGCATCCTGTTCATGACGCAGAACATCCTGGCGCTGCCCGTCGAGCATCCCCTGCAGGTCGACCTGCAGACGCTGGACCTCAACATCCGCCTGCGCCCGGCGTACGCCGTCGCCCAGCTTTTCTACCCCCTCCCGGGTACCGACCTCACCGGCTACGCCCTGGAAAAAGGGTTCCTGCGGCCCGACGCCCCGCTGCCCGAGCGCACCAACAGCTACTCCGCCCTGGAGTTCCCCAGCCGCCAGGAGAAGATCCGCGTCCAGCGCCTGCACAAGCTGTTCGGCCTCATGGTGTCGTTCCGCTTCCTGCGCCCGCTGGCGCCCCTGCTGATCCGGCTGCCCCTGATGCCGGTCTATTCCTTCTTCTACGTCATCTGGTACGGGTATTCCATGCGGTTCCGCCTCATCAAGAGCAAGAAATCCTTCTCGGAGGTCGGCTTCTTCCTGTCCGCCTTCTTCCGCTCCCTCTCCTCTTTCGTCCGGAAGCCTTCGGCGCGCCTGACCGGGAAAAGACGCTGACTTTGCCATCGCGAACGCCCCCGGCGGGTGCGCCCGGCGGAATGCCGGGGCGGCTTCGTCAGCGGTCCTCTGCCGCCCGGCCGAGCACCCGTTCGACCTCGTCGGCGATGCGGGCCGCGGAGAGGGAGGGGTGCAGGAAGGCCCGGCACACCTCGTAGCCCCGGGGACACGGGGCGGAGACTTCCCCGCAGGGGGAGCACGCCATTTCGCTGGCCAGGCAGACCGTCTTCGGGTGGTGGGAGAAGATCCCCGGCCCGGTGGCACTCATCAGGGCCACCACCGGCACGCCCAGCGCGTGGGCCAGGTGGGCGGGGAAGGAGTCGCACGCCAGCAGCAGGTCCATGGCCCGGATCCAGGCGGCCAGAAGGGGCACGCTCATCCCGGTGTGGCCGAAGAAGCGCGGGTCGGAGCGGAAGGGTTCCAGGGACGGCCAGGACGTGTAGTGCAGGGCGTGCACTTCCATCTCCCGCTCCAGCAGGGTCCGGACCACGGCGGACGCCTCCGCGGGCGGGAAGCGGCGCGTGATCCCCCGCGAGTCCAGGGCGATGCCGACCCGCCGCCCCCGGGAGCGGGGAAAGCGGAAATCGCGCGTCACCTCCTTCGGGATCCGGTAGCGCGGGAGCGGGAAAATGCCCTCGAGGCGGTGGGAGGAAAGGAGGTCGGGCAGCAGCGGGCGGTTCCAGCAGGACCGGCGGGCCTCGGCCGGAACGAAACGGCCCAGGTCCGTGTGCACGGCGGCATACCCGCCGAGCCGGTCTGCGTCGATGGGGAACTGCACCCGCATCCCCGGAAAGCCGAGTGGTTGGAGGACGTCCCGCAGGATCTCCTCCCGGCAGGCCACGTCCACCCGGAAGCGGAAAGTCTTTTCGAGTTCCGCGAACAGGACGGAAGCCCCCACGGCGTCGCCCAGGAAGCCGGCGAAAACGACGAGGATGGGCACAGGCTCGTCGTGGGGCCGCAGGAACGTCTCGTCCATCATGCGGAAACCGTCGGGCGGCCCGACCCTTCGCCCCCAGCCCTGCGCCGTGGCCGCGTCGGCGAGCGGGTCGTGCACCAGGTAGGTCCGGCCGGGCCGAAGGGTGTAGCGGCCGAAATAGACGTCTTCCCCCTGGACCTCGTCGCCCGGGATGTGGATGAAATCCATGCGGTTCCCTTCCGTCAGGGAACGAGCACCAGGCGGAAGCCCGTGTCGTTCAGAGCGCAGTCGGGGGCGATGCCCCAACGGGTGTACGGGTGCGCGTCGGCGGGCAGGTCGTTCCAGCCTCCCCCCCGGATGGTCCGCTTGTCCCCCGCGGCGATCCCCCGGGGGTCGTCCACCGGCGGGACCAGCGAGTAGCTTTCCGCGTAGAAGTCTGCACACCACTCCCAGACGTTGCCCAGGGTGTCGAACAGGCCCCAGGCGTTGGGCAGCAGGCGCCCGATGGGGTGCGGCCGACCCTCGGCGTTGGTCCGGACCCAGGCGTAGCCGGTCAGCCCCCCCTCGCCGCCGCTGAAAGGCCACAGGTCGGCAGTCCCGGCGCGGGCCACGTATTCCCACTCGGCCTCGGTGGGCAGTCGGTAGGTGCGGCCCTCCTTCTTGGACAGCCAGGTGGCGAAAGCCTTGGCGTCGTTCCAGGTCACACAGGTGACCGGGCATTCGTCGGTCTGCTCGAAGCCGGGGCGGGTCCAGGAGAGGCCGTCCGTCCGGACCCAGTTATCGTTCTGCACCTGGTAGGCGAACCCCGCCTTTTCTGCCTCTGTGCGGTACCCCGCTTCCTGGACGAACTGGCGGAACTGTCCGACGGAGACCTCGGTCTTCTGCACCCAGACCAGAGCCGTCAGACGCACGGAGTGGACGGGTTTCTCGTTCTCCTGGCCTTCGTTGCCCATGGTGAAGGTGCCCGGCGGAATGGCCAGGAAGACCATCCCGAAGGAGTTCGTGTACGGTTTCCCGATGGTGGGGCCCGGCGTGCGCGGCACCCCGGCCGGCGGCTGCGGAAGCCCGGCGGGCGTCACGCCGCCGGAAGGCGGCGCCGGGGCTTCCCCCTTCCCCCGCAGCAGGACGACCAGGACGACGGTGAGAGTAACAAGGACGGCGGCCGCCACCGTCAGGACCACCCAGGCCGAACGGGCCGCCGGCGCCGGTTTCGACGGGGTCTTGGCGCCGGGCGGAGCGGCCGGGCGCCGGGGCCCGACCGTCGGCCGAGGCTGGGCCGGCAGCGGTGCCGGTGGCGGGGGGACCTGGGAGGCGGGCGACACAGGCCGAACCTGGGGCGCGGAAGACGCCCGGGGGACGGGCGGCGGAGCCGGCAGCGGGGGCGGCGTGCGGACCGGCAGGGTGTCGACGAGCCGGACCGGCGCCGGACATTCGAGGGCCGCGGCGAACTCGGCGCAAGTGGAGAAACGCTCCTCCGGCTTCTTGGCCAGGGCCTTGAGGAGGGCCTGGCCCAACCAGGAGGGCAGGTCCGGTTTCCATTGGGAAGGCGGAGTGACCGGCTCGAGCTCGTGCTTGAACATCACGTTCTGGCTGGATTCCCCTTCCGCGTAGGAGAAGGGTGTGTGCCCCGTGAGCATTTCGTAGAGGACGCAGCCGAATGAGTAGATGTCCGAACGGCTGTCCACCAGCCGCGGGCGGAAAATCTGCTCCGGGCTCATGTACTGCGGGGTGCCGATGGACGAGCCCACGCGGGTCTTCCGCTCCTCGCCCACGGCCAGGGCGATGCCGAAATCCGAAAGCAGCACCTTCCCGCCGTTGTCGATGAGGATGTTCGAGGGCTTGACGTCGCGATGCACCAGCCCCCGTCCGTGCGCGTAGCCGAGCGCGTCGAGGACGGACCTGGCCATGCCGATGGCCCGGCCGTTTTCCAGGGGGCTTTCCAGGCTCAGGAAAAGTTCCAGGGAACGCCCCTCGACAAAGGGCATGACGATGCAGAACCGCCCCCGGTCGGCGAAGAATTCCAGGATGCCCAGGATGTTCGGGTGGTCGAGCCGGGCCATGTGCACGGCCTCGGACCGGAAACGGTCCGCGAAGCCCGGGTCGTCGCGGAGGTGCTCGGCCATGATCTTGATGGCCCGGACCTGGTCGAGGAGCTGGTGCCGCGCTTTCCAGACCGAGGCCATCCCGCCGCGTCCGATAAAAGCCTCCAGCTGGTACTCCCGAATGATGTCGCCCACTTCCGCCATGATCGCTTCCAGGAATGGTTGTGCTGCCCCCGCTTCAGTCGTTTCCTCTCGCCTGGTCCACGCGGAACAGTTCCATCGGCGTGCTCAGGCCACGCAGCGAGATGGGGCCCAGGGGGATCACGGGAAACAGGTTGCCGATCAGGGCGCGGGTCCGCTCGCCGATCACGATTTCGCCGGCCTTGGCCACGGAGGATTCGATGCGCGAGGCGATGTTGACCGTCGAGCCGAGCACCGTGTAGTCCATGCGCTTCTCGCACCCGATGTCGCCGGCCACCACCCTGCCGCTGTTGATGCCGATGCGCATCTGCAGCGGGACCGGCAGCCGCCCCCCGGCGTTGATCTCCGCCATGGCCGTGAACATCTCCACGGCCGCGGACACGGCCCGCCGGGCGTGGTCGGCCTGGGCGAAAGGCGCACCGAAGATGGCCATGACGGCATCGCCGATGTACTTGTCCAACGTGCCCTCGTAGCGGAAGATGGCGTCGGTCATGGCCGTGAAGTGGGTGTTGAGGACGTTGGCCACCTCCGCCGGCTCCATCCGCTCGGAGAAGGTGGTGAACTTCACCAGGTCGGCGAACAGGACCGTGATTTCGCGCTCTTCCGTCTTCAGCAGGTTCTCTCCGCCGCCCCCGATGATCCGGTTGATGACCGAAGGCGAGTGGTAGCGCTCCAGGCGCCCGCGAATGGCCTTTTCCCGGCTGATGACGTCGTTGAGGCGGTACTGCTCGATGGCCACGGCGGAGATGACGGCGATGGTGGCCATGAGGTCCAGGTCCCGCTGCTGAAAGAGGTTCTCGTGAATGAGGGAATCGACGTAGAGAATGCCGATGGTCTTCCGCTCGTCCCACAGCGGCACGCACATGCAGGAGCGGATCTGCTGGATCATGATGCTCTCGTTCGTGGTGAAGCGCTGGTCGTGCATGGCGTTGGCGGTGAGGATGGAGACGCCTTCCTGGAACACCTTGTTGACGATGGTCCGGGAGAAGCTCAGGTTCCCGCCGGCGCTCCGCTTGCCGTGCTTGACCACCCGGGTCGCCAGCTGGGAGTCGCTCTCGTCGTAGAGCATGAGCAGGCCCCGGTCCGGCTTCAGGTACTCGAACACCAGGTTCATGGCCTTTTCCAGGACTTCGTCCAGGGAGGCCGAGCCGACCAGGCTCTTGGCGGCGTTGAAGACGATCTGCACCATCTCGTGGGGGTCGCGGGCCTGGGGGCCGGTGGACAGCATGCCCGAAGCGGCGAGCCGGGCGATGGGAACGGAGATGGTCATGCCGGCGTCCATGTCGTAGTCGTCGGACAGCACCACCTGCTTGGTCACCGGGGCCCGGAACAGGAGGGTGAACTCCCCCAGCCGGATCTTGTCCCCGTCCTGCAGGGCGCGGCGTTCGGCGGCGGAATCGTCGTTGACGAAGGTGCCGTTGGCGCTCCGGAGGTCCTGCACGTAGAACGTCCCCCCTTCCTGGACCAGCTGGGCGTGCTGGCGGGAAACCATGGGGTAAGGGAGCACGAGGTCGCAGTCGGGGGCCCGCCCCATGACCGTGGTCTGCCGGGTGAGGACGTACGTGCGCTTCTGATCCGCTACCTGGTATTCGAGGAGTGGCTTTTCATTCAAGGCAGAACCTCTCTCCCGCGTGGCACATCCGGAAGTTGATCCCTTCGATGCGGGCCAGTTCCTCCTGGATTTGCCGGAAATACTGTGCTTTGAAATGGGTGATGAGCAGCGGCGCCTTTCGGCGGAGCTTCTTGAGTTCGCCGGCCAGGAGGGAGGGGGTCAGGTGGCCGGTGGACAAGGCCAGGTCCTTGAGGGAGTCGGGAAAGGACACCTCCACGAAGATGCCCTTCAGGTGGGGAAGGCGGTTGGCCTCCATCCAGAGGGCGTCGCAAAGGGAAGTGTCTGAGGAAAAAATCACTTCCTCGTGACTGGAGGTGTCCCGCAGAACGACTCCGCACGTGGGGACCGGATGATTGACGGGAAAGAGGTGGAACTCGTACCGCTTCGCTGCAACCGTGCAGTGGGGCTCCACGGCCCGGGTGACGAAGAAATCCTCCGAAATGCTCTGCAAATCCGGCCAGAACACGTTGTTGAAAAGGTGTTTGTGCAGCATGGCCAGGTTGTGGGCCGTGGAGTGGACCACCGGGGGGTGTTCGCGGGCGCCGTTGTTTTCCACCACGAAGAGAGGCAGAGAAGCGATGTGGTCGATGTGGGTGTGGGTGATGATGATCGTGTGGATGGCCCGCTGTTCCTCCGGGGAGAGGCCGAGACCGATGGAGCCGGCGTCCACGGCGATCTCGCCGTTGACGACGTACGTGCTGAGCAGAAACCGGTCGGAGAATTCGCCCGGCGTCGTCCCTACTACCTGAACTTCCATCTCTTCCCTCTCCGTTCGGGGTTTGGATGCACATCATACCACAAAAAGCGCCGGCAACGGGCGCTTGCCCGGGAAATACCCGCCTCGGGGAAACGCTATTGCGGCTTCTTGGGCACGAGCCGGTAGAGGCCGACGCGGCTGGGCTCGCTCTGGGAAGCCTTCCGCGAGATCAGCGCCCACCCGTGGTCCCGGCTGACGGTCAACGACTGGACCGGCAGGACGTCCTCCCGGGTCCGGTCCATGACGGTCAGGCCTTTCTCCCGGGACACCACGAGGAACTCGGCCGCCGTCTTGTACGGGTTGGCCATCATGTCCTTGCTGCAGACGATGAACCCGTAGAAGGGCTTCCAGAGGTAGTACAGGCTGTAGGAAAGCACGAGCTGGTCGAGTTCGCAGTGGGTCCGGTACTTTCCCGTCCGGGTGTCGACCAGGTAGACCCCGGCCTTCACTTTCGGCGGGATGGCCGAGTAGGCGACGAGCAGGCTGCCCGCACCGGTCTCGAAACGGGGCCAGAGAAACATCATGTCGGCCGCGGCCACCTTCTCGGCGGGAACGTCGTTGAGGACGGCGGTGACGGCCCCGGTATCCAGGTTGATGACGCCGGCGGCGTCCCGGAAATTCGCGGAGACGCCGCGGAGCAGCAGCCCGTAGGCGATGAGCCGGACGATTTCGCCCTTCTCGTTCTTGAAGAAGTGCATGTCCAGGCCCCCGACCACCTGGCCGGGGAGGAAGGACTTGTACAGCGTCCCGGCGGCGACGTCCCAGACCTTGATCCCGTTGCCGGTGGCCACGGCGAGAAGTTTCATGTCGGGGCTGAAGGCGTAGTCGTAGACCTTGCGCGGGTCCGCGGCGATGGGGATCTCCCGCACCACCTTCTTCGCCGCGAAGTCGAGGAACTTCAGGGGCAGGTCGCGGTAGAGGAGGAGCAGGCACTTGCCGTCCAGGCTGAACTCGTAGCCGTCCAGCGCGGGCATCCCGTGCACGCTCTCCTCCACCTCGTGGATGACGGCGCCGGTCGCCAGGTCCCACACGACGATCTTGTGCGAGGAGTGCATGAAACCGGCCGCCGCCTTGCCATCCGGCGAAAAGGTCGGACGATAGACCCAGAAAGGGTCTTCCCCGGGCAGGTCCTTGACTTTCTGGAACTCCGGGGGGACGGGAACGACGGGTTTGGCCGCCTGGGCGCCGGCCCACGCCGCCGCCAGGAGCAGGAGAACGGCGACCGCGCCGGGAAGCGCAAGGGAACGGGCATGCTTCATGGCATCCTCCTTGGGTGGTTTGCAGGTGATTCCCCCCTATTCTACCCGACTGCCCCTTCCGGGCAAACCCGAAAAGACGGGGACTTCACGGTTGATTTTACCCGTCTCCTGGGGCAGAATTGCCTTCCCGAATCAGGGAAGAACCGGCGGGCGGGACGAAACCCGACGGGGGCAAGGAGGAGCCATGAGGCAAGCCGGGAATCATGACGCAGTCCATGCGGAACCCTCTGCCACGCCGGCGTCGTCCAGACCCTGGCTGATCGGTATCGTCGGGGGGTCCGGCAGCGGGAAGACATCCATCGCCCGGGAGATTCTGCGCCGCATCAAGCGGAAGGGCATCGAAGCCCTCTACATGGACATGGACGCCTACTACGCGCCCCTGGAAGTCGTCAAGGCGCGTTTCGGCACCAACGCCGTGAATTGGGACCATCCCGACGCCTTCGACCTGGAGCTCATGGCCGACCACCTGGCGGCCCTGCACCGGAACGAACCGATCCGCAAACCCATCTATGATTTCACCATATCCGACCGGACCGGTTGGGCCGAGCCCGTCCGGCCCGGCTCCGTGGTCATCCTGGAAGGGCTGCTGCTGTTCGCCCTGCCGGAACTCCGCGAGCACCTGGACGTCAAGGTTTTCGTCGACACCGACGCCGACATCCGCATCCTCCGCCGCCTCACCCGGGACGTCAAGGAGCGCGGGCGCAGCGTGGAAAACGTCATCGAACAGTACCTGGAATCGGTCCGTCCCATGCATCTGGAATTCGTGGAACCGAGCAAGCGGTACGCCGACGTGATCGTACCCACCGGGGTGGAAAATCGCATGGCGCTCGACCTGCTGACCCAGCATATCGCGGCGAAATTCAGGGCCTAGAAGCGGTCGTCCGCATTTCCCCACCGGGCGCCCCCGCCCGGGCAGCCGCGGGACCGGCCGCCGGCCCCCGATCACCCGGCGACGTCCGGGATGTTGCCGCGGGGGAAGTGTCAACGCGGGGCCAACCTTTTCGCCGAACTGTGATATTTTAAGGTGAAATTCTGGAGGGCATGCCGTCATGCAGGATCGGAACGAAACGGAAGAACTGATCTGGAGAGTGCTCGACGGCGAGGCCGGGCCCGGCGAAGAAGCCCGCTTGCAGGCGCTGGCCGCGAAGGACCCGCAGATCGCGGCACAGTGGCAGAACCACCGCGCCCTGTACGACCGTCTGGCCAAGTCGAAGGACGTAAAAACGCCCCAGGGGCTGGAAGAAAGGATCCTCGCTTCCCTCCGATGGAAGAAAGGGCTTTCGGCCGGCGACCTGGAAGCCGTACCGGCGCCGCGCTCCGGTTGGCGGGCCTGGTGGGCCTGGCGTGCCCCCCATGGCGAAGATTCCATGCAATGTGAGGCCCTTGCGCCGAACTCGCGCGCATCGGGAGCCGAAAAAGGAGGCAAGATGACATTTCCATCGCGATTCCCCATGAACCACTTCGTTGCCCTGGCGGCCACGTTCGCCCTGCTGGCCTCCGCGGCCGTCTACGTGGCGGTGGTCTACCCGCCGCTCGACACGGCCTACACCCAAGGCGCCATCGGGAAACGGGATGTCTACCGCGAGGCCCAGGTGAAGCCCGAGGCGCTCGAGGCCCAGGCGCCGTCCACCCTGAACGCGGAAGCGTTCCTGCGCTGGACCAAGACGCCCGAATACAAGAGCCTCTGCGCGAACGAGACCTTCCAGGCCGGGATGAAGGACTCGACCGCCTTCTTCGCGCTCCTGAAGAACGACGCCTTCCAGCAGATGCTGGTCAACGGCAGCGCCTACCAGAACATCATCCGCTCGCAGGATTTCCAGAACATCCTAAAAAACAAGGATTTCCAGCTGATCATGTCCAACCTGGGGATAGAGGCGGCCATCCGGAACGCGTACCAGAGCGCGTACGGCCCGATCATCGTCAACGTGGCCCAGCAGCAGAGCAGCCTGCCGGTTTCCGCCAATTCCGGCATGCTGCTCCTGATCCATAACGCCCTGCAGAACAGCCAGTCCGCCAGCGGCAAGATGGAGTCCAACAACCCCAAATTGGGAATCGCCGCCAAGGCCCTCGACGTCAAGCTGCAGGCGTTCGGCCCCATCGTCCTGGCCGCCTGGAACAATCTCCAGCAGAACGCCTCCTTCCAGGCACTGTGGAGCCAGCAGGCCTTCCAGTGCGGCATGGCTGATCCCTCCTTCCATCAATGCATTAACAACAACGCCTTCCTGGCGGCCATGAACTGCTTCGGCAGCTTCGGAGCCATGCAGAACAACGCCGCCTTCCAGAGCCTCCTGCAGAGCGACAACTTCCAGGCGCTCTTCTTCGGGCAGGCGCTGTTCTCCACCCTGGCCAACAACACGGCCTTCGCCGACACCCTCGGCGGGGCAGGCTTTCAAGCCCTCTTGAAAAGCAAGGACTTCCAGGCCCTGATGCAGAACGCCACGTTCCAGCAACACTTCGGCCTCATTGAAAGCGCGCTGCAAAACGAGGAAATGCGCAGCTTCATCGGCAACAGCGCCTTTCAGCAGCACGCCCCCCAGTTCTTCGTTTACCTGACGGCCAACCCCGCGGTCATG
>CAYTBK010000012.1:16339-18844 GCA_964436005.1 uncultured Acidobacteriota bacterium
TCCGGCGTCATGTCCTCGCTGCTGAGCAAGTTCGGCCCCATCGTCCTCAGCCAGATGCAGTCGGAGGCCTTCCTGGCCCTGATGCAGAACGAGGCCTTCCAGAACCTGGCCCAGAACAGCCTGTTCCTGCAGCTCATGGGGAACAGCGCTTTCGAGAGCGCCCTGGCCTACGGGCCGGCCTTCCTGAACACCATGAAGGCGCTGTCGCAATTGCAGAGCGCCTATGCCGTGATCATCTGACCACTTTCCCGAAAAGGGCACGAATCGCCCGGGGCCGCAATGCCCCGGGCGATTTTTTTGGTGATTCCCCCCGGGCATTTGTTACAATGAACGTGGGTTATCCGGCTCAATCCGGTACCCGAACCAGAACGGGGGACGTGATGCAGCGAAAAATCTGGATGGCGGCGGCGTGCCTGGCCCTGCTGACGGGCATTTCCGTCCGCGCCGGCGTCGTGATCGAACAGAGGGTCGTGTCGGACGGGGTGACGGCGGCGGGGAAGTCGCAACCGCCCCGCCAGGAAACGCAGACCCTCCTGCTGGAACAGGACCGCCTGGCGCTGGACCGGCCCGGGCACTCCGCGGTCATCGTGCGCCGGGACCAGGGGAAGGTCTTCCTGGTCAACCACGCCCGGAAAACCTACTCCGTGCTGGCGCTGCCGGTCGTCTTCCCCGCCGACGTGGCCAACGTCTTCCAGGGCCTGAGATTCCAGACCGACGTCCGGCTGACCGGGGAAACCGCCACGGTGGGCTCGTACCGCTGCACGAAAGTAGTGGTCAAGACCACGGGATACCTGGAATCCGACATGGTCCTCTGGTGCACGGCCGACATCCCGGTTCCGGTGGAGAGCTATTACGAAATGTCGGCGGCCGCCTCCGCCTTCAGCCCGGCCCTGGCCGAAATGAACGAAAAGCTCAAGGCCCTGGGGCGGCTGTTCCCCGTGCGCGTGGAAAACCGGGTCAAAATTTTCGGGGCGAGCAACCGGACCGTCACCGAAACGGTGCGGGTCGACGCCGCCGCCAGAATCGACGAATCGCGCTTTCTGCCCCCGCCGGGATATGCGGAAGAGCCGATCGAATTCGCCCCCCGGACGGGTCGTTAACCCATGACTACACATTCTTCATGGGTAACGTTGCCCCTGGAAACCCTCCCGAAGGAGGACCGGGTCCGCCATGCGCCCCCCCCCGAGCCGGCTGATTCCACCGAACGCGAAACTGGCGGAGAGTACCGGGACTGGGGGCTGCCCATCCAGGACCTGTACCACCAGAATTACCTGCGGCTGATGGTGCAGGACCCGTACCGGCTGTACTGCTACTGGGAGCTCTCGGACTACCTGTTCGAGCGGTTCTTCCCCCCCGGGGTCCCCGCCGAAAAATCCTGCCGGCTCATCCTCGTGCTCCACGACTTGACGGAAACGGCGAGGATTCCCATTTCCATCGGCGCCTCCCGGGAATGGTGGCTGCACGTCAGGCCTTGCCACCAGTACCGGACGACGCTGGACGTCCGCTATCCGGACGGGCACCAGGAAGCCATCCTGGCCTCGTCGGAAGTGGTCACCCCGCGGGACACGGTTTCCTGGCCTATCGAATCCACGGACCTGCTGCAGGACGACAACATGCGCTACCTGCACCTGCTGAGCTATTCGGGCGCCTCGCCCATCGACAGGGAGTTCCTGGACATCCTTCGCCAGTGCGAACAGTTCGACCAGAAGTTCACCCTGCCCGAATACCTGTACCGGTACCTGCCCGACGGGCTGCGGGAAGTCGTCCGGCGCCTGCAGGGGCGCATCCCCATGACCGTTTTCGAGGAGTACATCTTGAAACGCTACTTCCCGGTGGAAATGCACGGGCCGATCCTGGACGGCTCCAGCCAGGACCAGGGCGCGTTCGAAGCCCGTTTCGGGCTCTGCCTGGGCGGCGCCTCTTCTTTCGGCACCTACCTGCCGCGCTCGGCCGCCTCCTCCGGGACGGCCTGCCGGCAGCGGGACAGGGAAGAGTGAGGGGCCCATGGCGGAAGGATATCTCAACCTCGTCCTGCACGCGCACCTGCCCTTCGTCCGGCATCCGGAGCATGCCGACTTCCTGGAGGAGGACTGGTTCTTCGAGGCCGTCAGCGAAACATACATCCCCCTCATCGACGTGCTGGACCGGCTGCGCGCCGAAAGCCTCCCCTTCCGGCTGACCATCGGGCTCTCCCCCACGCTCTCGGAGATGTTGGCCGACCCGCTTCTCCAGGAGCGCTACCTCCAGCATATCGGCCGCATGATCGAGCTCGCCGAGAAGGAAGTCGCGCGGACAAGGGGCATGGCCGACGTCCAGGACAGCGCTTGCATGTACCTGGACCATTTCACCAAGGCCAGAAACATCTTCGAGCGCTGCGGCCGCAACCTCCTGAGCGCGTTCCGGGACCACCAGGACGCGGGTTGCCTGGAGATCCTGACCAGCCCGGCCACGCACGCCTTTTTGCCGGCCATACAGAACCCGCTCTGCAAGGAAGCCCAGATCCGG
>CAYTBK010000012.1:18944-46279 GCA_964436005.1 uncultured Acidobacteriota bacterium
GCACGCCTTTTTGCCGGCCATACAGAACCCGCTCTGCAAGGAAGCCCAGATCCGGGCGGCCGTGGCCAACTACCGCAAGCATTTCGGCCGCGCCCCCAACGGGATCTGGCTGTCGGAATGCGGCTACGCCCCCGGCGACGACCACATCCTGGCCCGCAACGGGCTCCGGTTCTTCTTCATGGACACGCACGGGATCCTGTTCGGGGAACCCCGCCCCGAGAACGGGTCCTTCGCCCCGGTGCGCTGCCCCTCGGGGGTCATGGCCTTCCCGCGGGACCGGGAAGCCAGCGAGGAGGTCTGGAGCGCCCAGCGGGGGTATCCGGGAGACTCCGCCTACCGCGAATTCTATCGCGACCTGGGCTACGACGCGGACTACGAGTACATCCGCCCCTACCTCCACTCGGACGGCGTACGCCGGAACGTCGGCATCAAGTACCACAAGGTGACCGGCACCGAGAACCTCGGGGAAAAGAAGTGGTACGTACCCCGCGACGGGCTGGAGCGGGCGGCGGTTCACGCGGCGGACTTCGTCGCCAAGCGGATCGCCCAGGTCCAGCGGGTATGCAGCGTTTCGGCCGGCCTGCCGCCGCTGGTGACCACGCCCTTCGACGCCGAGCTTTTCGGCCACTGGTGGTTCGAGGGGACGATGTTCTTCGAGTACCTGATCCGGAAGCTTCTCTTCGACCAGAGAACCATCCGCATGGTCACCGCCCCCGAATACCTGGACCTGCACCCGGTCCGGCAGTTGCAGACCCCCACCCTTTCCAGCTGGGGGGCGGAAGGGTACGGCGGCACCTGGGTCAACGGGAAGAATTGCTGGATGTACCGTCACCTGCACATGGCCGAAAACCGCATGGTCGACCTCGTCCACCGCTTCCCCAACGCCGAGGGCCTCCTCCGCCGGGCGCTCAACCAGGCGGCCCGGGAGCTTTTCCTGGCGCAAAGCAGCGACTGGGCGTTCATCATGACCACCGGAACGACCGTCCCGTACGCCGTGAAACGATTCAAGGACCACGTTCACCGCTTCACGGCCCTCTACGAGGCGATCCTCCACGAGGCCGTGGACGAGACCGTCGTCAGCGAAATGGAGTGGAAGGATTCCATCTTTCCCGAGATGGACTACCGCGTTTTCATATGAAGCCTGGCCGACTTGCGGGCGGGGCGCCCCGCCGAAGGCCCGGGCTTCGCCCGGCTGTCGCCGAAGGAGAATCATGAGCGATTTCAAGGTTGGAGACCTGGTCATCTATCCCAACCAGGGACTGGGAGTGGTGGAGGCTGCCGGGAAACAGCATGTGGCGGGACACGAGGTCGAGGTGTACCACGTTCTGCTCCAGGAAACGAGTTCCCGGGTGATGATCCCCATCGACAACGCCGACACCATCGGGCTCAGGCCGCCCACCCCGCCCCTCGAGGTCGAGCGCATCCTCACGCGGCTGCGCGCCCGGGGCCAGGATTCGGCCGGGCCGGTGCGGGACTGGAAGGCGCGGTTCAAGGAGAACACGGAGCTGCTGAAGAGCGGAAAGCTGGACGACGCCATTCAGGTCCTGCACGTCCTGACGCTCATTTCCCGGTCGAAACCGCTCTCCTTCCGGGAGAAGCGGATGTGCGACAAGGTCCGCTCGCTGGTGATCTCCGAAATCGCCACCGTGCGGACCTGCCCGAAAGAAGAGGTCGAGGCCCTGCTGAACGAGCTGATCGGCCCGCCCCCCGTCGAAATCGTCTGATGGAGGCGCCCATGTCGACGCAACCCCTTTTCGAACCATTTGCCCGACGGTCCGAAACCATCGTCGTCGATTCCGCCCTGGCCCGCGAGTACGGGCTGGGCGAGTGGGCCGGCGCTTTCGCCCTCGGCACCGCCGGCTACCGCGACCTGGAAAACACCGAGAACCTCTTCGACCCCGGCGTTCCCTTCAACCCCCTGACCATGGCCGTGATCACCGAAGCCGAATCGCGGCTCTTCCGGCCAGGCGACACGGTGCACATCGGAGGGGAGGTCCGGGCCTGGACCCAGGAGCACATCGACCTCGCCGCCCGCATTTACGCCGCCAAGGGAATCGCCTGCCGCCTGGCCGGCGAAAGCGACGAGGACGGGCCGATCCGCACCACGCCCATCTGGATGTCCTCTTTCGGCGTTTTCTACGAGGAACTGGCCGGCGGAGAAAACTTCACGTCGAGCCATTCTCAATTCTACAAGGGCGGGCGCAAACCCATGGATGGTCTGGGCATGCAACTGCTGGAGCAAGCCCAGGAAGTGGAGCGGGCGGTCCGGGAAATCGTGGCCGGCATCATGGCGGGCCGCCCCCTGGCCATCGAGCTGGCGCCTTCCGACTCCCCGCTGATCCGGAGGGATTTCCGCGTGGCCTCCGCCTACGCCGAGTCCCTGCGCTCCATCGTGACCGAAGACATGCTGGCCTCCATCCACGCCGCCGGGCAGAAGGGGTTCCGGGCCGTGTTCTGCCCGGAAGGCGGATCCATGGGGCGCAACTCCCGCCTTCTCTTCCGGGCGCTCGGCATTCCCCCGGGCCCGGAGGGCATCGTGCGCTACCGCTACTTCGAGGAGAATGCGCAATACCACGGCATCGGGCAGGTCGAGGGAGCCAACCACGGCGTGGATCCCGGGAAATGGCAGATCTACCGGAACGTGGGGGCGCAACAGGCCCTGCTGTCCGGCGAGGCGGACGTTTTTTTCATCTGGGACCCGGACGGCGACCGCTTCAACATGGTGACCACGGCCCCCGCTTCCCTGGAGTCCCGTGCGCTGGAAAACGGGCTGGAAACGGAAGCCGGCCGCGACGGCCGGATCCTCGTGTACTTCAAACCCAATCAGATCTACTTCATGCTCCTCTGCCACCGGCTGGAAGGCCTGAAAGCCGAGGGGGCGGGGCCCGCGGCGGGAACCCCCTGGGTGGTGATGGAGACATTCCCCACCAGCCGGTCTCTCGGTGAACTGGCGCAACGCTTCGGGGTGCCGGTTTTCCGGACCCCGGTCGGCTTCAAGCATTTCGGCAATGCCTGCGCCGCCCTGGAAGAGCAGGGGCGCTCGGGCGCGCCGCACTGGACGCTGGTCGACGTCCGGGGGCGGAAACAGGATTTCCTCGCCGGCACCCGGGTCATGCTCATGGCGGAAGAAAGCGGGGGCGCCGCCATGGGCGGCATCGAACCCCTCGCCAGCCGCTCCGGCCAGAACAGGATGCTGGCCCTGAAGGAGAAAGACGGTTTCCAGGTCGGCCTGATCGCCCTGGCGCTGGCGGCCACGCTCCACCTGCAGGGGAGCAGTTTTGCCGAGTACTACCTCGATCGCCTGGACAACTACGGGATCCGGCACCGGTTCTATGAACGGAGGGACGTGACCCTGTTCGACGAGGCCTTGAAAGGGGAAGCCCGGAAAGAGGCCCAGCGGGCCGGCAACCTGCGCAAAGACCGGACGGTCGGGTTCTTCCGAGCGCTGGCGGATGAAGTCGCGGCGGGGAGAGCGACGCCGAACGACATCGGCCAACGGCTTCAGGAGAAGATCGGCGCGGGCTACGCCCTGCCGCCCCTGGTCGACGTCTACTGGGCGGGCGACGGCACCCTCGTCGAATTCGACGGGGCCTGGTTCCAGTTGCGCGCCTCGGGAACGGACGCCGTGCTGCGGTATTACGCGGAAGGGACGTCGAGGGAAGCGGTCAGCCGCCTCAACGACGCCCTGCTGGCCCTGGAGGTGTAGCCATGGTCGCCCGGAAGAAGACGGATGCGAACCTTCCCGCCGTGCGCCGGAAAACCGCCGTCCGCAAGCCTGAAGCCCCGGCGGGCCGGCGACGGGCAACGCCCCCCCTTTTCGTCGTCGTCTACCTGCAAAGCCCCCGCGAAAAATTCTGGGGCATCCTGCACGGCTGCTCCACGTCGGGCATCTGGACCTCGGGCGCCGGCTTGAAAAACCTGGAGGAATGGCTGGATTTCGGCTTCCGCCAGGGCGACGAGGCGCCCACGCTGTCGATCACCTTCTTCCCGATGCACCGGGTGGAGAAGATCACCGTGGACCAGACGGAGGGGGGGCTCCCTTCCCTCCACGAAACCATCCGCATCCGCACGGGCCGCATGGCCGCGGACCTGTTTCCCGAGAACGAAACGGAAGCGCAGCTGCCATGGGAGAGTTTTGATGTCGGTTAGCCCGCTGCCGGCCGGGCGAGAAGCGAGGGGGCGACGAGGCGGGCCGGGCAAGGGTGGCGTGACGGCGGCCGAAAACGACCGTTCGCCCATTTGAGGTGTCACATGAAGGAATACTTGAAAAAAAACTGGAAGCCGCTGACTTTCTGGTCGGGCCTGGGCGGGCTGTTTTTCGGCGGGGCCCTGTTGGCCGTCAAGCGCCGCAAACAGTATTCGACGGAAGCGATCATGCCCCTCCCGAAGAGATGCCGGAGGGTCCTGCTGCGCATGACCACTTCGGAACTCCGGTATGACGAGGAGTTCCCGGCCGTCTGCAGCGTGTACGAGCTGCACCCCACCGGGTTCCGGGTCTGGAACGCCATGGAGGGCAAATCCCACGGCATGAAGGTCTATTACGTCACTTCCCGGAGAGTGGTCCAGACCCGCGAGGGGGAGGAGCGGTCGATTCCCAGCGACCCCTTCTACGCTGTGGTGGGCATTCGCCGATACACGAAAAAAGCCGACCTGCCGGATCACGTCCGCAAGGGCAGCCCCGTAGCCTTCCGGCTGTGCCTGGTGGGAGGCGAGGAAAACGGCATTCCCACCGGGGAAACCATTGTGACCCAAGGCGTTCTCGAATCCTGGGAAGTGGAGTGACCATCCGGGCCCCGAGTCGCCCTTTCCCCGAAATCCCTTTCCGACTACGCCGCATCGAACGAGTCAGACAAACCGATATCGACCGCCAGACGAACCGGACCGAAGGGCTGTTTCGCAATGAACACGAAGGACGAATTCATCGCATTCGTGCGGAAGAGAGATCAGGCCGGCGACCTGCGCCTCCTCGCCGAAACCGCCGACACGGTGGAGGTGGGGAACGAGGGGGCCTCCCTGCGCTATGTCTGGCCGCCGGCCTGGCAGCGGGGAGAACACCTGGCCGGCGCCGAGGAACAGGTCCTGCGGACCTATCTCCTCGGCCGGGAAAGCGACCTGGTGCATTTGACCCGTGTCCCGCCGCAGAAATCGCAGTTTTGGCTTCGCTTGCCCCTGTCCGACGAGGAGGTGGAGTTCAGCTTCTCCCCCCTTCTGTCAGCGGAATCCGCAGAGTCCCCCGGCTGGGGGAAGGGTGGGGCCAGGAGCCGCATGGAACTGGAAGAGATCCTGGCCCTCTCGAGCCAAATCCACGCCGAGCGCGACATGGATCGCCTGCTGGCGACCATTCTCAGCACCTGCCGTCATGTCACGGGGGCCGATGCCGGGTCGCTGTACGTCATCGACCGAAGCCTTGCGCCGGAAAATCTTTCCTGCCTCCGCTTCAAATGCAGCCAGAACGATTCCGTGCAGGTTGATTTCAGCGAATTCAATTTGGAGATTTCGGGGGAATCCATCGTCGGCCAGGCGGTGTTGAACATCTCCTCCATCAACGTGCCGGACCTGTACGACGACGAGGACATGGTGCGCAACGGCTGGCGGCACGACCGCAGCTTCGACCGGATGACGGGGTACGAGTCCCATTCCATGCTCACCGTGCCGCTTCTCGACAAGAACGCCTTCGTCGTGGGCGTCGTGCAGCTCATCAACCGGAAAAAGTCGCCGACGGTACTGCTGCGGACGCCCGAGGATTTCCGGAGCCACGTCCTGCCCTTCGACCGCCGCTCCGAGGACATCTGCCGCGCCCTGGCCTCGCTGGCCGGCATCGCGCTGGAGAACACCCGGCTGTACGACGAGGTCCGGGACCTCTTCGAGGGGCTGGTGCGGGCGGCCATCACCGCCATCGAATCCCGGGACCCCTCCACCATGGGCCATTCGAAGAGGGTGACGGAACTGTCCCTCCTGCTGGCCGACGAGGTTCACCGCTGCAACGAGGCCCCGTTCCAGGACATCTTCTTCCACCCCTCCCAGAAAAAGGAGCTGGAATACGCCTGCCTGCTCCACGACTTCGGCAAGATCGGCGTCCGCGAGGAAGTGCTGCAGAAACCGGAGAAACTGTACCCCGAGGAGAAGGCGCTGGTCTTCCAGCGCTTCGAAAGCGCCTTCCTGTCGCTGGCGCTGGAAGCGGTGCGGACAGAATTGCGGGTGCTCCAGGACAAGGGCTGCCAGGTGCCGGAGGATATCCGAAAGGAACTGGAAAGGGAGTTCGAGGAGAGAAAGGCCGCCCTGGAGGAAAGCCGCCTGCTGGTCCAGACAGCCTGCCGGCCGACCGTGCTCGAGCAGGAAGTGTCGGCCCGGCTCGAGGAACTCGAGCGGAAAACCTACTTCGATGCCGTCGGCGACGAGAAGAACCTCATGTCGCCCAAGGAAATCGAAGCGCTGCGCATCAGCCGGGGGAGCCTGACGGAAGCCGAACGCCAGGAAATCGAGCGGCACGTCGTCCATTCCGCGAACTTCCTGCGGCAGATCCCCTGGGGCAGCGATTTCGCCGGGGTCCCTCTCATCGCGGCCATGCACCATGAACGGGTCAACGGGTCCGGCTACCCCCTCCGCATGAAGGCCACCCAGATCCCCCTGCAATCCCGGATCATGGCGGTGTGCGACATGTTCGACGCCCTGACGGCCGCCGACCGCCCCTACAAGAAAGCCATCCCCGCGTCCAAAGCGTTGGAGATCCTCCGGGCCGAGGCCTCCACCGGCGGTCTGGACCCGAACCTGGTGGAAATCTTCATCGGCGCCCGCCTATACGAAACCACGAAAAATTCCCCCGAACCGGACCCGGAACCACACAGTTTTTAGTTGAAACAATCACGGGATGGTTTACAATCCGTATTCGGCCGCGATACGGACAAACTCTTTTATTTTTCATCTATTTCGCAATCCGGCGAGACCGAAATCCCCCTCCGAGGAGCATTCCATGGCAAACCTCATCTACCTGGACAACGGCGCCACCTCCTTTCCGAAACCGGAAGAAGTTTACACTTTCATGGACTATTTCTACCGCAACTTCGGGGTGAACCCCGGGCGTTCCGGTTACGACATGTGCATGGAAGCGGGGGAAATGGTCGAGGAAACCCGGCGGCTGCTGACCCGGTTCTTCAACGGGACGGACCCGAACCGACTGGTATTCTCCTACAACTCCACCGACGCCCTCAACCTGGCGATATTCGGCCTGCTGAAGCCGGGCGAGCACGCCATCACGACCGCCCTGGAACACAATTCGGTGCTGCGCCCCCTGTACCACCTTTCGGAAGAAGGGGCGGAGGTGGACTACCTGCGGTTCGACGCCAAGGGGTTCATCGACCCCGACGACGTGTCCCGGGCCTTCCGCCCCAACACCCGCCTGGTGGTCGTCAACCACGGCTCCAATGTCATCGGCGTGGTGCAGAACATCGCCGAGATCGGCCGGCGGTGCCGGGAAAGGGGGATCACCTTCCTGATCGACGCCTCGCAGACGGCCGGCATGCTGCCCATCGACATCCAGGCCCAGAACGTGGACGTCATCGCCTTCACCGGGCACAAGTCGCTGATGGGCCCCACCGGCATCGGCGGGATGTACGTGCGGGAAGGCGTCGAAATCCGCCACACCCGGGCCGGCGGCACGGGCGTGCGCTCGGCTGTGCGCCGCCACCTGGACGAATACCCCTACCGTCTCGAATACGGCACGCCGAACGTGGCCGGCATCGCCGGGCTCAAGGCCGGGGTGGAGTGGGTGCAGAAACAGGGCCAGGACAAGATCCACGAACACGAAACCCGGCTCAACCGGATGCTGCGCGACGGTCTGCGGACCATCGACGGGGTCACCCTGTACGTGCAGGACGACCTGGAGAACCACATCAGCGTGCTGGCTTTCAACATCAACGGCATGGAAGCCATGGACACCGGCACGATGCTGGACGTCGACTACGGCATCGCCTGCCGGACCGGGCTGCACTGCGCCCCGCTCGTGCACGAACAGATGGGCACCAAGGCCATCCACGGCGCCGTCCGTTTCGGTATCGGGCCGTTCAACACCGAGGAGCACATCCAGGCCGCCATCGCGGCGGTCCGGGAAATCGCCTCGCTGCGCCGTTCCTGAGCGGTACCGGCAAGCGCTCGGGAAATCTCCGGGCGCGCTTTTTTCACGCGTAGCCCGCCCCTCGCCGAGGGGCGGGCCTCTCCTGGGTCACTTTACCGTTTTCCGTTTTGTTTTCCCGGAGCCGCCTCTCGGCGAGAGGCGGCGTACCACGGCCAGGCGGGCGAATTTACAGGGATCGTGGAAAATCGCCGATACAACCGCGCATCGGCCCGGCGGGGCAAACGCACGGGTTATGGACATCCATGCCCCACGGGCAAAAAACACGGTCTATCGTTCGCACCCTTCGTGATCCCCGGGTTGACAATCGTCACGAAAGCAAAGGATCCGGCCGCAATCCTCCCAGGCCCGGTCGAAACAGCGGCCCACCTCGGCGGGGGCATGGGCGTCGGACGAGAAGACGAAGGGTATTCCCAATTCGAACGCCCGCCCGAGAATCGCGGGGGAAGGATAGAAGCTCCCGCGGTAGGTGTAGCCTCCCGTGTTGATCTCCAGCGCGGCGCCGGCTTGCCTGGTCTCGCACAGCACCTTTTCAATCAGCGCCCAGATCTCCGGGTCTTCTTGAAAAGACGGATAGTTGCGCTCCAGAACATCCACGTGGCAGACCATGGACGGGCGAAGCAGGGCAATCCCCTCCGCCAGCGTCTGGAAATACCGGCGGGTGGTCTCGCGGAGGCCGATGGCTTCGACCCCCCGGGCATTCAACGGGTCCCGGCACGAGCAGAGGTTGACGTGCCGCCCGATCAGGTCGCTGTGGATGAAGTGGTAGGAAAGGCCCACCCGGTCCCAGGGATGCCGCCCGATCAGGTCGCGGGTCCCTTCGACGGCTTCGGGGTTGAACCCGACTTCCACACCCAGCCTGACCCGGATGCGCCTTTCGTGCTTCTCCCGGAGGGCGAGCCCCTCCTCGTAGTATTCGTCCAGGAGTTCGGGGGTGAGCCAGGTCCGCCGGGGATAGTCGATCCCCACCTCGATGTGCTCCAGGAAACCGATCTCCTCCAGGTCGGCGGAAACGGCCGCCTCGACGCACTCCTCCATGGTCCCCACGGCGTGGTTGCAGCGGAAGGTGTGGACGTGGCAGTCGGCCCGCGGGCGGCCGCCGGTCACCGTTTGCGCTCCGGGAACACGAAACGCACCGGGGTGAGCAGGAACCAGTTCCAATCGACTTCGGGCCGGATCGAACCTTTCTTCTGCAGGTACTCGATCAGGATGTCGCGGAATTCCCGGCTGTCCTGGGAGACCACCCTCCCGTTTTTGAGCATGGCGTAACGCCCCCCGGCGCCCGCCGCCTGGTAGTTGTTGGTGACCAGCGTGTATTCCTTTTCCGGTTCCATGGGCCGGCCGTCGACTTCCAGGAACAGGACCCGGCTGCCCGCCGGGCGGGTGGGGTCCACGGCGTAGCGCGCCCCGGCCAGGGTGTTGAAGGAGTAGCGCCGGAAGTTCGGCTCCTGGTGGATCTGCGGAACGTTCTTCTCCGCATCCCAGTCCAGGGGGCCGTAGATCTCGCAGGATGTTTCCAGGGCCTCCCGGATGTACTTCCCCTGGATGGAGAGAACGGCCAGCGTGTTCTCGAAGGGGTAGAGCGCAAACACGTCCGCCACGAGGAGCGGCCCCTTGCGGAAGCGCAGGAGACTGCCCGGGAGGTAGGAGGTGAAACTCAGTTTCGCTCCGGTCGCAGAAAGGGCGCAGTTGTGAACGAGGTCCAACAGGGCGTTGTCGGAGGTAAAAACCCCCTCGGCGCTGAAATCGGACTCGAGCTCGACGACGGGCGACTGGACCCATTCCCTGACCACCTTGTCGTACGGCTCGATGAGGGACACGATTTCCGGGTCGGGGGCGATGTCCTTGGTCATGGGCACGTTGACTCCGTTTTTGGAATCCAGCACCCACTTGCCCTTTTCCTTGTGGAAAGCCAGCTCGATGCGGGTGACGACCTGTCCCCAGCAGCTTCCCTGGGAAATCAAGGCGTTGCCGGCCTGGCGAGGAGGGACGTTCGCATGGGCGTGCCCCGTCAGAACGACGTCGACACCCGGCACTGTCGTGGCGACCGCCCAGGCCCGGTTCTCGGTGTTGGCGTCTTGCAGGGTGTTGGTTTCGAAATCCATTTCGATCCCTTCGTGGGTGCAGACGACGACCGCGTCGACCTTCTCCTTGTCCCGGAGCACCTTCACCCATTTCCGCGCCGTTTCCGGCGTCTGGTCGAAAACCAGCCCGCGCAGGTTTTCCGCGCTCTCCCAATTGGGGATGTTGCAGGTCGTCAGCCCGAGCACCCCGATTTTCAAGCCGTCAAACTCCTTGACGACGTAGGGGGCGAAGAACGGTTCCGCGGAGTTCCCCTGGCGCGTGTTGGCCGAGAGGAAGGGGAACCGGGCCTGGGAGCGGCAGGCCAGCAAGGTGTCGAGGCCATAGTTGTACTCGTGGTTCCCGACGGTGAAAGCGTCGTAGTGCATGGCGTTGAGCACGGCGATCAACGGGTTGGGCTTCGACAGGTCCTTGCGCTGGTAATACCAGGCCAGGGGCGTGCCCTGGATGAGGTCGCCCCCGTCCAGGAGCAGAACGCGCGGCTGTTCCCGGCGGACCTGCTTGACGTAGGCGGCGACCCTGGCCAGGCCGACGTCGGCGTCCTTCTGCCGGAAATAGTCCCAGGGAAGGACCCGGCCGTGGAGGTCCGTCGTATGGAGCACGGTGACCCGGACCTCTCCGGCGGGCCGCCCGCTGCCGGCCCCCTGCGGCAGAAGCGCCGACCCGAACAAGACCAGCACCAGCGAAACAACCAGAAAGACCTTTCTCGAACAGGAAGCCGGGGTCAAGGGCCTGGACTGCATGCGAACCTCCTCGGGCGACGTCGTCCGCTACCGGAGCGGACTGCGAACATACTACAAAGGCCGGTTCCAATCAACCTGCAAGAAGACAGAACTTCAACAAATGCAATGGGCTGTGTGAAGAATCAATTCCCCTCTCCTCTTGACAATTCGTCCTCGTTGAAGTAAGGTGAAAATGCAACTAGAGAAAACTCATTGAAAACAAGGCAGTACCTTATTTTGCCGTTTTTATTTGGACATTTGGGCGCCGCTGGAACTCCGACGGGAGGGGCGGATTTTTCAGCCTGCCAGACAAACCCAACGAGAGGTGCCGAGATGAAAAACGCAGCTTTCCTCATCCTGTTCATCGCCGTGTCAGCCTTTTCCGCCTTTGGCCAGGAATCGGAAACGACCCAGGACGTTTCCGCCATGGACCTGGAGGACATGCTGAACATGAAAATCACCGTCGCCTCCAAGACGGCGGTTTCCACGCTGGAGGCGCCCGGCATCGTGGCCCTCGTCACCCGGGACGACATCCAGAAGTCCGGGGCCCGGGACCTGGTGGACGTGCTCAACCTGCTGGTGCCGGGCTTCACGTTCGGGGTCGACGTGGAGGGCCAGGTCGGGATCGGGTTTCGCGGCCTCTGGTGCCACGAGGGCAAACTGCTGCTGATGATCGACGGGCAGGAGGCCAACGAGGGCATGTTCGCCACCACGGAGTTCGGCAACCACTACCCCGTGGAGAACATCGAGCGGATCGAGATCATCCGCGGCGCCGGGTCGGCCCTGTACGGGGGCTATGCCGGCATGGCCGTCGTCAACATCATCACCCGCGGGGCGGAGATGAACGGGATTTTCGTGGCCGGCACCTATTCCCAGATGGACAGCGCCTATTCGCACCGGAACGTGGCCATCGGCGCCGGGAAGGAGTTCGAGGACGGGGGGGTGAGCTTCACCGCCGTCGCGGGCCAGGGCACCCGCTCGGACAAGGCCAACGTCGACTACTACCAGAACAGCTGGCCCATGAAAAACAATTCCGATTTGGACGTGGTGAACGCCAATTTCGGCTTCCATTACAAGGGGTTCGAGGCGAGGGGGATCGTGGACCGCTACCGGACGACCATGATCGACTTGTGGGGCGAGAACTTCACCGACCGGGCCCTGGTCGAAAAGTTCGACAGCTATTTCTTCAACGCGAAATACACCTTCAAGATCGGAGACTCCTTTTCCCTCACGCCCGAAATCAAGTACCGCCGCCAGAAACCCTGGAACCTCAACGTGGAGGAACAGGAATACACCAACAACAAGCACACGGCCAAAACCCAGTTCAACCTGACGGCCAGCTGGGACATCACACCCAAGGCCAACCTCCTGTTCGGCGGCGAGTACTTCCGCGATTACATCTACCAGCCGGAAAACCCGGGCCCGTACGAAGAGCAATTTTCTTCCGGCGAGGACAGCCTCGGCTACTCGAACTACGCCGCCTTCGGGCAGCTCATGTGGTACACGAAATGGGCCAACATCACGGTCGGGGGGCGGCTGGACCATTCCGAACGATATGGCACTTCCTTCGTTCCCCGTTTCGGCTTGACGAAAGTGTTCGGGCGTTACCACGTCAAAGTCATGGCCGGCCAGAGTTTCCGCACTCCCGGGGGCATTCTCCCGAACCGCATTCCGCCTGGCGCCGAAATGATCAAGCCGGAAAAGGCCACGAGCTTTGAAGTGGAATTCGGCGTGAAGTTTGCCAAGAACTGGATCTGGACCATCAACGGCTACGATGTCACCTTCAAGAAAGTCATCGTCTACCAGGCGGATCCCGAAACCGGCATCGGAAGCTACTACAACTCCGGCAAACTGGGGACCCGGGGCATCGAATCGGAAGTCAAGTATTGCAGCGAAAAGCTTTCCCTCGTGGCCAACTATTCCTACTACCGGCTGTCGACCTGCACCGTGACCAACTACCTGGTCCCCGCCGACAGCGCGGCCTACCTGGGCTTCCCCTCCCAGCGTTTCAACGCCTTTGCCACCATCAATCTGACGCCCCGCATCTCCATCAACCCGTCTTTGTCTTTCTACGGGACCCGGTACGCCTACGCGTACTACGACGGCGTGGACGACGTCCTCAGAAAGTACGATCCGACGCTGGTCTTCAACGTGAACGTGCGCGTCAAGGATTTCCCGGTCAAGGGTTTCACTCTCGATGCAGGGGTGCGCGACCTCAACGATGCCGACTACCTGTACCTGCAGCCGTACAAAGGCGGGCACGCGCCGCTCCCGGCCCAGGAACGGGCCTTCATGGTCAGGTTGCAGTACGAGTGGAAATTCGATTCGACGAAGTGACCGTTTCCCGGGGGCGCCGGCCGGCCGCGCGCCGGTGCCTCCCTTTCCTTGCCTGCCCGGAACAGATTCCCTGAGGCTCGCTCCGCCGGCCAGGCCGTTGCCCCCGAATCCCAGCCTGCCCCCCGGCCCGTAGCTGTCGTTTGTCCGCCGGACCCTGGCCGGCCTGCGCCCGCCCGCCCATAGGCGATTCCACTTTTCACCATATGCGACGCCGGGGACAACCGTCACACTTTTTCGGGGGCCACCGGAATAAACTGGCACTTGGGGCGTGACGGGCTTGCCGATCCGGTCTATCATGCCGACAATGGTTTCAACATTCCACCTGCAGGACAGTGTCTCATGGCGATGAAACCGGCTCCCCTGTTAATGATCCTCGGCCTGCTGGCCGGTCTGACCGCCGCCGGATTCTGTCCGGCGCAGGGGCAGTCTTCGAATGCCGACGAACTGGAACGGAAGGCCGCTTTCGCCACGGGGCTGCACCGGGCCGCCCTGCTGAACGAAGCAGCCGAAAAAGTCGTCGAAGCGGATCCCGGCCGGGCCCTGTTCTTGGCGAACCAGGCCCTGCCTTCGGCGGACCCGGCGCTGCGGCCCCGTGTCCTCAACGTCCTGGCCAAGGCTCACCTCAACAAGAGCGACAACGGCACGGCGCTCAACTTCGCCAGCCAGGCCGTCAAGGCGGCCCGGGAAACGGCGGACACCGCGCAGTTGGCCTACGCCTACGTCAACATGGCCCTGGCGTACTTGAACAACAGCCGGTGGGACCTGGCCATGGGAGCCTGCGACCAGGCCTCGCAACTGGCCGAGCAGCTCGGCGACCCGGTCCTGCGCGCCCTGAAGGAGAACATCTACGGCTGCATCTACGCCAACTTCGGCGATTACGAAAAGGCCGTCGAGCATTCCCTGAAAGCCGTCGATCTTTTCACCGCCTGCGGAAACCTGCGGGAGATGGCCTCCGCGCACAACAACCTGGGCATCGTCTACTTCAAGGTCAAGGACTGGGAGAAGGCCTTCCGCCACTACGACGAGGCCCTGACGGTGGCCCGGCGCAACGGTGACCGGCGCCTGGTGTCCAACATTCTCAACAATCTCGGCGTCCTGTACTTCGAGCAGGACGACTACGGGAGGGCGCTGCAATACTACCAGCAGTCCCTGGACCTGGAGAGGGCCCTGGAATCCGAACTGGGCGTGGCCATCGCCCTCGGGAACATCGGCGGCGTCTATGAAAAGCAAGGCCTGAAGGGAAAGGCCCTGGCCGCTTACCGGGAATCCCTCGCCGTCAGCCGGAAGAAGGACGACCGCTGGGGGGTGGCCAACAACCTGGTGACCATCGGGCGGGTGCTGGGAAGCCAGGGCCGGTTCGCCGCCGCCCTGGCGTCGGCGAAGGAGGGCCTGGCCGAGGCGACGGCCATCAAGTCGAAAGAGCTGGAAAGCGACGGGTTCGAGGCGTTGGCCGGCATTTACGAGGCGGCGGGGGATTTCCGCAACGCCCTCGATTCATTCAAATCCTATTGGAAAAAAGAACAAGAAGTATTCAACGAGGAAACCCGGAAGCGCATGGGCGACCTGCGCACCCAGTACGAGATCAGCCGCCGGGCCGGCGAAATCCAACTGTTGAAGAAGGACTCGGCCATCCTGTCCCTGGAGGTCAGCCGGGGCCACGTGCTGCGCACCGGCCTGCTTTCCGGCCTGGTCCTGGCGGCGGGGCTCGTGTTCCTTCTCTTCAACCGCAACCGGTTGAAAACGCGCGCCAACGCGGACATACAGAAAAAGAACGAGGAGCTTCGGGAAGCTTACCAGAAGTTGGAGGAAGCGGCGCGGACGGACCCGCTGACCCTGCTGTCCAATCGGCGGCATGTCATGGAACTCGCCCAAGCTGAGTCGGTTCGCTTTGAAAGATCCCATCGTCCGTTCTGCGTGGTGCTCGGCGACATCGACCACTTCAAGTCCGTCAACGACACCTACGGGCACGATGCCGGCGACTTCGTGCTGTCATCGGTTTCGACGCTCATGCGGTCGGAACTCCGCAAGCAGGACGCCGTGGGACGCTGGGGCGGGGAGGAGTTCCTGTGGATACTCCCGGAAACCGGGGAAGAGGGAGCCCTGAACGTGGCGGAGCGAGTCCGCAAGCGGATCGAAACCAGCCCGCTGGCCTATGACGGGAAAAGCCTCAGCATCACCATGACCTTCGGGGTGGCCCTCTACGATGCCGAAGCCGGGTTCGAGGATTGCGTCCGACAGGCGGACGAAGCCCTGTACCGCGGCAAGGAAGGGGGACGGAACCGGGTGGTGCTGGCCGGCCCGGCCGGCGCGCATTCCGTGTGAAAAAACCTCGTCAAGCGTATAATGCCTTCATTTTCGCAGGGAGGGTTTCTATGGCGACAAGGCGGGCCTATTGCATCAACCTGAGCGTCCTGGTGCTGATGTCGGTATTCGCTCCGATGGTTGCCCGGGTAGCCGGCTGCACCACCGCGGTCATCTCCGGCAAGGCCACGGCGGACGGACGCCCGCTCCTCTGGAAGAACAGGGATGCCGACGACCTGCACAACGCCGTGGCGTTCTGCACCGACGGGCGCTACGCTTTCCTGGCCATCGTCAACGGGGGCGACGCCGCGGCGCTGGACGCCTGGTCCGGCATCAACGAAAAAGGCTTCGCCATCATGAATTCCGCCTCCTACAACTTCGGGAACGACGACACGAAAGCCGAGGGGGCCTTCATGCGGGCAGCGCTGCAAAGTTGCGCCAACATCGAAGAATTCCAGACACTGCTCGTCCGCACCAACGCGTCCCGGCGGGACGTGTCGGCCAACTTCGGCGTCATCGACGCGAAGGGGGGCGCCGCCTATTTCGAAACCAGGGACGGCTCCTTCCAGCGCTACGATGCGGCCGAAGCGCCCGGGGGCCTCCTCGTCCGGAGCAACTACAGCCACTCCGGCAACGCGGACCAGGGCACCGGCTACACCCGCGAAAGCAGGGCTTTGGAACTGCTGGGCAGTCTGGCGAAAGACAGGCGGCTGTCCGCCGAAACACTGCTGGCCGTGGTGGGGCGCGACATCGCCAACACGTCCATCGGTTCGGACCCGGCCCGGACATGGCAGACAGACGGCCCCGCCTTCGCCTATGTCGGCGACAGCATCTCGCGGCAGGACACTTCCAGCGCGTTCGTCGTCCACGGGGTCAAGGCGGGGGAGGATCCGCGGCTTTCCACGGTCTGGGCCATCCTCGGGCTCCCGGTCTCCGGCGTGGCCGTCCCGTTCTGGGTGGGAGCGCGTTCGGTGCCGGCCGAAGCGGCCGCGAGCCGCGAGCACTGCCCGCTCAACGCCGCCTTCACGGGGGTCGTCTCGTGGTTGTTCCCTGACCAGCGCGGGGAGAGGCGGAAATACCAGCAACTGGACCGCTGGCTGGACCCGGAAAAGGGCCTCCGGGTCCCCCTGGCCAAGCGGGAGGGGGAGAATTTCCAGCAGGTCGGGACGGCCCTGGAATCGTGGCGAAAGCAATTGCCGCCCGGGAAAGACATGGCCGAACTGCAGGACCGGCTGGCCCGCCAAACCCTCCAGGCCGTCCAGTCCCTGATCCAGGAAAAAGTCGCCCGGCCGGGGCCGGTAAGCAATCGACCCTGAAAAGTCCGCCCCTTGGCAGCCGGGAAGCGCATGATCCACTTCCGTTTTTACGGCGACCTGAACGACTTCCCCCTGCCCCGGCGGCGGGGGCGTGAGTTCGCCCGCGCCGGGGCGGCCGGCGCCTCGGCCAAGGATGCCATCGAAGCCTGCGGGGTTCCGCACGTGGAGGTCGACCTGATCCTGGTCGACGGGGAACCGCGGGACTTCGGGACGATCCTGCGGGACGGCGACCGGGTCAGCGTGTACCCGGCCTTCGCGTTGGCGGGTCCGGAGACGGGCCTTCGCCTCCTCCCCCCCCTGCCCCGCCCCGCCCGGTTCGTCCTGGACAACCACCTGGGGCGCCTGGCCTCCCGGCTGCGCCTGCTGGGCTTCGACACGCTCTACCGCAACGACCTGGTCTCCCTCCGCGTGATCCAGTTCGACTACATCCGCCAGACGGACGTGATCGAGGGCAACATTCTGCGCTTCGGGTTCGGCGTCGTTTTCCACGCCCGGTAGCCGGCAAGCGAAGCCGCGACCCGCACCAACGCCGGGGGCCCCCCGCCCGGGGGCCCGGCCCGGCCTCTATTCGAACTCCCTGATCGCTCCCAGGAAGGCGGAAAGGAGCGGATCTTCCGATTCGGTGTACCCCGCCCGCTCGACGATGACGAGTTTCGACTTCGGAAGCCTCCGGTGAAGGCGGTAGGCCGTAACGGGAGGGCAGATGACGTCGTAGCGGCCCTGAACAATCGTGACCGGAATATCCTTGATTGCCTCGGCGTTCCGCAGAAGCTGCCCTTCGGGCAGGAAACACCCGTTGCTCATGTAGTAGTTTTCGAGCAGGGCAAAATCATACGTAACATACTGCTGGATCCACCGGGCCATGACCTCCCGATTTGCTTCGAGGAACGCGAGAGACCCCTCGTAGAGGGTTCAGGCCCGAGCGTATTTCGCTCGCGCTTCGGCATTCTTGTCCTCGAGTAGCTCGAGGAGGTAATTGGGAAGGGGCCTTCGGGTCGGATCGGGCAGGCTGTTGATCAGTTCCTCGTAGACATCGGGGAAAAATTTGCTTGTTCCCCCGTGATAGAAATGGTCGATCTCCTCCTTCGTGGCGGTGAAGGCCCCCCGGAGAACGATGGCGCTGACGTTCTCCGGATGCGCCTCCGCGTAAGCGAGCGCCAGGGTCGACCCCCAGGAGCCTCCGACAAGCACGATCCTCCCCAGCCCGAGATGTTTCCGGAGCCTTTCGATATCCTCGACGAGGTGTTGCGTGTTGTTCTCTCTGATTTCGGCGGGCGGCCTGCTTTGCCCAGCGCCTCGCTGATCGTGGGTGACGATGAGGAATTTCTCGGGGTTGAAGTATCTCCGTGCCCGCGGCGAAGTCCCGCCCCCCGGGCCGCCGTGCAGGAAAAAGACCGGCCGGCCCTCTTTGTTCCCGCTGAGCGCATAGTCGATTTCATGCCGAGCGGAAACCTTGAGATACCCTTCCTCGAAGGGCTGGATTTCCGGCCAGAGAGCGTTCTTTTCGCTACTCTTCTTCTCTTCCGGACTGCCCGACCAGGCACAGGGGCCTGCGAAGAAAAACAGCACCGTCAGAATCGCTACGCCGGCGCGGTACATTCTTTTCATCGGTACACCTCCGGGCATGCTCTTCATCCATGTTCTTTTCGAGGCTCCGGTACGTTGTGTCCACCTTTTGGAACATAATACATGCGGCCGGCTGAGGCACCCCAAAAGAGTGCCTGACACTATCCCCTCAAGCAAAAGGGTGCCCGTCACCGCCAGACACCAATTCCATCGAGCAAACGCAGTGACTCTCCACACAACTTGTTTCCACTCGGCAAGCAATATTGCAAGTTATCGAACCCCATCCTCCTTTTCGCGAACTTCGTGCGCCTCGTGTTTATTCTCAACACGATCACGACGAGCACGAAGGGAGCCCGGGCCTTTTGCCCGGAGGGCATCCAGATCCATAGCCCGCGCGTTTCCCCCGCCGGATTTTTGCCCGGAGGGCATCAATCCCAATGGCCACAGGTCGTTTCCCAGGCCCTTCCAAAGGCACCGGGTGCCGGCCAGGCACCATCGAAAGCCATTTCTTTCTGGCGAACACGCCGACCTTCCCCGCAACCCGTTCCCCGTCGGCAAGTCATGACGCAAACCATTGAGCCCTGCCTTCTTCGCGCTTTTTCGTGATCTCCGTGACTTCGTGTCCCTCCACCTTCGCGGCCATCGCGGCTTCGCGCGAGGGCTCGACCACGGCTGATGATCTGCATGCCCTCCGGGCAAAGGATCCGGCAGGGAAAACGCGCGAGTTATGGACCTCCATGCCCTGCAGGCAAAAGGCTCGGTTTCCCTTTGTGCCGTCGTGCATCTTTGTGGTGCCAATTGACCACAAAGCCACAAGTTCCGCCTAGAGTCGCTATTTTTGCCTGACAGGAATGGCCTTAGGCAATGCCTGGCACTCTTGTCCGCCGCCGAGAGACTGGTACAGCTGTCTCGCCCGCAAATCGCCGGGGAAAAGGGCCAGGCTCTCGCCGACCAGGCGCCGGGCATCCTCCGGCCTCCCCTGCCGTACGGCCGTCACGGCGAGATCGCACAGCAGGCAGGCCCGCTCGGCCGGCTCCTGTGCCGCGCTCAGCCCCTGCCGGAAAGCGGCGTTGGCCCCTTCCCAGAGGCCGATGTCAAGATAGAGCCCGCCCAACCGGCGCCAGGAGGCAATGGCCCAGGCCCGCCGAAGACGCTCGGTCCCCGCGGCGGTTTTCAGCGGGAGCGACTCCCCCAGGCGGAGCCGAAACACGGCGTCCAGGGCCCGGGCCTCGTTCTCGCCAAACGGTCCGACCAGCCGCCTTTGCCCCAGCCAGGCAGGGGAATGGGTCTCCAGCAGGGGGTCGTCGTCCGTGACCAGGGGAGCGTTTCCGGCCAACCGTCGCACGCTGGCGGGCCCCAGCATGTAGAGGTCGACGAACTGTTCGGCGTTCCGAATCCCGTAGCGCGCCAGTTCGCTCTGCAGGCCGTGTTCGGCCAACCGGGCGGACAACCGCGCCAGGTCGATCTCCACCGGCGCATCGCATCGGGCGACGATGATCCCCGTGAGCCCTTGCACCCAGAGTGTCGTTTCTGGGAACACCGTCTGCACGGTATGCAGGATCGACCGGGCTTCGGCCGGCGTCATCAGGTGGAAGGGCAGCCACTGGACCAGCACTCCTCCCGGCTTCAGACGCTGGCGGGCCAGCGCGTAGTATTCCCGGGAGTAGAGGCTCGTGACCCCCGCAAAAACCGGGGGCATCGGTTCTGAGGTGATCACGTCGTACCGGTGGCGAGTGGTGAGCACAAAATTACGTCCGTCGTCCACCACGAGCCGGGCGCGGGGGTTTTCCGCCACCCCTCGGTTCACTTCACGGAAGTGCCCGGCCATGGCCAGGACGTTCCTGTCGATGTCCACGACTTCGATGCTGACCCCGGGGTAGAGCAGGCCCGCCCCGGCGGTTGTCCCGGTACCGAAGCAGATGACGAGCAAATCGCGCGGGTCCGGGTGAACCAGCATGGGGATGTGGGTCATCATTCCCATGTAAGCGCTGACGGAGTCGGAGGCGGCGGCTTCAAACCCGTCGATGCGCAGGGATTTGCCCCCCCGTTCGTTCCGGATCACCGACACCGAGGCGGCCACGCCGTCGCGGTGGGCGATGTAGCGGTCCATGGGCACCTGGTCGAAAGGGTTGGGCCCGCGCAACAGCAGCGCCGCCCCGGCGAAACCGGCCAGAAGCCCGAATCCCGTGCCGACCGCCATCCGGCGGACGGCCACCCGCCCGCCCGACCACGGCAGCAGGGCCCACCCCGTGGCCACCTGGATCGAAGCCAGCAGGATCAGGCTTCCCTTGAGGCCCAGGAGCGGGATCAGGGCGAACCCCGTCGCCAGCGACCCGAGCACCGCCCCGGCCGTGTTGACCACGTAGGCCCGCCCGATCCCCTGCCCCGCCAGGTGGACGCGGCGAGTCAGCAGCCGGCTGGCCATGGGGAACACGAAACCCATGAGCGTGGCCGGGAGCAGGATCACCAACCCGGCGGAGAGAACCATGGCCGCTGTGATGGCCCCCTCGCCCGCCGAAGCCGCCGAGGCGAACCACCGGATGATGTCGGCCGCGCGCAGGCTGGTCGGTACCAGCACGAGCGACAGCAAGCCCCCCAGCGACAAGGCCAGGGACAGGAAGCGGATGCGCGCCCCCCGCCTCTCCACGACGGCGAAAAGCCCGCTGCCCAGGGCCAGCCCGCCGAGAAAGGTCGCCAGGATCACCGCGAAGGCCTGCATGGTGCTGGTGAAGGCGAACAAAAGGACGCGGGTCCACAGGACCTCGTACCCCAGGGTCGTGAAGCCTGACACGAAAACCGTCAAATGCAGCAGCCGGCGGAGGAACCCTGACGGGTGGAAAGCCTCCCGGGAATCCTCCTCCGCCACCGTGACCGGCTCCGGCCGGTGGCAGGGCCGGGCGCTCCAAAACCAGGCCAGCGCCCCGGTGCCCAAGTTGACGGCGACCGCGGCCAAGGTTGCGCCTTGAAGCCCGAGGAACGGGATCAGCAGGAAGGCGGCGGCCACGCTGCCGAAACAGGCCCCGGCCAGGTTCACCCCGTAGAGGGTGCCCAGGTCGCGGCCGAAACTGGCCTCGCTGCGGCCGATGAAGCGGGCCAGCACCGGCAGGGTGCCGCCCATCAGGATCGTCGGGGGCAGAAGGAAGGCGGCCCCGTAGGCGGCCCGGAGCGCAATCAGGAGTGCGGGGTCGGAAGACAGGCCCTGCGCCAGCGAAACGTAGAGCGGGCCCGACCAGGCCGTCAGGGCCGGAAGGAGCACAGCGTACAGGCCGATGGCGATCTCGAGCACGGCGTACAGGCGCAGCGGCTTGCGGCTCCGGTCGGCCAGGCGGCCGAACAGCGCCGCGCCCGAGGCCAGGCCGCCCATGTAAACGGCGAGAAGGGTGCTGACGGCCGCGGTGGTGGCCCCCACCGTCAGCCGGAGCTGGCGCATCCAGACGACCTCGTAGACGAGGGCGCTGGCCCCCGACAGGAGAAAGCAGCCGCAGACGAAGGCCATCTCCGCCCGCCCCACGCCCCTCCCGGCCCCTGGCGTCCCGTCGGTCGCTAAAAAAACTGAGATTTTTTAGTATCAGTAAACATCGAGGATTCGTACACCATACCGGACATGGCCGTCAAGCGGAAAGCAATCCACCGGGCGAAACGGCCCATCTTGCGCGGAGGGCGTTCTTATCCGCAGCGACAGTCTACGTTGTGCCCGGGCATCCTTGCCCGGAGGGCAGTCATGTCCATAGCCGCCGCCTGCGTTCACCGCCCCCTTGCCCGGAGGGCATCAATTCCAATAGAGGCAGGGCGTTTCCCATGTCCCTCAACGGGCACAGGGTGCCGGCCAGATACAATCTAAATCCATTGTGTTTATCTCCCATACAAAGATCACGGGGGCACAAAAGGGGCCCGGGTTTTTCGCCCTTCGCTCAGGCCCTTGCGCGACGTGCTCCGGGCGCGCCCGCCGGACGGGCGAAGACCGTTCCCAGGCCGGCGAACCAGAGTGTCCAGCCGAGGTGGAAGAAGCGCTGCTTCAACCCGACGGCGGCGGGCCACCAGCCCGGCAGGAAGACGAGGAAGCCGAGCAGCATCAGCAGGGCGGCCGGAACGGCCACCCCGGCGGCCCCGGAAGGCCGCCCCGGCCGGCGCCACAGGCACAGGGCCAGCAGGGGGGAAAGGGGCACCGGCAGGGAGAGCTCCCCGGCCAACCCGTGGAGTTCCAGCGGCATGGGGAAGATGGCGGCACCGCCCAGCGAAAGGGGGAAGCAGAACAGCAGGTATACCGGCCAGGGGTTGAGCCCCGCCTCCCGGCAGCGGCGGAGCAGACCGAGCAGGAACGGGACGCTCAGCACCGCGCACAGCAGCATGCCGGCGGTAAAAGCGTGGCTTGTGGGCGTGCCCAGGGCCCCCAGTTCGCTGACCTGGCGCTCCAGGTGACGGTAGCCTCCGAGCAGGGCCGCGCACGCCGCGGTGGTCAGCCAGAAGAGAGCCGGGATGCCCCATCCCAGGTACAGAATCGCCTTGGTTTTCATGGCGACGCCAGCCTCCTTGCCCATTCCTGCCGCCGGTGGCGTCCAGGACGGGGCATTGAATCCGCATCTTACAACGAAAAAGGCTTCCGATTTCTCGGAAGCCTTCGTGTTGGAGCGGGAAGTGCGAAGGCCGCTTGCATCTTGATGCTGTTCTCCCGTCCTCCGCAAAGCAGCCTCCCGCTCCAGTTGAATTCCGAACCGGGGTCTCCATCCCCCACCCCCACGACACCCGCCGCACCTTCATCACCGCAGGGCGGGCGGAGCCGGAGTGTCGGGGAAGCCGGGCAAGGCGGCCGCTCGGCGGCGGCCTCGGGGGCGGGCGCCCCCGGGCCCGGGTCAAAGGTTCGCCGCGCGGCAAGGGTGCGGTCCGTTTTGTTGCCCGATGCGGATTCCACTTGCCGTATTCGTTATTCGCGAATAAAATATCCGCATGATTCTCAAGCCTCAAGATATCGTCATCCTGTTGAAGCTGGTCGTCCGCGGCCCTTCGCCATGGTCTTTCAGCGCCCTCGCCCAGGAACTGGTCATGAGTCCCTCGGAGGTCCATAGCGGACTCAAGCGGGCAGCCGCGGCCAGGCTGTACGACCCGCAACGGAAGCGACCGTTGATCGCCCCGCTGGAGGAATTCCTCTTCCACGGGATCAAGTACGCCTTCCCCCCGGACCGCGGCGCACTTACCCGCGGCATGCCCACCAGTTACGCCGCCTCGCCGCTGAGCGGGTTGCTCAGCGTGGCCGACGAACCGCCGCCAGTGTGGCCGGATGCGGAGGGGGCGACGCGAGGCTTCAGGTTTTCCCCCCTCTTTGAAAGTGTTCCCAAGGCGGCCAAACGCGACGCCGCGCTCTACGAAGTGCTTGCCTTGGTGGACGCCTTGCGGGAAGGCCGGGCGCGCGAGCGGGAACTGGCGGAGAAACTCCTCCGGGAGAAACTGGAGGCCCCCCGTTGAAAACAGCCCGGTCCAACCTCGAAATGATACGCCATGTGGCCGTGAGGCTTGTCCCCCTTCGCGAACGAATGGCCTTTCTCGGCGGCGCCGCGACGGCGCTTCTGGTCACCGACCCGGCGGCTCCCGACGTGCGGATCACCACCGACGTGGATGTCATCGTCGAAGCGGTTTCGCTGGGGGATTATTACAACTTCTCCAACACATTGCATGAGCTGGGATTCTCTACGGACACCCGCGAAGGCGCACCGGTCTGTCGTTGGCTGGTGGATGGAATCGCAGTGGACATCATGCCGACCGAAGAGGGGATCCTTGGCTTCGGCAATCCATGGTACCGGGAAGCATTGAATCACGCAGTGATCTTGAGCGTCGACGGCATGCCGGTCCGGGTGGTCAACAGCCTCTATTTTCTGGCCACGAAGATCACCGCGTTTCGCTCGCGCGGCCACGGTGATTTTCTGGCCAGCCACGATATCGAGGATATCATTACGCTGCTGGACGGCCGCCCCGAGGTGGTCTCGGAACATGCGGCCGCCGACCGGGCAGTCGGGCAATTCATTTCCCGCGCGTTCGCCGAATTCCTGGGGAACCGGGTGTTCCTGGATGCCCTGCCGGGACACCTTCCGCCTGACCCGGCGAGCCAACAGCGAATACACCTGCTGATGAGCCGTATCCAAAGTATCGTCCAACGCGTCTCGCCATAGCTTCCCCGGAAGTTGGCGAATGACCACGAATGCGCAAAACGGCGCTGCCGGCGCCGGATCCATGAACCCAGGCCGCAGGCCTGGGGCGGAGGAGACCGGAATCTACCGGGCGGCCTGTCGGGCCGCGACCGCGCAGACGGATCCCCTCGGGAAAACCGCGACCTACGAGTACGACGCGGCCGGCAATCTCTCGAAGGCGACCGATCCTCTTGGCCACGCTGTCGTCTACGTCCGCGACGCGACCGGCAACATCCTCGGTGATCTCCGACTTCGCCTACACCCACGACCTCGCCGGGAACATCCTGACGAAGACGACGGACTTCGGCCTGATCACCTACTGCTACGATGCGAAGGACCAACTGACTTCCGCCCAGTACTCCTGGAAGCCCGCCGAGACCTTCGCCTACGATGCGGTTGGGAACCGCACCATGGACGCCGGGAACCCTGTCTGGCAGTACGATGCGGGAAATCAGCTCCTGGCTTATGGTGCCGGGACTCATGATCCCACTGGGCAAACTCCACCCACAACCCCGGCCTTCACTTTCACCTACGACGCCAATGGCTCTACGATCACCCAGACTCCAGCCGCCGGCTTCCTTCCGGCCCGACCCCCGCCGCTACGCCAACATCGTCCGCGCCACCCGTGAAAAATACGCCCACCCCCGCGCCGACGTGGAACGCCGCAACGCCCAGTGGCGGGCGAAGGGCTCTTAACGGTGACGGATGAGCTTTTTCGCCTTTCTTTGGCAATCTCTTCATTGCATGGATATTGCAAGCGATCTATTGGTCAGGTGAATCCAGGCTCGCTTTTCCCCTTACATTTTGAAAAATTGTTTGACGTCCGCTTGGATTTGAGTATTATTCCAGCTTTTACAGTAAAACTACGCGGAGACCCTTTCTCCAGTTGAAACATAAGGAGGGTGTATGAGTTCTATATATTTGCGCAGTTGCCGGAGAATTCTCGTCTTTTTTACCGTCCTGGCCTTTGGCTGTATTTCCTGGGGAATATGTTCCAAGCCTCTGATTATTCATTGGAGCGTCACCGTAGATCACCTGGTGTCGAAAAGAGGAGGCACCACCGTCACGGTTTCGATTCTGGACAGTGCGTACCCCCACATTCGCCTCCGCGTGAAAGTGAAGGCGAATACGAACGTGGTCGATGGCTACAAATCCGAAGTAATGGTCAAGGGAGTCCCCAGTCATTGTCTGAATATCCCGGAATTCAAGGCATTGGAACTGCGTTTGCCGATTTCGTTCGCCCGCCCGCGCGGAGAATACGAGTTGTCGTTCGAACTGGTAGACCCGTCCGGTCAAGTGGTGGCGCATGAAGGGAAATACTTCATCGTCGAAGGCGATGTCGTTTATGGGGGAATGGACGACGGTGATTGTATCGGGCTGAAGTGTTTTCAATTATTGGGATTCCATCCAGATCGGATGGATTACAGCGAGAGTGTGCAAAAAAATTCGAGGAGTGCTGTAAACAAATTAAGAGGGAAAGAGAGAAAATATATTTAGAACGTAAAAAAAAAACGTTAGATGATTTCCAATCCTCTACCCCGATAGCACCTGGAAGCACGGTTTCCGTTTCTGGACACTGGAAGGCTCTCGACAAAAAGGGAGTATCTCAACTTTATCCCATCCGTTCCGCGCAGGTTCGAATTGTATTTCAAGCTGACCCACCAACCACTCCCACGCCGCCTCCAGATATTATTACAAGTACGGACGAAAGCGGAAACTGCGTATTTACCGCCAGTTCACCGAAGTTCGAAGTGTTTTTTGAATTGTTTAATGCAAGTTTCCAAATTTGCCGCAATCCAGGAAATGCGCCGGTTCCGTCATTGATTCAACTGTCGGCGGGCAACCAGGATTCCCTTGTCGGAAATGCATTAAACAAAACCTATGACTTGCCCGCCAACTATTCCAATGAAGATGAAATCGCCAACATCTCGTCCTTGTCGGTCTTTCATGCTTTGAGCGAATACTTCAAAGTAGGAAAAGATATTCTGAAAGCAACACAATCTCCTCTGAAGGTGTATTTCAATTCGTTAGACGCTGCAGGAAAAGAAATGGGCTCGCATTGTTATTTCGGTGGAACACCCACAGATTCAAGCCGATGGGGCAAGGGACTATATATCCGACTGCAGGATCGTTTCGATTGGGATGTCATCGGTCACGAGTATTCTCATTATTTGCTAAGGGAAAATAGCGTCCTTAATTCTATTGGAGGACGGCATGCAGGGACAAATCAATTTGTTTACCCATTGGAGACAACAACACATCTGAATAAGGAAATGGCCATACAATTGGCGTTTTCCGAAGGGTTTGCGACATTCATGAGCGTCGTGTTGCAAAAGCATTTTCTTTCATACAAAAATTCGTCGCCGGCCAATTATTTCGCGTTGCCCAACGTGGGGGATGATTCTTACTCGAATACTGAAGATTCTAGACCGACAATTAGGGCCTATCCTTAAATAACGCCTGTCCTCCTGAAGCAGATGATTGCTGCCGCCAAGTGGAGGAGGCCTTCATAACTGGTTGTGTTTTTCTCATACCTCACCAGCAGTTTTCGGAACCGGTTGAACCATGAATGACATGCTTCCACTACCCAACGTCTTGCCTTGTAGCCGGCGCAGCGCGCTTTCTTCGCTTTTTCCTCTCCCCGGCTTACAACCTGAATTCCCGGCCCATTATAACGAGGCCGGCGGAAGGACGCCCAGTCTGG
>CAYTBK010000013.1:0-45257 GCA_964436005.1 uncultured Acidobacteriota bacterium
GCAGGCGCGGCACACCACAGCCCGGGGCCGGCGCTTCGCCGACCCCGGGCATGCCACCATCCGACCGGGGAATCCCTGTAGGGGATTCACGCAACGGCTCCATGATGACCTCCCGTTGTGCATCCCTTACAGTGATGACGGGGGACATTTTCCGACCTTCCCCGGGGTTGGCGCGGACGCCAACCCCGGGCTAATTTATGCGGCGCCTACGGCGCCAGGCTTTGAGATTCTGGCGCAACAGTAAGGAACGGGCGCTCTGCCGTAGGCGACTTCCGCGGGAAGGCGCACCAGCGGGCAGGATTTCAGGCGGCGGCGAACCATACGCATCGACGCGGAACGGGGGTGCGCCTTGCATCGCAAGGCGCCTACGGGCGGATGAGAGCGTTGCGGGCCTCCGCCGCCAGGAAGAGGGACCCGAGGACGTACACCGTGCCGTTTTCCCCCGCCAGGCGAACCGCCCGCGCGATGGCGGCGGCCGGGCTGGCCTCGAAACGGACCCGCGGCCCGGCTCCCGCCGCCTCGGCCGCACAGTCCCCGCCTTCGCCCGCCCACCGCCCCCGCAGGCATTCCAGGGCCCGGAAGTGCCCCTCGCCGGCGGCGCGGGGCATGGGCAGGCCGGTGAGCACCAGTTGACTCGCCGCCGGCAGCAGGATCTCCAGCATGGCGGGGTAGTCCTTGTCCTCCATGCAGCCGAAGACGACCACCGGGGGCACCGCCTCCCGGCGCAGTTCCGCCGCGGCCGCCGCCATGCCTTGGGGGTTGTGGGCCCCGTCCACGACGACGGCGGGGCGGGACGACAGCCTCTCCATCCGCCCCGGCCAGTCGCCCTGCGCGAGGGCGGTCCGGACGCACGCCTCGGGGACGTTCCAGCCCAGGGCCCGCAATTCGCGGCAGGCCGTGAGCACCGTGGCGGCGTTCCAGGCCTGGTGGGCCCCGGCCAGACCCAGGGGTTCGGGCAGCGGCCCGGCCCCCGCCGCCCGCACCACGCGCAGCGCCTTCCGTTCCAGTTCCCCCTCCAGGCCGCGGGCCCAACCGTCCTGCGGCCCCAGCACGACGGGGGCGTTCGGCCGGAGAATGCCCATCTTCTCCCGGGCGATGGAGGCGAGATCGGGCCCGAGGAAGCGGCAGTGGTCGAGGTCCACGCCGGTGATGACGCTCAGCACTGGGTCGGCGGCGTTCACCGCATCCAGGCGGCCGCCCATGCCCACTTCCAGGACGTGGATGTCCACTTTCGCCTCGTGGAAGCACCGCGCGGCGATGGCCGTCATCCACTCGTAGTAGGTGGGCCGGCGGGGAAGCCTATCCTGGAGAGCCTCGACAGAAGCGTGGACGGCCCGGGCCGCCGCCAGGAAACGCCCGCGGGAAACGGGCTCGCCGTTCAGCCGGACCCGCTCCGTCTCCTCGTGCAGGTGGGGGGATGTGTACAGGCCGACAGCATAGCCCGCTTCGCGGAGGGCCCGGGCCAGCCACCAGCAGACGCTGCCCTTGCCGTTGGTGCCGGCCACCGTCACCGCCGGGCGGAAGAAGCCCTCCGCCACGGCTGGCAGCAAGAGGCTCGCCGTTTCCAGGTCGTAGCGCGCCCCGCGGACCTCCTCCCCCGTCGCCTTCAGGAAGGCCAGGAGGGACGCCCAGTCGGGAAAAGGATCTTCCAGGTTCTTCATCGCCTGCTCCTCTCGAGAAACGGAGAAAATACTCCCCGTAGCCCGGCAAGACAAGCGCTCTTTTGCCTCCGCGGCCACACAGCCCGACATTCCTGCCCGGATACATAATTCTATTGGGATGAGGGCCTGCCAGAACACAATCATAGATGTACAAATGCGAATTACGTTTTTGTCGATTGACCGGCCCCGAACCATGTGATAAATTTCACAAAACGCTCAGACCAAACCAAGGAGTTTCCCATGCAATCTCCCCGTAGACTCCACCTCGTTTTTTCCCTGTTTCTTCTCCTGGTCGCCCTCGCCCTCCCCTTGCCGGCCCAGGAGCAGTCGGCCCAGGAGAGCAAGGACGTCAACGAAATCTCCCTGGACGACCTGCTGAACACCGAAGTCGTCACGGCCGGTCGGGCGGCACAGAAGCTGTCCAAGGCGCCGGCCACCATGATCGTGCTCACGGAAAAGCAGATCCGCGAGAGGGGTTACAAGGACCTCAAGGACATCTTCCGCGACCTGCCGGGCTTCGACATATCGGAGAACAACCAGGGCGAAGTGCGCACGCTGGTCACCTCCCGGGGCATCCGCGGCAACAACAAGCTGATGATCCTGCGCGACGGCAAGAAGATCAACTCGCCGGGCGGCGAGCTGTTCGTCTACGGCAACAACGTCCCTCTCTTCGACATCAAGCGCATCGAGATCATCTACGGCCCGTCCTCGGCCATGTACGGCGCCGACGCCTTCTCCGGCGTGGTCAACCTCATCACCAAGGACACGGCCGACTTCAAGGAGGGGAACGGCGGCGAGGCCGACGTCTCCTACGGCACGCAGAACACCCTCGACGTGGAGGGCCTGGTGGCCGCCCGGCTCAACCAGGACATCTCCTTCGTGGCCTCCGGGCGCATCTACCGTTCCGACGGCGAGAACGTCCTCGACCGTTTCTCCGCCGACGAGATCCTGCGCAACGCCACCTACTTCAACGGGATCTGGGAGCAGCCCATCAAGGACTACAACGTTTCGGCCAAGGCCCACCTGGGCGACTTCACCGTCGGTTTCTGGCGGCAGGACGCCAAGGAACCCGGCGGCCCGGGCACGGACTGCACGCAGAACGGCTTCTCCTACCTGTACAACGAGAACTACGTCTGGCACCAGAAGATGAACCTGCTCTACGTGGAACACTTGCTGAGCCGGGACAGGTACGCCATCACGTCCACCGTCACCTACACCGACTACGCCCTGGGCCGGGAGAGCAACTTCAACTACTCCTGGGGCCCCCAGTACAAGTACGCCAAGACCACCAGCTGGAAGTGGGAGGAACTGGTCAACTACACCTTCCACGAACGGGTCCGGGCCACCATGGGCACGATGCTGGAGAAGGTCAGCTGCTTCCCCAAGACCAACAACCTGGCCACCCCCTTCGAGGGTAACCAGCTGACCGATTACGTGGACTATCCCGACAGCCCCAGCCTCCCCGACGAATACCGCGGCCAGCGCGTCTACTTCGGCGTGTTCGACTACTACAACTTCGCCGCCTACGGCGAGGTCACCGCCGACCTGGCCAAGACGGTGCAGGTGAACGTGGGCGTGCGCTACGACTACAACTCCGACTACAAGAACGTGGTCAACCCGCGGGCCGGCCTGATCTGGAGCCCCGACGAGAAGACCAACCTGAAATTCCTCTACGGCAAGGCCTACATCGCCCCGTCGAAATACGTGGCCTACGAGCACTGGAGCGCCGGCGCCTTCGGCTACTACCCCAACCCCGACCTGAAGCCCGAGCGCCTGGAGTCCTTCTCGGCCAACCTGCAGCGGCGCCTCACCGACCGCATCGCCGTCACCGGCAACATCTACTACAACAAGATGAAGGACCTCATCGTGACGGCGGGCTACCCCTGGATGCACAACGTCAACGCCGGAAAGGCCACCACCAAGGGCTTCGAGCTCATGTTCGATTACGAGAGCGAGGCGCTGTCGGCGTTCGCCTACTACACCTACCTGAACGCCAAGATGGAGGACGGCTCGCCCATCCCCAAGGCCGCCGACCATAAGATCAACGCCGGCCTGACCTACCGCCTCAAGGGCTTCACCTTCGCGCCGCGGGTCCGCTATTCCAGCGAGATCAGCAAGATCCCGAACCCCGGCTTCGACGAGAGCGACACCATCGACGGGCACACCGTGGTGGATCTTTCCGTGCGCCGCGAGAACATCAAGGAGCACCTGGACCTGTACATCAATTTCGTGAACCTGTTCAACGCCAAGTATTACGCCTCCGCGCCCTACGGCGAGGGCCCCGACGGCTGGGTCATGGACAAGGTGCCCCAGCCCGGCTTCTCCCTCACCGCCGGCGTGAAGCTGCACTTCTAGTCGCCCCGCCCCGAAGCACTCTTTCTCGGCGTCCGAGGGAAAAACACTTGACACGCGTTTCCCCGGACCCGAGAATCGGAGTGTATCCTCTTTGATTCGCCCCGGAAGTCCCCGGCCGGCGGCCGCACCAGCGGCCCGGCCCGGGGTTCCGCCCGGGAGCCCCTCGCTGGAGGCCCGCATGACCAGTTTCACCGGAACGTTGCACGACCATCTCGCCGCGGTGAAGGACGGACGCCGCCGCTTCGAGAACTCTTTCCAGGCCGTGGCCCGGATGATCCTCTCCGAGGGGATCGAGAAAGTCACGGTGAACGGCAAGTCCACCTACGACTTCCTCATCTTCCGGAAGGGGAAGAAGCACATGGTGGGCATGTACGACGAGATCAACAGTTTCGTCTCCTACGTCAAGGACGCCTCGGAGGGGGGCTCGTCGAAGGAGATGGCCTACGTCCTGGTGGGCGAGCCGGGGAACGGCAAGACCTACTTCGTGGAATTCGTCTGCGGGCAGTACCGGCAGTTCCTTTCCCGTGAGGGCAACCGGAAGTACACCTTCCGCTTCACCCGGCTGGACGAGATCGGCGGCTACGGCCGGATCACCTCGGCCGAGTCCCAGACCTACGAGGACCCCATGGTCCTGGCCATTAACCTGTTCCCCTCCACCGCGGAGAACCGCGAGTACCTGGCCCGGAACTTCCGCTTCACGGACGCGGAACTGGACGACCTCTACGACAACTACCGCCCGCTCGGCGCCTGCAGCGGCTTCATCTGGGAAAGCATCCGCGAGAAGACCGGCGGCGAGATCGGCGACATGCTCCAGTTCGTGGAGACCATCCCCGTCCCCCTCTCCGAGAGCCTGGGCACCGTCACGGGCAAATACCCGGCCAAGGACAAGATCACCTCCTCCGCCGTGGACCTGCTCGGCGAGGAGTCCATCCAGCGCCTGCTGCACATCACCGACACCCACAACCCCTACCGCTTCGACCTGCGGCGGGGCGCCCTGGCCCGCGTGGCCGGCGGCGGCATCCACTTCAGCGACGAGATCTTCAAGAACAAGAAGGACCTGGTGCAGGTGTACCTCGGCGTCATCCAGAACCGCACCATCGAGATCGACGGTTACCGCTGGCCCATCGACACCCTCATCATCGCCACCAGCAACAACTCGGAGTTCAACCGCTTCCTGAGCGAGAAGGAGGAGGCGCCCATCGTCGACCGCTGCCGCATCTGCTACGTGTCCCACAACACCAATTACAAGTTGCAGACGCACCTCACGGCCTACGCCATCGGCAGCGAGTACAAGACCACCTTCCACCACGAGAAGCTGCACCAGGACCCCAACCTGAACTACGCCGCCTCCGTGGCCGTCTCCCTCACCCGCCTGCCCCGCTCCGAGAAGCTGACCCCGGTGGAGACCATGAAGCTGGCCGCCGGCGAGGTGGCCGGCGAGAAGAGCATCAAGACGCTGGCCGAGGTCATCGACACCCTGAACCAGGACCCGGACATCACCAAGCGCTTCGGGCAGAAGGGCCTGGGGCAGCGGAACCTGGGGCGCTCCATCCAGCTGCTGGTGGAGAACTCGGAGACGAACGAGGGCCGCTGCATGTTCGCCCTGGACGTCTACACCGCCCTGGAGCGGATCGTCCTGGACTACGTCACGGAGGCCGCCGACCGGGCCAAGTTCCTGGAGGACCTCAAGACGGCCCGCGGCCTCTACCGCGAGCGGGTGATGACCGAGATCTTCAACGCCTACATGGACGAGCCCTTCGCCATCAAGAAGGACGTCATGAACTACGTGAACATGATCATCGGCATCGACGCGGAGAACCTGGGGCCCGACAAGATGTGGAAGTACATGGACCCGCAGACGCGTGAGCTGAAGGCGCTGAAGATCGACGAGCGCTACATCCAGGGTGTCGAGGAGCGCCTGGGCCTGAAGACGCAGGAGAAGCGGGAGAGCTTCCGCACCACCATCCGCAAGATCTACGGGCAGAAGATCTCGGTGGAGCCGGAGTACGACTTCATGGACAACCTCGAGCTCGTCAAGGCCGTCACCGACGTGCGCCTGAAGTCCGACATCGCCGGGGCGGGCAGCCTCATCGGCGCCCTGGCCAACCGGACCAACGAGGAGAACCAGAAGCTCTACGACCGCATGCTCCAGACCATGCTGAACAAGCTGGGGTACTGCCACACCTGCGCCCAGAAAACCATCGAGTACTTCTGCACGCAGGAAGACGAGAAATGAAGCCCGAACGGAAGGCGCCCAGCACGCCGGCAAACGGCGAGAGGAAGACGGAGCAGGTCCGCGAGGCCAACCCCGACCTCCCCCCGACCTGCGCCCGGGACACCCTGCCGGTGGCGGACGGGGCCCTGTTCCAAGCCCTCCGCCTCGAGCCCTCCCCCCTGGCCGCCATGCAGTCCCTGGACGACCTGCTGGAGCGCGACCGGCAGCGCGAGAAGGACGGCTTCCCCCGCAAGATCCGCGTGGGACGTCTGGTCAAGCCCGGCAAGGGCGGGGCGGGCAAGGTGGTGGTGGTGCCCACCACCAGCGAGGAGAAACTCCTTCACGACGACGACCCGCGCCCCCAGGGCGAGGGGAAGCCTTCGGGCGGCAGCGGCGAGGGGGAAGAGGGGGAGGTCATCGGCGAATCCCCCATCCAGGAAGAGCAGCCGGCCGCCGGCAGCGGCGGTGCCGGGCAGGGCCAGGGGGGCGAGCACGAGATCGAGTCGAGCGCCTACGACCTGGGCCGGGTCCTCACCGAGAAGTTCGAACTGCCCAACCTGCGCGACAAGGGCAAGAAGAGGGCCTTCGCCCGCTACACCTACGACCTCACCGACAAGCACCGCGGCTTCGGCCAGATCCTGGACAAGAAAGCCACCCTCAAGCGCATCCTGGAACGGAACGTCAGCCTGGGCCGGGTCCGGCCGGACGGAGACCTGGATCCTCTGGACCTGCTCGTCGCCCCCGACGACAAGGTGTACCGCATCCTGTCCCGGGAGAAGCAGTACGAATCGCAGGCCATGGTCTTCTTCGTGCGCGACTACTCCGGCTCCATGGAGGGCAAAGCCACGGAGCGGGTGGCCGGCCAGCACATCATGATCTACGCCTGGCTGGTCTACCAGTACGCCGGCCAGGTGGAGACCCGCTTCATCCTCCACGACACCGACGCCAAGGAAGTGCCCGACTTCAACACCTACTACAACAGCCGGGTCTCCGGCGGGACGCGGGTGGCCTCGGCCTACAAGCTGGTCAACCGCCTGGTGGAGGAGAACTCCCTGGACCGCGACTACAACATCTACATCTTCCACGGCACCGACGGCGACGACTGGGACACCGAGGGCAGCGACACGGTCCCCGAGCTCAAGAAGATCCTGAGCTACGTCTCCCGCATGGGCGTGACCATCGTGACCCATTCTCCTAACGCCAAGACAGAGGTGGAGAAGTACATCCGCAAATCGCGGGTCCTGGACGAGATGCCCGGCGCCATCCGCCTAGACGTCATGGACGAGGACGCCAACGAGTCCCGGCTGATCTCCGGCATCAAGACCCTGATTTCCTGACGGCCCGGCCCCGCCGGCCCGGCCGCTTTCGAGGGGAGCATGCAACTGATCTCGCAACACGTCAAGGCCATCATGGAAGGGTGCAAGGAACGCGCCCGGGCGGCCGGCCTCCGCTTCGACAACGAGACCCTCGAATACATCGTCACCAACCGCGACCTCATCGAGCTAGGCCCCAAGGTCATGATCCCCAACCTCTACGACTTCTGGGTCCACGACGTCGAGATCCTCCGGGAGAAGGGGCGCTACGAGCTCTACCCGAACAACCCCTACGAGACCGTCATCAACACCCGTCCGGCCATCTCCTTCTACAACGACAACAACCCGGACTGGCTCAACGTCATGATCTTCTACCACGTCCTGGCCCACATCGACTTCTTCCAGAACAACATCTTCTTCCGGAACACCTGGGACCAGGACTTCAACGGCCAGGCCCTGGCCGACAAGCGCCTCATCTCCCGCCTCCGCTCCGAGCGGGGGCGGTGGGTGGACTACGTGCTGGAATTCGCCCGCGGCATGGACAACCTGGTGGGCTTCGGCCAGGTCCTCTCCCGCCTGGACCGGAACGAGCGGCAGCACCTGCCCTCCCGCGTCGACTACTACTTCGACGTTTTCATCCAGAGCGAGCAGAACTTCAAGCCCCACGAGTACGTGCGCGAGCTCGAGCGCTACAACGCCCTGCGCCGCGAGCACGGCGAAATGGCGGAGGAGATGTTCTTCGCCGACGTCCTGCGCACCTTCCCCGAGTTCGAGACCCTCTATGCCAGGAGCCGCGAGAGCAGGCCCCGGCGGCGGCTGGACCCCATGGAGTACCTCATGGAGCACTCCCCCTTCCTCAAGAAGGAGGAAAACGCCTGGATGCTCCCCGTGCTGCACGTCGTGCGCAACACGTCGCTCTTCTTCCAGCCGCAGATCCGCACCAAGATCCTCAACGAGGGCTGGGCCAGCTACTGGCACGAGCGCCTCTTCCTGCAGGACGACCGCATCCGCGGCCACGAGGTGGAGTTCGCCCGGGTCAACGCGGGGGTGACGGCCCTGCCGCGCGTGGGGCTCAACCCCTACGCCACCGGCATGCGCCTGTTCCAGCACATCGAGGAAAGCGCCGAAAAGGGCCGCTACACCATGGAGTTCCAGAACCTCGCCGACGCGAAGGAGCGGGAGGCCCACGACCGGCACACCGGGCGGGGCCAGCAGGCCATCTTCCACGTCCGCGAGAACCACTCCGACTTCACCTTCATCCGCCTGTTCGTCGACCAGGAGTTCGTGGACCGCTACAAGCTCTTCGTGGTGGGGAAGCGACAGGACCCGTCCCGCGGCGTCTGGCAGTACTACGTCAAGAGCCGCAGCGCCGAAGCCTACCGCCAGATGCTGCAGGGCGCCCTCTACCACCCGCCCCACATCGAAGTGGACCCGGCGAAGACTTCGGAGGGGGTCCTCTACCTGAACCACCACTTCGAGGGCAAGCCGCTGGTCAACGAGTTCATCGCCGGGGCCCTCCTGGGCGTGGAGTACCTCTGGGGCGGCGCCGTCAAGCTGGAGACCACCGACCTGGAGGCGCCGCCGCCCCAACCGCACCGCGATCAGCCGGGACCGGCCCCCAAGGAAGAGGAGCCCCGGTTCCGGCGGGTGCTCTACACCATGAAGGACCGGAAACTCGGCCGTTCCACCCTGTGACCGGGCACAGGAAACCGGAGAAGCCATGGAAAACATTCAATCCGCTCTCGAAAGCCTGACCCGGGGCGCCGGCGCCCAGGACACCCGGAACTTCGTCACCTTCGCCGAGTTCCTGGAGATCCTGGTGCAGCGCCCCCACTCCATGATCCGCAACGTTTTCCAGGTTTTCCGGGACATGGTGGCCTCGCACATGGGCGAGGGGAGCGACGAGTGCGACGGGGACCCCGAGTCCGTCAACTTCATGTACTACGACACCCACAGCCTGTTCGAGGAGAACCTGGATCACCCCTTCTTCGCCGACCGGCTCTTCGCCAACCGCCTGCGCATCCTCGCCGAGGACCTCAAGCGCGGCGCGCAGCAGAACCGCATCTACATCTTCGAGGGCCCCCCCGGCTGCGGCAAGAGCACCTTCCTCAACGACCTCCTGCTGAAGTTCGAGGAGTACGCCAACACCGAGGAGGGCGGCCGCTACGAGGCCGTGTGGCGGCTCGACCGGACCATCGTGGGGGGGCTCCTGAACAACGAGACCGCCCCCGTCTTCGAGCGCTACTTCCACGAGATGGACAACCACCGGGGTGAACCGCCCGCCGGGTTCCTCGACACCTACGTGAACCTCCTCGGCGAGAACCACCTGGAGATCCCCTGCCCCAGCCACGACAACCCGCTGCTGGTGATCCCCAAGCCCATGCGCCGCGCCTTCTTCGACGACCTCTTCCAGAACGACGAGTTCAAGTGGCACCTGTTCACGGAGAAGGAGTACGAGTGGATCTTCCGCGACAACGCCTGCACCATCTGCTCGTCCCTGTACCAGGCTCTGCTGGACAAACTCCAGTCGCCCCGAAAAGTTTTCGACATGCTGTACGCCCGCCGGTTCAAGTTCAACCGCCGCATCGGCGAGGGGATCAGCGTCTTCAACCCCGGCGACAAGAACCTGGAGCAGGGCGTGCTGACGAACCCCATCCTGCAGAAGCGCCTCAACGCCCTGCTGCAGGACAGCAACCTGGTGCGCTACGTCTTCTCCCGCTTCGCCAAGGTCAACCAGGGCATCTACGCCCTCATGGACGTCAAGTCCCACAACGTGGAGCGGCTCATCGAGCTGCACAACCTCATCAGCGAGGGCGTGCACAAGGTGGAGGACACCGAGGAGAACGTCAACGCCCTCTTCATCGCCCTGATGAACCCCGAGGACAAGGCGCCCATCGAGAATTTCCAGTCTTTCTCGGACCGCATCCAGACCATCCGCATCCCCTACATCCTGGACCTCAACACCGAGGTGAAGGTCTACCGGTCGGTCTTCGGCAAGCACATCGACGGGTCCTTCCTCCCCCGCGTGCTCCACAACTTCGCCCGGGCCATCATCTCCACGCGGCTGTCGGCCAAGTCCGAGGCCATGCAGGAGTGGATCGCCGACCCCAAGAAGTACAACCTGTACTGCGACGAGAACCTGCTGCTGCTGAAGATGGAGATCTACACCGGCCACATCCCGGACTGGCTGACGGAGGAGGACCGCAAGCGCTTCACCGCCCAGCGCCGGCGCAAGATCCTGGCCGAGTCCGAGAAGGAGGGGGCCAAGGGCTTCTCCGGCCGCGACTCCATCAAGATCTTCAACGAGTTCTTCTCCACCTTCGAGCGGGAAGACCAGCTCATCACCATGTCCATGCTGCACAGCTTCTTCACCAAGGTGCGGCGCGACCCCGGCATCGCCATCCCCGAGGGCTTCCTCAACTCGCTGCTGCGGCTGTACGACTACACCGTCCTGCAGGAAGTCAAGGAGTCCCTCTACTACTACAACGAAGAGCAGATCTCCCGCGACGTCAGCAACTACCTCTTCGCCGTCAGCTTCGAGCCGGGCATGGAGCAGACCTGCGTGTTCACCGGCGACCGGCTGGAGATTTCGGAGGAGTTCTTCCGGTCCATCGAGACGCGCATCCTCGGCGGGTCGGCCACCGACAAGGACCGCAAGGAGTTCCGCCGCGACGCACTCAAGACCTACACGGCCCAGACCCTGACCCAGGAGATGCGGCTGGAGGGCCGCAAGCTCCCCGAGACGCGCCTGTTCCAGGCCTGCCGGGAGCGCTACATCCACAACCTCAAGGAGAAGGCGCTCGACCCCTTCCTCACCAACGAAAACTTCCGCAACGCCATCAAGGACTTCGACACCGAGGCCTTCCGCACCTACGACCAGCGCATCCGCGACGACGTCACCTTCCTCATGACCAACCTCTGCAAGAAGCACCTCTACTCGCAGCAGGGGGCCAAGGAGGTGAGCATCTACGTCATGGACCACGACCTCACCCGCAAGTACGGCTCGAAATAGGCCCCGCTCGGCAGCGACGCCAACCACAGAGACACAAAAACCAAAGGAGGCTGGCGGACGGTCAGCCAACGGTCTCCTTCGTTTCGTCTGTGCCTCCGTGGTCTGCCTTTTGCCCGGCCGGGCGCGAATCCGTTGCATCGCGGGAGCGTCGAAGATATACTTCGTCCGCTTTTCCCGGGACCGGGCCGCAAGCCGATACGTCCCGGGAAGGGAGCAGAATCCAGCCTGGAGGACCGCATGGAATCCACGACGCCCACCTTCACCCCCCGCGAGGTTCACGGCCAGCCGTCCGGAGAGAGGTCGGCCTTCTTCAAGAAACGCTATCTCGAGGCGCCCCTCCGGGTGGACATCGAGTACATCGGCGCGCTCACCGACTCGCACCGGGCGACGGACGGCCTCCACCCCCTGGAGCGCCGCGCCGAGAACCACGCCTGGGCCCTGGAGCGCCTCACCCCGGTCATCCACGAGCGGGACACCATCGCCGCCAACAAGACCCGCTTCATCCGCGGGGCCGTCCCCTACGCCAACTACGCCGCCGGCCCCTTCCTGCGCGAAATGCGGCGGGAGGAGCAGGACGCCCAGCAGCACCACGCCGCCCAGGGCACCGGCGGCGGCATCGAGCGGACGCGGCAGGAGGCCGAGGCGCGGGGCGACGTCCTGGTCTCGGGCAAGTTCCTCATGCCGAAGGAGGACTACGAGAAGTTCAAGGAAATCTGCGCCTACTGGGAGGACAAGAGCTTCATGGCCCAGGGCGACCGCCTCTGGCGGAACGACTTCCCCCACGCCGACTTCATCGACAAGGGGTGGGCCATGGGCCTCTACACGGCCCCCCACGAGCCGTGCCCGGAGGGGCGACTCATCCTCGACTTCGAGACCGCCATCGCCAAGGGCTACCGGCGGATCATCGGCGAGATCGACGAGCGGATCCGCACCTTCCGGCCGGCCGGGCCGCGGGACGGCGACCGCCTGGCTTTCTGGCGGGCCGCCCGGCGCGTCCTGCAGGCCGCCCTGACCTTCGCCGCCCACTACGCCGAGGAGGCCGATCGCCTGGCCGCCGGGGAAGCCGACCCGACCCGGAAAGCCGAGCTGGCGGCCATGGCCGCGGCCTGCCGCCGGGTGCCCGCCGAACCGCCGCGGAACTTCCGCGAGGCCGTCCAGTCCTACTGGTTCACCTACATGCTGGGCCACCTCGAGGGCTCCCATTTGGGCTACTCGCCGGGCCGCGTGGACATGACGCTCTTCCCCTGGTACCAGGCCGACCCGGACGTCACCTTCGCCCAGGCTGTGGCGCTCTTCGAGGAGCTCTTCGTCAAGATGACCCAGTTCGAGTACATCGCCAGCCTCAGCTGGCAGGGGCTGGGCCACGGCAACCTGTACCAGAACCTGATCCTGGGCGGCGTGGACGAGAACGGGAAACCCGCCGACAACGAGGTTTCGCTGGCCATCCTGCAGGCCCAGATCAACATGCAGATGACCCAGCCCACCCTCTCGGTCTGGTACGATGAGTCGTTCTCGGAAAAGTTCCTGCTCAAGGCCGCCGAGTGCGTCAAGACGGGTGTGGGCTACCCCGCCTTCTTCAACCAGAAGGTCTACGTCGCCCACGAGATGAACCTCGGCGGCTTCCCCGTGGAGACCGTCCGCAAGCACGCCGCCATGGGCGGCTGTACGGAGCCCTCGCTGGGCGGCCTGTCCTACGGCGTGGTGCAGGCCGGCTTCGTCAACCACGGCAAGATCCTGGACCTGGCCCTCAACGGCGGCGCGGACCCGAAGACGGGCCTCCGGCTGGCCGAACCCCGCCCGCTGGACACCTTCGACGACGTGAAGGCCTACTACCAGGACATCCTGCACGACGCCATCCGCCACTGGCAGCAGTACTGGAACTACGCCATGGCCGCCCACCGCTGGACCGTGCCGCTGGTCTTCTGCTCGGTCTTCGTCCAGGACTGCCTGGGGACCGGCTATTCCATGGACGACGGCGGCGCCCGCAACAACCGCACGCCCACCACGCTCTCCTCGGGCCTGGTGAACACGGCCAACTCGCTGGCGGCCATCCGCAAGCTCTGCTTCGAGGACGGCGCCTGCTCCCTGGAGGAGATCCGCCGGGCCGTGGCGGCCAACTGGGCCGGCTGGGAGGAACTCCGCAAGAAGGCCCTGCAGGCGCCCCACTGGGGCAACGACCTGGACGAGGTGGACGGCCTCTTCCTGGAGCTCTTCGACGACTACTGCCGCTGGGTGCGCGGCCAGAACAACTACCTGGGCGAACCCTACGACCCGTCCATGCTGGCCATCTCCACGCCGGTGCCCTTCGGCCGGGTATGCTGCGCCTTCCCCGACGGGCGCCGCGACGGCGAGCCGCTGGCCGACGGCGTGACCTCGCCCTTCCCCGGCACGGACGTCAAGGGCCCCACGGCGGTGATCCGCTCCTCCGCCAAGGTGGACCACACCCGCATCCGCGGCGGCCTGCTCAACCTGAAGTTCCACCCCTCGGCCCTGTCCGGCGAGAAGGGCTCGCGCAACCTGCTGGCCCTCATCCAAACCTACTTCGAGGGACCGGGCTTCCACATGCAGTTCAACGTGGTGGACTCGGCCATGCTCCGCGACGCCCAGGAGCACCCCGAGCGATACCGCGACCTGGTGGTCCGCGTAGCCGGTTTCTCGGCCTACTGGGTGGAGATGAGCCGGGCCCTGCAGGACCAGGTCATCTGGCGGACCGAGCACGAGATCTGACGAAGAACACCACGGAGGCACAGAAACACAAAGAGGTCGTTATTGTATTTTTGATGCAATGGTAAATGGGCGCTTAATCCAGTTGCTTTCCGGCCGGCCGGAGAAAATTTGGGCATCGGTGAGCTTCCGCCTGTTTTCCTTTGTGTTTTCCGCGCCTTTGTGGTGAAGTGAACCCGCATGAAGGGCATGATTTTCGACATCCAGCACTACGCGGTCCACGACGGGCCGGGGATCCGGACCATCGTCTACTTCAAGGGCTGCCCCCTGCGCTGCCGCTGGTGCGCCAACCCCGAGTCGCAGAACCCCGGCCCCGAGCTCTGGCACCGCTCCATGCGCTGCCAGTCCTGCGGGCGCTGCCTAGCGGTCTGCCCGCACCAGGCGGTCAGCCTGGCCGAAACCGAATCGGGGCCCACCTTCGACCGGGCCCGCTGCGCCGGCTGCACGGACCGCCCCTGCGTGGAGATCTGCCTGGAGGACGCCCTGCGGGCCGTGGGGCGGCGGATGTCGGTGGAGGAAGTCATGGCCCCCGTGGCGGCCGACGCCTCCTTCTACCGCAACTCCGGGGGAGGCGTGACCTTTTCCGGCGGGGAGCCGCTCTCCCAGCCCGGCTTTCTGCTGGAACTGCTGGAGAGCTGCCGGAAAAAAGGCATCCACACCGCCGTGGAGACCTGCGGCCACGCCCAACCGGCCACGATGCTGGAGGTCGAGCCCCTCACCGACCTGTTCCTCTACGACGTGAAGGTGATGGACCCGGTGCGGCACAAGCGCCTGACCGGGGTGGACAACCGGCTCATCCTGGAGAACCTGAAGACCCTCTGCGCCGCGGCCGCCGACCGGGTGACCATCCGCGTGCCGCTGATCCCGGAGTGCACCGACGACGCCGACAACCTCGAGGCCATCGCCGAGATGGCCGTCTCGCTCGGCGTGCGGCGGGTGGACCTGGAGCCCTACCACGCCCTCGGCACGGACAAGTACCGCGGCCTGGGACGCCAGTACGCCCTGGAACACCTCCCCCTCGCCCTGCCCCCGGAAAAGCTCGCCGCCGCCACCGCCGTCTTCCTCGGCCGGCGCCTCGCCTGCGACCTGGCCTGAGCCCGCGCCCCCCGCCGGGCGCCTCGGGTCACTCGGGCACATCCTTCCCATCGGAAACCGCAGAGGGCCGCAGCGCAGCGCAGAGGAAATCCCATCGTCGGCTGTGCGGAAGATTTGGTTTTGGGTTTTGGGTGGTGAGCCTGACCTGTATCAGTGAGATTCGTGGTTGTTTTTCCGAAGATCGCCGGGCCACGGAGGACCGACCGTCATGGAGCAAACGATTCTGCTGCTGGTCAAGGTCCGCCGCCACCGGTCGGTCAGCGTGGCCTACCAGGACGAGTCCGGCACAGCCCACCGGTGGGAAGGCCTCGGCCAGGCCGAAGCGGAACTGCTGCAGCACGAGATCGACCACCTGGACGGCATCCTGGCCGTCGACCGGGCGGCGGAAGTACGGGACATCGTCTACCGCTCCGAGTTCGAGCGGGACCGGGACTTCTACGAGCGGCAGGTGGACTACGTGATCCGGCCGACCATCGGCTGACCGACCCGCCCGCGGCCGGGCCGCGGTCCATTCTCCCGGCAGAACACCCAGGCACAAAACCGTTCCCGCCCCCGACACGAAGTGATAATATAAAAAACCAGCAACACATCGGAGGGGAGGTCGCCATGAAGAGCGGATCGCCGTTCCCGCACCTGGCGCAACGGGCCTCGTGGGCCCTTCTGGCCGTCGTCCTGGGCGGGATGGCCGCCGCGTTCGCCGACGGCCCCCCGGCGGGAACGTACACGCTCGAGCACGGGCCGCTGCTCGTGTCGGTGGAGTACGCCCACGAGCGGAACGGCCGGGTCCCCGTCCTGGTCTATACGGACGTCCTGGCCGCCACCCTGTGGATGACCCCGGACGGGGCCGTGTGGGACGGGCATAGCCTCGGCCGCCCCTGGGGGAAGCCGCTTTTCCGCATCGACTGGGGGAACGACCGCCTGGCAGTTCCCGGCGGGGTGATCTCCGCTGCGGGCGGGAAAAAATCGGAAGCGCAGGCCATCCCCTTCCGCCGGGCCGGGCAAAACAACCACCGCGCCCGCCTGGTTCTACCGGGCGAGTTCCGCCGCAGCACCCTGGAAATTTCGGACGACCGCCGTCTCGGCTGGTGGAAACCCTTTGGTGAGGGCGGCCCGGGCCTCTTCGTGCTGGTCATGCCTGTTGACGAGAAGCTCTTTGGCTCCGACGGCAAGAGTTCAGACCAGGCGGCATTCCGCCTCTACAGCCACGGCGTTTCTGGCCGGGGGCCCTTCTCCGTCGCCCCGGCGAACACCCTCCGCCCCCACTGCCCGGCCAGGCAGGAAAGGCCGGCCTGGCAACCCACCGCCGAACCGATCACCCGGGCAGCGGTGACCATCCCCGCCGCCGAGCGCGCCGCTCTTATCGCGCTGTACAATTCCACCCTGGGCGAGAGCTGGACCAACCGCACCGGCTGGAAGACCGAACCCCTCGACGCCGACGGCTTCGCCATGCCGGGCACGGAAGGCTCGTGGTACGGCGTGACGGTCGGAAACGGCGGTGCCTCCGTCACCGGACTGAATTTCTACAACAACAACCTGCAGGGCGAATTGCCCCCGGAAATCGCGAACCTCCAGGCCCTCAAGTCGATCCGCACCATCGCCAACTTCAGCCTGGGCGGCGCCGTCCCCCCCGAGCTGGGCAACCTGGCGCTTCTGGAGGAACTCGACCTGTCCATGTGCGCGCTGTCGGGGCCCATCCCCGCGAATCTTGGGAACCTGGCCAACCTGCGCACCCTCAACCTCCTGGCCAACGACCTGGAGGGCCCCATCCCGCCGGAACTGGGGGAATTGGGGAAGCTCCAGAGCCTGCAGCTCGACCAGAACCAGCTGTCCGGGACCATCCCGTCCAGCCTGGGCGGCCTGGCCAACCTCCAGGTCTTCCGGGCGGCGGCCAATATGCTGGTGGGCCCGCTCCCCGCCGAACTGGGCGACCTTGTCAATTTGAACGAGTTCGATGTCTTCATGAACCAGCTCGACGGCGGCATACCGGCCAGCTACGGCAGCCTGGCCAGCCTGAGCACGCTCGGGCTCGGCGCCAATTGCCTTTCCGGACCCATTCCGGGCGAATTGGGCAGCCTGAAGGACCTGCTGATCCTGGACCTTCGGAGCAACGTCATCGGCGGGGCGATCCCGGCCGGCCTGGGCGGGATGGCCAGGGTGTTCGGACTCCTGATGGACGACAACCAGTTGAGCGGCCCCATCCCCCCCGAGATGGGGAACATGTCCCGGCTGGCCCAGGTCCATCTGGGGCACAACCAGCTGAGCGGTTCCGTGCCCCCCACCTTCGGCCAGTTGGCCCAGATCAGCGTACTTTCTTTGGAAAACAATCAATTGGAGGGAAACCTGCCGGACAGCTTGGGAGACCTCCAGCAAATGGTTTTCTTCTGGTTGGGCGAAAACCGGTTCGACGGACCACTGCCGCCCAGCCTGGGGAACCTGGTCAAGATGTATGCCCTCGAGCTGGGGGGGAACCGGTTGAGCGGAACGATACCCGGCGCCCTGGGGACTCTGCCGGAACTCTCCACCCTGGACCTGAGCGACAACCGGTTCAGCGGGGGAATTCCCGTGGAACTGACCGGCCTGCCGAAATTGCTGACGCTTGACATCGCCGGCAATGCCCTGGCCGGCGAGATCCCCCCGTCCGTCACCGACCTGGACGGCCTCGGCTATGCCCGGATCAGCTACAACGGCTTGCACACCGCCGACCCCGCCGTCCAGGCCTTCATGGCCCAGGAGTTCGGCGCGGGTTGGGCGGACACCCAGACGGTGCCCCCCGAGGGCCTGCAAGCGAAGAACACCGGCCCCGGGGGCGTGCGGCTGGGCTGGACGCCGGTCTCCTTCCAGGAGGACACCGCCGCCGTCGGCCGCAGGTCCGCCGGGGAGGAGGAAAGCGAAAGCGGCTACGAGGTGTGGGGGGCGGCGGCTTCGGAAGGGCCCTACCGGCTTCTCTCGGTGACGGAAAGCAAGAGCCAGACGGAAGTGCTGGAGGCCCTGCGGGGCAGCGGGGCCAGCTGGTTCAAGCTGCGCACGGTGACGGCGCCGCACCCCTGGAACCAGAACACGGTCTACAGCGACTTCTCGGCGCCCCTGGCGGTGACGCCGGCGGGGCCGGCGGCGGGGGACGTGGCCGTGTACGCCGACGGGGCGAAGACGGGGCCGGTGCTGCGGAACAGCCTGTCGCAGGTGCTGCCGGCGTCGGCCCTCACGCTGCGCATCGCCCCGTCGGCCTTCGCGGGGGCCTCGGCCGGGCACCCCCTGGGCATCCGGGTGAAGCTGCCGGGCCGGGCGCGGCTGAGCCAGACCCTGGCCACGGGGGACGGATTCACCGCCGCGCCGGTGGCCGCCGCCGGCGAGAAACTGGTAGACCTGGCCGTGGCAGAGTACCGGCTGAGCAACGGAAAGCCCACTCCCGTCAACGGTTCCGCGCTGGCGGGCATCGGCCCCCAGGCCGTGCAGCTGCTGCGCTACGTGGCGGGGGAAGACGCCTTCTGGCTGCGGCTGACGGAAAACACGGCCTCCTGGGCCCCGCAGAACGGGGGCGAGTTCCTGGGGGTGACGGTGGGCCTCGGCGGCGGCGCCTGGCCCTCCACGGCCGCCACCAACTGGGGGGCGGCGGGCATCGGCCGGCAGGCCTCCACCTTGCTGTGCGCCGACCTGCTGCGCTACGACTTCGCCACGGGAGGCGGAGACGCCTTCCCGCTGACCGTCGTGTCCGAGGATCTGTCGACGGGCGACCCGGGAACGGCGACCTTCGGCAGCGACCCGTTCTACGCCGTCTTCACCAAGGGAACGGAAGCAGAGGGGGCCAGCGCCACGGCGGCGCTGGGCGGCGCCATCGCCGACACGGCCGGGGCCGACGTGAACCGGGACGGGGTCGACGACCTGGTGGCGGTGGTGGCCGGGGAGAAGCGGGTGTACTGGTGCCCCGGGCTGGCCGGGGGCGGCTACGGCGGGATGAACGTGGAATCGCTGGACCCCGCCGCGGGCGAGCCGGCGTTGGTGGAGGTGGCGGACGCGTACGGGGACGCGTTGCCGGACCTGCTGATCGGCGAGAAGGGCGGGACCCTGCGGGTGTACCCCTGGTCCAACATATTCGGTTTCTTCGAACACAAGGAGGCCGCCGCGGCGCCTCTGGCCCGAAAGCTGCAGTCGGCCGGGGATCCGACGGCCTCGCTGGCCATCGACGTGAACGGCGACGGCAAGAAAGACTGGGTGGGTCTCAGCACGGCGGGCAACAGCCTCGAGGTGCGCTTCGGGGAAGCGTTCACGGCGTCGGCGACGTACGTCACCCCGCCCGGGCCGGTGGGCCTGGCCAGCGGGGACTTCGACGGCGACGGGGCCCCCGACCTGGCGGTGGCCTGCGCGAGCGCCGGCAGCGTGGCGGTGTTCCGGAACGACGGGACCGGCGCCTTCACGCGGGGCGACATCGACGGCCTGGGCGACGGCCCCTCGGCCCTGGCCGCCGGAGACCTGGACCGCAACGGCAAGGACGATCTGGTGGTCACCATCAGGAATTCCAAGGAAGTCACCGTGCTCCTGGCGACGGGCGGGCACGCCTTCGACGTGGCGGGCCGGCAGCGCCTGGAGTTGCCCAACCGGCCCGACTCGGTGGTCCTGGCGGACCTGGACGGCAAACTGGGGCCGGACGCCACGGTGGGTTACGCCGACGACTTCCGCCTGACGCAGCTCTACGCCGACCTCGCCGGGCATTTGGGCGGGGCGCGGACGGTCACCGACATGGTGGGGTCCATCCTGACGGGCCTGGACGGGGCCTTGCTCAACACCGGCGTCACCGGGCTCCGGCCGGAGAACAGCGGCCGTTCGGCGGGCGGCGTCTACGCCGGCGACGGCCTGGTACAGGCGCTGGCCGCCGAATCCTGGGCGATGTGCTGGCCGCGCAGCGCGGGGGTGTCTTTCGCCGCGGTGAACCTGGGGGAACAGGCGGCCACGGCGGCGTTCGAACTCTGCGCGGACGGGACCAGGGAACCGCTGGCCACGAGCGAGGCCCCCCTCGAGCCGGGGAGGCAGCTGTTCGGCTATTTCCAGGACACCAACCTGCTGGGCCCCGAAGCAGCCGGTCCGCACCGCTGGGCCAGGACCCGCCTGGACGCCGCGGGGGTCGCGGGCTTCTTCATGCAGCCGGCCCCGTCGGGCCCGGACCTGGACGGGGTGATGGCGTCCGGCCCCGGCTCCGGCCTCACGGAGATGGCCTTCCCGGAAGTGCGCACGGGGGCCGGCTACACGGTCCTCACGCTGGTCAACCCGGGCTTCGAGCAGGCGGCGGCCCGCATCCTGCTGCACGGGGCGGACGGGGGGCTGAAGGGGCAGGCCGGTCGGCTGATCGCCCCGGGCGACCGACTGAAGCTGGACGTGGCGTCGCTCTTCCCCGACGCCGCCGACAGCGACTGGGTGCGGGTACGGTCGGACCGGGAGTTGCTGGGCACGGAAGCCTTCGGCACCCACGGCGGCAACGTGGCGGTGCTGGCGGCGCTGCCGGCCGGGCAGGCCTCCGGGGTCCTCTACGACCCGCACGTGGCCAGCGGGGATTTCGGCACGGCAGTCTACTTCTCGGACATCACCCTGGTGAACACGGGGGAAGCCCAGGCACAGGTGGAGGTGAAGCGGCTGGACGACGACAACAACGAACTGAACCGCAAAACGGTGACCGTCCCGGCCCGCGGGAAGTACCACTCCGAGGCCAAGGAGCTCTTCGGCCTGACCGGCACTGTGGAAGGCTGGCTGCAGGCCGACCCCGCCGGGGCCGTGGGCGTCGCCGGGTGCATGACCTTCGGCGAGGCGGGGGCTTCTTCGAAAATGCTCTCCAGCCTGCCGCTACAGACACTGGGACACCGGAAGTTCCTGCTGCCCTGGATGGTCAGCGGCACCTTCGGGGGAACCACCTATTTCACCGGCGTGGCGATCCTCGAGCCGGACCGGACGGTGCCGACCCGGGTCAAGCTCACGGTGTACGGGCCGGACGGGGCGGCGCTGACCAGCCGGAGCTACTCGCTGAAACCGTACGACCCCACGGATTGCCCGGACTGCCGCAAGCGGCAGGTGTTCCTGCTGAGCCAGGGCCTGGCCGAACTGCCGGACCTGCTCGGCGGGTACCTGGTGCTGGAGGCGGAGACCATCACCCGGGGGCTGCTGGTGTTCCAGCTTTTCGGCGATTTCGGCAACACCGTGCTCACCGCCGTTCCGTCGATCCCGCTGGACTGAGTCCCCTGCCCGACCGGCTCCGGCCGGCCGGACGGGGATTCCCGTTCACTTGCCCATCATGCGGTACAGGAAGAGCAGGATCAGCGCGCCGCCCACCGCCAGTCCGAAGCTCTTCAGGTCGAAGCCCGTGAAGGTGCCCCAGCCGAGCCGGGAGGCGATGAAGCCGCCGAGCACCGCGCCGCCGATCCCGAGCAGGATGGTCATGATCAGGCCGCCCCGGTCCCGGCCCGGCATGACGATCCGGGCCACGATGCCGACCAGCAGGCCCATGACGATCCAGGAAAGAATGCCCATAAAATCCTCCGCTGCAATGAAATAATTTCAATCCTAAACGAATTGCCACCAATTGTCCAGAGATAACTCGCCCGGTTCGAGTCACGGTCTTTCCCGCCCGGGACGCCCGCTCACCGGTTTCGTGCGGGAAGCGACGTCTCCCCATGCCCCTTTGGCGGCGGCAAGCGCCTTTCCCGGCTGCGCTAGGCTTCGCAGCCCCGGTACTCCACCAGGAAAACCCGCAGTTCGTCCTTCCGGGCCGCCGACAGGGCCTCCCTGCCCCGGACAGGGTCCATGGGGTCGGGGATGCGGGTCAAAAAGGGCTCGTACCCCTGGAGGATGCGTTCCAGCAGGCCCGGCGCGATGGGCTGGCCGCCGGTGGTGCAGGCGTGCCCGTTGTGCAGGATGACCAGGCGGAGCGGGACGCTGGCCCCGAAGCAGGTGCTCGCATCGATGCAGCGAAAGGGGCGGTAGGCGAACATGGTCCCCACCGTGGTGTCGCCGGCCACGAAGGTGTCCGGCCCTTTCACCTCCCGGAAGGCCTGGAAGAAGGGGGTGTAGGCCTTGGCCAGGCTCCGCCAGCGCGCCGGCAGGGAATCCGGGACGACGGGCATGGGCGGCAGGTCGATCTTCCGCCATTCCTCCTGCCGGAGCTTGGCCTGCAGGACCCGGTCCCGGGGCCCGGCGTACAGCGGCTCCATGACGTGCCGCCCGTCGAAGTCCGGCCGCAGCGCCGGCGGGGGCGGCGCCGCAAACAGGTGAAACTCTCGAAAAATATCCCCGTATGTATCCCCGTCTGGATTTCGTCAAACCGGAGAATTCGACCAGAAACGGGCCTTGCGCAAAAATCAGGCCAGGGAAAGACATTACGCCGGAATGCCCTTGCCACCCGCGGCTTGACAATACCGATACGAGGTGTCCATGAAACTTCCGTCACGCTGCCTGCTCGCCCTGTCCCTCCTGTTCCCCCTTCTCCTTTCGCCCCGGGCGGCCGAGGTTCATGAACGCGTCCGGGCCGGAGACCTGGCCGGCGTGAGGGAACTCCTGGAAAATGACCTCTCGGCGAAGGACGCGGTCGACGGGCAGGGGCGCACCCCCCTGTCCTGGGCGGCGCGGGGAAGCAACCTGGAAATCGTCACCCTGCTGCTGGAAAAGGGCGCCGACCCCAACGCCCGCGACGGCGGCGGAGCCACCCCCCTGCACGTCATGGCCTACCGGGGGTTCACGGAGGGTGCCCGGGTGCTGCTGGCCAAGGGGGCCGACGTCGAAGCCACCCTGCCCAACCGTTCCACCGCCTTGCACCTGGCCGTTCTGGGCCGTCGTGCCGGCACCGTCCGCTTCCTGGTCGAAAGCAAGGCCGACCGGGAGTGCCGCGATGCCCAGGGCCGCACCCCGCTGATCCTGGCCGCCCGGGAAATGGCCGGTGCGGAGATCGTCCGCCTGCTGCTCGACCTTGGCGCCAAGGTGGACGCCACGGACCGCGATGGTTCCACCGCCCTGTCCCTGGCCGCCTGGCGCGGGACCGGGGACGTGGTCGAACTGCTTCTCCAGCGCGGGGCCACCCTGCCCGTGGATCCGGCCCAGCGGAAAGACATGTTGTCGACCGCCGTCGAAACCGGCCTCGCCGGGCTGTTCGCCCGGTTGGTCGCCCTCCAGACCCCCCTGGACATCCCCGGTGAAAACGGCGGTACCCTTCTCCACCCGGCCGCCGCGGGAGGCGCCTGCCCCATCGTCGAAACGCTGCTGGCCAAGGGCCTGCCCGTGAATCAGGCCGACGGCAACGGTTGGACGCCGCTGCACTTCGCCGCCGACATGGGCCGCACCGAGGCCCTGGAACTGCTGCTGGCCAAGGGCGCGGACCTCCGGGCCCGCAACCGGATGGGGCAGACGGCCGCTGACATCGCCCGGGACAATGCGGACGGGGAGATGATGGCCCAACTGGCCCGCCATGGACTCGTGCCCGGCCAGCCCGCTTTCCCCGAACTCCGCGGCCCGTACCTCGGGCAGAAACCGCCTGGCCGCCAGGCCGAGGTTTTCGCGCCCGGCATCGTCTCCGGCCGCTACGGGCTGCACAGCAACGTGACGTTCTCCCCGGATGGGAACGAGGCCTTCTGGTCGGTGATGGTCCCGGCCCGGGGCGTCGGCTATTCGCACGACCGCGCCCTGGTCTCGCGCCTGGCGGGTGGCCGCTGGACATGCCCGGAGCCGGCCGTCCTGGCGGAGGTGGCAGTGGGGGACGTACCCTTCTTCCACCCCGACGGCACGGCGCTGTTCGACATGTCCGCCCGTCCCTTCCCTGACGGGAGCCCCGCGGGCAAGGAGAACATCTGGCATTGGAAGCGCGGGGAGAACGGGTGGCAGAAGCCGGCCCCCCTTCCGGTGGAGGTCAACGGCGTGCCCCTCCACTGGCAGTTCGGCCTGGACCGCCAGGAGAACGTGTACTACAGCACGGCGATACCCGGCTCGCGGGGCGGCAGCGACCTGTACGTCTGCCGGCGGCTGGAGGGGGGCTACGCCCGGCCGGAGAACCTGGGGGCCGCGGTGAACTCGCCCGCCGACGAGGGGTTCCCCTTCGTGACGCCCGACGGGAACACGCTCCTGTTCGAACGCGGCGGGAACATCTACGCCAGCTTCCGCGGCCCGGCGGGCCACTGGTCCAGCGCCATGGCCCTGGGACCGGAAGTCAACACCCCCGGCATGGAAATCCTTCCCTCGCTCTCCCCGGACAGGCGATGCCTGTTCTTTTCCCGGGACCAGAAGCTCTTCTGGATCGACGCCGCCGTCCTCGACAGCCTCCGCCGTCTGCGCAGCCGCCCGGGCACGGAGGGGACGTCCCCCGCCGTCCCGGGCCGCGCCCCGGCCGGTCGCTGAAGGGAGCGGAAGGGCCGCTTACGGCTGCGGGCCGAAGGCGCTCTCCAGCTTGTCGATGACCTTCTGCTCGGCGGCGGAAACGGCCCCGATGCCCAGGAACCCGCCGCTCACCTTGGCGATGGCTTTGGCGTGCCCCATGATCCCTTCCTGCAGTTCGGCCCGCTCGTCGTCGGAGAGCTTGGCGCACAGGGCCTCGATGAAGTGGCGCCAGGCCTCCAGCAGAGATGCGTCGGGCTTCCGGGTGATCCAGTGGCTGAGCAGGCTGTATTCGATGCTGTCCTTGGTGATGCCTTCCTTTTCGGCGGCCTTCATGACGGAATCCCACTCCTTGTCGTCCACCTTGCCGTCGGCCCAGGCGATCTCGATGAGGGGGGTCAGCGAGAGGCAGGCCATGGTCTCGGGCTGGATCCCCAACGTGACCAGCTTTTCCAGCACGGCGTCGTTGTCGATGCCGGAGACGCGGGCCAGGGCCTCCTTGTGCTCCTTCCTCTTCTTGTTGGCCTTGAGCTTCTCGATGAGCTTCTGGTCCTCCTGCAGGAAGAAGAGGTCCTCCATGGTCTGACGGTTGCTTTCGAAATAATCGGGCATGGCTCCACCTCGTTGGTTGTTTTACAGTTGCGAACGTAAAAAGGATAACCGGCCTTGGCCGCCGGGGAAAGAGTCACTTCGCGAAAACCACTTCCTTGCAATAATATTTCCGTTATTCATTCCCACTTGAAAATCCAGGCCGCACGGCCGGAGCCTCTCGTTCCGCACCGCGCGGCCCCGGTCGGGCGGCGAGGGAGGCCGAGGGCTCACGGCTTGGCCGCAGCCGGCGGCGCCCCCGCGCCGGGAGCCGGCTTCTTCAGGTAGTCGAGGACCACTTCCCCGTAGGGCAGGGTCAGGTCGGAGACGAAGTGCAGGCAGGAAACGATCCGCTTGACGGGCAGGCTGGCCACGGGGGCCAGGGCGTGGCGGAAGAGCTGCAGGTCGGCCGGCCCGGTCCAGGCGCCCTTGATGGTGACGTCCTTCAGGTAGTAGCGCACCAACTGCCGGAGGGCGGGGGAACCGTCGGCGCCCGGGACGATCTTCAGCAGGTAGTTGGGCACCTCCTCCACGGCCTTCTTGACCTTGGCGGCGTCCACCGACCGGTATTTGTAGCCCATGGTCCCCACCGCCACCTCCACGGTGCCGTACTTCAGGCGCCCGACCAGGGTGTCGCGGCTGACCGGGTCCACCTCCAGCGACGGGGAAGCCAGCTTCTTGGGGAAGCCCCAGATCTCCCGCCCCGCCAGGACGGGCACCTGGTCGTCCAGGAACATGGCCAGCACGAACTGCCCCGGCTGGCCCTCGAAGGTCACCGGGACCACCTGCCCCGCCTCGGTGAAATTGCCGAAACCGCTCGAGTCCGGCATCCTGATGAACTCGAACTTCACCAGGGGAGCAGGGATCTCCAGGGGCGCCGGCACCACCGCCCGGAGGGCTTCCGGGTCGGTCTCGTAGGTGATGATCAGGAATTCCCGGTCGACGAAGCGGTAGGGCCCCGGCGGATACGAGGGCGTGTGGGCGGGCATGGCGAAGGACGACAGGGGGTCGTCCACCGGTTGCCCCGCCCGGCCCTGGCCGGCGGCCGGCAACGCGCACAGGCCGTTCAACAGGACGACGGCCAGGAGGACAGCATGTTTTTTCATGGCGCTTCCCCTCGAGCGGAGTTTCCCGCATTGTACCCGAAAGCGCCGCCGTTGTGGCGAGATAAACGTTTGCGCCGGCCCTTCCGGCGCGGGCGCGCCGAAGGCCGTGGAGTGCTGCAGCGAGCCATCGAGCTGCAGCTTTCGGCAAGCGCCTGGCGCTGTTCGGGTCCGTACTCCGCGATGATTTCCGGCCCGAAAGCGACATCGACGTTCTGGTCGAGTTCCAGCCGGACGTCCATGTCGGACTGTCGTTCATCCGGATCCAGGACGAGCTTTCGGCCCTATTCGGCCGCCCGGTGGACCTGAACACACCCGGGACGATCAGCAAGTATTTCCGGGAAGAAGTGTTACGCGAGGCGGAGACGCTCTATGTCGCGGCCTGACGACGGCTAAAGTCATCGGGACCGGCCCACCGCCACCCGGGCCTCCGCTTTTTCGCTTGCTTTCCGCCCCCTTTCCGACTATTTTCTCCGCCCTGACCCGGGAACGAAGAAAAACCTGTTCTTCCATTCTATTACAAGAATTTTGCCCTGCTGCACTCCCGGTGACGGCCGCGGCGGGGCGAGATCAGGGGGGAAAGCGAACATGAGCCATCCGGTGATCAAGCGCGACGGGCGGGCGGTACCCTTCGACCGCGGGCGGGTCGTCGGGGCCCTGCGCCTGGCTTTGGCGGCGGGCGACGAGGAGGAGGGCCCCGCCCTGGCCGAAACGCTGGGCGACGAGGTGGAGCGGGACCTGCAGACGCAGGGCGGCCAGGGTTTCTGGACGGTCGACCAGGTGGAGGACACGGTGGAGTACGTGCTCTTCTCCCGCGGCAAGCGGCGTTCGGCCCTGGCCTACGCCTCGCTTCGCCTGAAGCGGGAGTACCGCCGGGCCGAGCGCGACGAACTCACCGACGTGGTGCGGCAGATCCTGGCGGAGACCCACCGGGAGAACGCCAACATGGGCAACTCCCCGGCGGCCAAGATGCAGCAGATCGGCGCCGTGGCCAGCCGCCTGTACTACACGGCCAAGGTCATCCCCGCGGAGCTGCTGCTGCCGCACCAGTGGGGCGAGTACCACATCCACGACCTGGACTACTACGGCAAGACCCTCAACTGCCTGCAGATCGACCTCTCCCGGCTGCTGGCCGAGGGCTTCAACCCCGGCTACGGCTTCGTCCGCCCGCCGCGCCGGATGGCCTCCGCCGCGGCCCTGGCGGCCTCCATCGTGCAGAGCAACCAGAACGACATGTACGGCGGGCAGAGCTTCCCCCACTTCGACCGCAGCCTGGGCGAGGTGGTGCGCCGCGGCGGGGCCGACACCCCGCCGGCCGCCGCCTTCCAGGCCATGGAGTCCTTCATCTTCACCCTGAACATGATGCACAGCCGGGCCGGCGGCAACGTGCCCTTCAGCAGCGTGAACGTGGGCGGCGACGTGACGCCCGAGGGCCGGCTGGCCACGCGGGCCCTGCTGGAGGCCTACGAGCGCGGTCTGGGGCGGGGCGAGACCGCCCTCTTCCCCAACATCGTCTTCCGCCTGAAGGCGGGAGTCAACTTCCACCCGGGCGACCCCAACCACGACCTGTTCCAGCTGGCCCTGCGCGTGGCCGCCCGGCGCATGAACCCCACCTTCAGCTTCATGGACGCCCCCTTCAACGCCCCCTACGGCGACGACGCCTCGTACATGGGCTGCCGCTCCCGGGTGATGGCCAACCGCTGCGGCCCCGCCGTGGCCGCCCGCCGCGGCAACATCGCCCCGGTGACCCTGAACCTGCCGCGCATGGCCCTGAAGACCCGGCGGGAGAAGGAGTTCTTCGCCGAGCTGGACCGGGTGCTGGGGCTGGCCGAGCAGCAACTGCTGCACCGTTTCCGCCTGCTGGCGGAGCTGAAGGTGAAAGACCTGCCCTTCCTCATGGGACAGAAGCTGTACCAGGGCTCCGAGCACCTGGAGCCGGAGGACCCCGTCGGCCCCGCCATCCGGCACGGCGCCCTGGCCGTGGGCTTCATCGGCCTGGCGGAAACCCTGCGGGCGCTCACCGGCCGCGACCACGGCGAGGACGACGGCGCCCTGGCCCTGGGGCTTTCCATCGTGGAGCGCATCCACCGGGCCACCCAGGACTTCTCCGAACGGCACGACCTCAACTTCAGCGCCTACGCCACCCCCGCCGAGGGCCTGGCCGGGCGCTTCACCGCCATGGACCGCGACGACTTCGGCGAGGTGCCCGGCGTGACCGACAAGCCATACTACACCAACTCGTTCCACCTGCCGGTGGCCCAGGGCGGCAGCGCCTTCGAGAAGATCCGGCGCGAGGCGCCCTTCCACGCCCTCTGCCCGGCCGGCCACATCACCGTGGTGGAACTGCCCGCCCCGCCGGTCCACAACCCGCAGGCCCTGGAGACCCTCCTGCGCCACCTGGCGGAGCAGGGCGCCGGCTACGCCGGCTTCAACTTCCCCCTGGACGAGTGTCGGAGTTGCGGCCACAGCGGCGTTTTCGCCGACGGCTGCCCCAACTGCGGCGGGACCGACATCCGCCGCATCCGGCGCATCACCGGGTACCTCTCCACGGCCGACCGGTTCAACGAGGCCAAGCGGGCGGAGTTGGGCCACCGCCGGGTGAACCGGCCGTGAAGCTGCGCGTGGCCGGGGTCGTCCCGGAAAGCCTGGTGGACGGCCCGGGCGTGCGCTTCGCCCTCTTCGTCCAGGGCTGCCCCCTGCACTGCCCGGGTTGCCAGAACCCGCACACCCACGACCCCGCGGGGGGCGACTGGGCGGACACGGCGGACCTGGCGACCCTGGTCCTGGCCCGCCCCTGGCTGGACTGCCTCACCCTGACCGGCGGCGAACCCTTCGCGCAGGCGACCGCCTGCCTCGACCTGGTGCGGCGGGTGCAGGGGGCCGTCCGTTCGGTGTGGGTCTTCACCGGGTACGTCTTCGAGGAGATCCGGCGGGAGGGCGACCCCGACCGGCTGGCGCTGCTGGCGGCGGCCGACGTCCTGGTGGACGGCCCGTACCTCGGAGAGCGGCGCAACCTCGACCTGCCCTTCCGCGGCTCGACCAACCAGCGCCTGATCGACGCCCCGGCCTCCCTGGCCGCCGGCGCCGCCCGACTCTGGCGCCCTTGAGCGGGGAAGCCACCACCAAGACACTAAACCACAAAATCTTTCTTGTATTTATTATTTTATTTTCAGTGTGTTTTTGTGTCTCTGTGGTTGATGTCTTTCAGGCTGAGCCCGCGGGCGGCCAGGTGTTCGTAGATCCACGGCTCCAGGCCCGGGGCCAGGTAGAAGGAAGGGTGCAGGAGGTCCTGCCCGGGGGCGACCACCCCCTCGGCGACCGCCCGCCGGGCCAGCGGCGTGCCGGGGTAGAGGCGGATCCCCACCGTGACGACGAGTTCCTCCAGCCCCAGCGAGTCGGTGAAGGCCAGGCTCTCCTCCACCGTCGCGCGGGTTTCCCCCGGGCCGCCGAACATCAGGAAGCCCATCCGGCGAATGCCGCGGGCCGCCAGCCGGTCGGAGACCCGGCGCACGTCCTCGGCCCGGAACTGCTTGTTCATCGCGGCCAGCACCGCCGGGGAGGCGCTCTCGAAGCCCAGGCTGACCGCCGTGCAGCCCGCCGCCGCCATGTCCGACACCAGTTCCTCGCTGACGAAGTTCGGGTAAAGGATGCAGTTCCACTCGATGTCCAGGCGGCGGGAGCGGATTTCCCGGCACAGCTCCAGGGCGTAGTCCCCGGGCAGGTTGAAGGAGTTGTCCACGAAGTAGAAGCGGCGGAAGCCCGCCCCCGCCTGCGCCGCCAGGGCGTCGGCGACGAGCCGCGGCGAGCGCGGGCGGTAGCGGCAGCCCTGGATGGCCGCCGTGGAGCAGTAGGAACAGCGGTGGGGGCAGCCCCGCCGGCTCTGCACGGGCACCCAGAGCCCGGCGGCTTCGCCGGCGAAGGACGCCAGGCAGGGGTCCCAGAGGGGGAGCGCGTCCAGGTCCGCGGCCAGGGCCAGACCGCTGTCGGTCTCCTCGCCGCGGACGTGCAGGCCGGGCAGGCCGTGCGGGTCGCGGCCCCGCGCCAGCCGGTCCAGGAGCTCCGGGAAGGCCGCCTCGCCGTCGCCCCGGATGCCGAAATCGGCCCCCAGGAAGTCGAGCAGGCCGTGCGGGCAGATGCTGTAGCCGGCGCCCCCCAGCACCACCGGGGCGGGCGAGGCGGCGCGGCACCGGGCCACCACGTCCCGGGCCTGCGCCGCCAGGAAGCGCGGTTCCTGCCGGTCCTGGTCGTCGATGTTGCGCACCGAGATGCCGATGGCCTCCGGCCGGGCGGCGGCGACGGCCGCGCGCACCGCCGCGCCGGGGTCCCCCGCCGTCAGCAGGTCGAGAACCGTCACCTCGTGGCCGGCCCGGCGGGTGGCCGCCGCCACCAGGGCCAGGCCCAGGGGCATGGTCGTCATGTTCATCCGCTCGGTGTTGGCGGAAATCAGCAGCACCCGCACGCGCACCCCCTCTCCGCCGGATCATCTCGCAAACCGCCGGGCAAATCAAGATGCCGGGCGCTTCGGCCGGCTTTCCCAGGAGTGCGGCGGCGAGTCCCCGAGCCGCCGCTTTCCGCACACCTCCATCGCGTGCGGAAGCAGAAAGAAACCGGGTTCTGCCGTGCGCCTCCGGCCTGGACAAAAGCGCTTACGTTATGCGTGAGGATGTCCGGTCGGTACGGGCCCGCTTTCGCCCATGGACCGTGCCGAAAGCGGCGGCTCGCCCGCTCGCCGCCGCACTCCATGGCCTTCGGCGTGTTGACGCCGTTGCCGCGGCCGGACGCACCGACGCTTCGGCCCGGAAAGGACCTGTCACTCCTCGCCTTCCTCCGCCGGCCGGCCCTTCAGGGCCGCCTCGAAGCGGCCGGAGATCCTCTCGACCTCCTCCAGCGCCTGGCGCAGCGCCGGGTCTTCCGCCCACTGGCCGGCCTTCTGCAGCAGGGGGGTCATGCATTCCATAAATCCCGATTCCAATCGTTTCGCGGCCGCGTCGATATCCGCCTCCCCCCAGGAATCGGTATCCTCTTCGACCGCCAGCTCCGGGTGGGCTTTCCGGAATTTGACGCATTCCTCGGCGATGGACTCCATGTCGTGCGCGTACTGGACCAGGGCGGCGGCCAGGGCGGCAGCGGATTCCGCCCGGGCACCCGCCTGGCAGTACTTCTTCATGGCGGTTTCCGAAGCGGCGTAAACCTTCAGGGCGAAGGCCTTGACCTCCGGCGTCACCGGGGTGGCGGCGCCGAGGGCGGAAAAGGGCAGCAGGGCGACGAACAGCAGGATGATCTTCTTCATGTCTTCCTCCCCAAAAAACCCTGCTTGTAACACCCTTTTCCCCGAAAGGCAAGCGGATCCATGGTGTTGCATCCGCCCGGCCGACGCCCGGAAAGATTCGGTTCCCGGTCGCTTCCGTCAAGGGAGATACTGTTGGCCGGGAGGGGCCGGACGTTGTATCCTGTTTTGGACTGGCCACGGCCGTCGGCCAGGGGAGGCAGACCATGATCGAGGCACACGAGTCGAACCGCCGGCACTGGGAGGAGCGAACGCCCGTCCACCTGCCCAGCGCCTTCTACGACGTGGAGGGCTTCCTGGCCGGACGCAACACCCTCCTGCCCATCGAGCGCGAGGGCGTGGGGGACGTGGGCGGCAAGTCCCTGCTCCACCTGCAGTGCCACTTCGGCCTGGACACCCTGAGCTGGGCCCGCCTGGGCGCCCGGGTGACGGGGGTGGACTTTTCCCCCCGCGCGGTGGCCGAGGCCCGCGAACTGGCCCGCCGGGCCGGGTTGACCGATGCCAGCCGCTTCGTCTGCGCCGACGTCCTGGAACTGGACCAGGCGCTCGACGGCCGCTTCGACGTGGTCTTCACCTCCTACGGGGCCATCACCTGGCTGTGCGACCTCGACCGCTGGGCCCGCCAGGTGTCCCGCTTCCTCGCCCCCGGCGGGCTGTTCTTCCTGGCCGAGCTGCACCCGGCCGGGCTGACCCTGGCCGCGCGCGCGGGGCGGGTGGAGGTGGCCTGGGACTACTTCCACGACCCGGCCGGTGTTGACGTCCCTCCCTCGCCCGACTACGCCGACCCCTCGTTCACGCCGGCCACCCCCGAGCGCTACTGGGCCTGGCCGCTCGCCGACATCTTCCGTTCGCTGCACCGGGCCGGGCTGGCGGTCCGCGACTTCCGGGAGTACCCCTACTCCTGCCACGCCCAGTTCCCTTTCCTGGTCCCCGGACCGGACGGCCTGTGGCGCCTGCCGCCGGGCTGCCCCAGCCTCCCCCTGCTCTTCTCCCTGGCCGCCGGGCACGCGTAGCGCCCCCCGCAGGCCGGGAAGGGCGCGGTCCATCAACGGTGCGTCGGACCTCTTGCCGAGAACGATTGTGAATGATTGACAGGATATGGGTTGTGTTTGGAATCGATACAGGTCTTTTTCTTCCCTGGTGGCCATGGTATAGTTGAGCGGCGTCCCCCAGAACGATGAACAACGCCCCCAGGAGGTACCCATGTCCAGAGCGAAACTCTTCTGCCATGCCATTTCATGTTCCGCTCTGCTCATCCTGGCCGCCGGCTGCGACTTTACGCAATACCTGGCCCACTACGCCACCACGGCAGGATGGTCCAGCAAGATATCTGTGCAGAACCCGTACAACGTAGCCATCAAGACGGTCTTCTCCGTCATAGACGAAAATGGCGCCTCCGTGGCGCAGAAGGAGATTTGGATTCCCGCCAAAGGGCATTATGCCTCGCCGGTGCAAAACATCTTCCCGGTGGCGATCCCCACCCAGGGAGCCATCAAGGTGGTGTCCTCCGAACCATCCGTCGTGCGTAAGGTAAACGGGATCGCCATGTTCGATTATGGTGGCGGACAAGCCCTGGGCGGGTTGCAAACCTTCAGCAAACCTTCCCAAACCCTGTATTTCCCTTGGTTCGAGAACACCTCCTCCAAGCGCACCGGCATCACCGTCCTCAACACCGAGAATTTCCCCATCCAGATTTTTCTGCGCGCGACCTCCGCGTCCGGGGAAACCCGCCAGTCTGGCAATATCACCCTGGGGCCAGGCAAGAAAATTGTGGGCTATGCAGATGACTTTTTCGGACCGGACAAAGACCGGTTGCCCACCGACTCGAATGCCAGCCCAGACCCCGACTCCCGCACCCCATTGACCTTGCCCGAGGAAGCCACCTTGAGCACCTTCGGGAGCGGGAAAATGGCAGGATTCCTCATCGTTCACGACAACGGTGTGCAGGAGGTGGAGGCGATCAACGGCGTCCCTGGTGAAACAGCCGTCCTCTCCCTGGCCATTCCTCCAGGACAGGGACCGGCCATGCCTTTCGGCACCACGCCAACGTTCGCAGAGTTCACCCGGGACGGCAATTACCTGATCATCCGCTTCGGGCCCAACATCGTCGCCTTCGACCGGTACAACGAAGTAATTGCGCGCACCACATCGGTGCCCTCGGGCAACGCCATGGCCCTCAGCCCCACTGGCCGGACCATCTACTACGCTTCCCACGAGGCGGACAACGTTTATGCCGCGGGGACACCTCTCCCCAATGTCCTTTTCTTCCCCAGAGTCATCGGCCACATCCAGTACGCGGATTGCCTGGCGGCCTCCCGGGACGGAAAATACCTTGGCGCCGTAAACGACACTACATACACTGTTTGGGACCTGACCAACGGCAATGCCGTCGTGGCCACGGGCACCAACGACGACGAAATGTATTATCGTTGTATTTTTTCAGATGACTCAGCGCAATTCATTTTCACATCAATAAAAAACAACAGGCTTTATCATCTCGACCTCGCCTCAGCCGCACTTCATTACACCGATCTCCCCAATCGAGCGGTCACGGTTGTGCAAAGCCCCTTCTCACGAAAATACTACGTTTCGTCCGATGAACAGGTGATTCCGGTGGACGGGACCACCTTCAACGACCTGACGCCGATTCCGGTCAACGGAGACCCGTATAACCTGTTTTTTTCCCCGGGCGGAGATTTCCTCTACATACCCTGCAACGGCTCGTCCAAATTGCACATTTACAACGAACCCCTGGCCAAGTTCGAAGCTCAGGATTATGATCTGGAATACAATCCCATGGCCCCGGCCCTGTCTCCGGAAGGGGACGCATTGATGTACATCGATTTCAATATGATATTGCGGGCGGTGTACTGAGGGCCTCCGGCAAACCGGGGCCGCGCCTCAGGGCGCCGGGTCCCGGGCCAGGCGGAACCCCCAGTCGGCGCCGGCGCCGTTGGGGCCTCCGTTGCCCCGGTTCGTCGCCCGCACGCCCCGGTCGTCCTGGTTCCACCCCCCGCCCCGGATGACCCGGTACGAGCCCGACGGCGGGCCCGGCGGGTCGGTGACGGCCACCGCCGGGTAGTCGTCGTACCAGTCGGCGCACCATTCCCACACGTTGCCCAGCATGTCGAACAGGCCCCAGGCGTTCGGGCGCTTCTGGCCTACGGGGTGGGTGGCGCCGCCGGCGTTCCGGGCGTACCAGGCGGTGTCCCCCAGTTCCCCGTACCGCTCCGCCGCGGACCCCGCCCGGCAGGCGTATTCCCACTCGGCTTCCGTCGGCAGGCGGTAGTGCCGGCCGGGTTCCCGCTCGTTCAGCTTCCGGAGGAAGGTCTGGCAGTCGTTCCACGACACCTGCTCCACCGGCCGGTCGTCCTCCGGGAACTTCGACGGGTTGTTCCCCATCACCGCCCGCCACTGGGCCTGGGTCACCTCCGTCGTCTGGAGTTCGAAAGGCCGAGTCAGCGAAACTTCGTGCACCGGCTTCTCCTCGTCGAACGAGGCCGGGGCACTGGATCCCATGGAGAAGCGGCCGGCCGGGATCCGCACGAACTTCGCCCCCGGCAGCGCCGAGGCCGCCGCCCCGCTGCCCGCAGCGGCGGGGGCCAGTTCCTTCCGGTTGGCCGATTCGATGAGGAAAACGATCGCCACGACCGTGCCCGCCAGCACCAGCAGGGCCATCAACCAGACCAGGCCGACCTTGCGCGGCGGCTGCTGTCTCCCCGCCGGCACGGCCGCGACCGGCGGGACACGCGCGGGGGGCGCCGGCACCGGCACCCCGGCCTGGGGTGCCCGCAAAGCCGGGCCCGGGACCGGCGGCGGGACCGGACGATCCGGTGCTGGGGCGACAGGTTGCGGGGGAGTCGCCGACCGGGGCGGCGGAACCGCCGGCGGGGCCGCGGGCGCGACCCCAGTCCTGGGACGGACCACCGTCGGCGCCTGCACCACGACGGTGTCGGCCGACCCCGTCCGCCCGTCCTCCTGCAGAGCGGCCAGCAGCAGGGACCGGAACGCCCGCGCCGTGGCCGGCCGGTCCGGCGGCTTGACGGCCAGGCCGCGCAGAACGGCCTGTGAAAAAGCCGGGCCGATGGAGGGTACCGTCTCGTGCAGGGGCCGCAGGCGGTCCTCCACCATGCGGTCCACCGCGTCGGGCGGGGTTTCGCCAGTCACCATCCGGCAGACGGTGGCCGCCGCCCCGTACACGTCCGTCCACGGCCCCTGGGCCCCCGTCCGCGAGTACTGCTCGTAGGGGGCGAAGCCGGGGGTCAGGATCACCGATAGGCTCTTCGGGTCGTCCCCCAGGGAGGCGTGCCGGGCCGCCCCGAAGTCCAGCAGCACGGGGCGCCCCCCGGCCAGCAGGAAGATGTTGGCGGGCTTGACGTCGCGGTGGATCAGCGGCCGCGGCTGCAGGCCGTGGACCGCCTCCAGGGCTTCCAGAATGGGCCCCATCACCGCCACCGCCTCGGCGGGCGTCATCCGCCCGCCCCGGTTCAGCCGCTCGGCCAGGCTTTCCCCCTCGCAGAACTCCATGACCATGTAGGCGGTGCCCGCGGCTTCGAAGAAGCGCAGCACCCGCACCACGTTCGCGTGCTCCAGCCAGGCCAGGGTCCTGGCCTCGTCCAGGAAGCGCTGGCGCCAGTCCCCGAAGAGGCCCTCGTCGGTGGCGACCACCGAGGTCTGGTCCGGCCCCCGCGCCGCCACCGCCGCGGGGAAGAACTCCTTCACGGCCACCCGCCGCTCCAGGTTGACGTCCAGCGCCACGTAGGTGATGCCGAAGCCCCCCTTCCCCAGCACCCGCCCCAGCCGGTACTCGCCCCCCAGTTCGGTGCCCGGGGCCAGGGCCGGAGGCCGCCACGGCTGGCGGCCGGAATCGTGTCCGCAGCGGGGGCAGGGCCCTTCCGCAGGCGCTTCGCCGAAGCAGTGGCGGCAGGTCATGCGCATCCTCCCGGTGGAAATCATGGCCCCATGATATTCCGGAAAAGTCGCTTGCACAACTGCCACTTTCCTCGGCCGGGCATGATAAACTGAGCGGGAACAGCCAGTCGGAAGGGACCATGCCGCCTGTGGAAGGAAGGAAGACCGCTTGCCCCGCCGAACCCCCGTTCTTCCGGCGGGTCTGGGCGCTGGTGCGAAGGATCCCGCGCGGGAAGGTGGCCACCTACGGCCAACTGGCCCTCTTCCTCGGCGAGGCGCGCGGGGCGCGCACCGTGGGCTGGGCCATGCGCGCGGCCGCCCCGGGGCTGCCCTGGCACCGGGTGATCAACGCCCAGGGACGCATCAGCGAGGCCGGGCGCGACCCGGCGGACCTCGACCTCCAGCGGGCCCTGCTGGAGGCGGAGGGAATCCGCTTCGACCGCCGGGGCCGGGTCGACCTGGCCCGGTACGGCTGGACGGGCCCGGGCCGCCCCCGTGACCATCACCAGCAACAACAATAGAATTTCACATTATTTATCTTATTTTCACATGGATTGAAAGGATAGGCTGGATGGGTCGGCAAAGCGTCATCCCATCCTGTTCATCCTGTCCATCCATGTTCCTCCTGCCCATCCTGCCCATCCATGTTCCTCCCTGGACGGCCGCAACGGCCCGGCGAAACTTCAGACCCGGGATCCGCAACCGTCCCGTTGCACGGATGGTTCTCCGGGCGTATCCTGTGCGTCAACCCCGTTGAGGAGGATCACGATGGCCCAAGGTGTCTGCCCCTGGTGGCTCGGTTTCCTGCTGGCCTGCCCGCTGCGGCGCAAGCTCCACGACCCGGAGCGGATCCTGGGCCCCTTCGTCCGGCCCGGCCAGACCGTGCTGGACGTCGGTTGCGCCATGGGCTTCTTCACCCTGCCCCTGGCCCGGCTGGCTGGGCCGTCGGGACGGGTGGTAGCGGTGGACCTGCAGGAGCGCATGATCCGGACCCTGCGGAAGAAAGCGGACCGGGAGGACCTGGCCGGGCGGATCGAGACGCGGGTCTGCCCGCGGGACAGCCTGGGGATCGCCGACCTGGCCGGCCGGGTAGACTTCGCCCTGGCCTTCGCCGTGGTGCACGAGGTGCCGGACCCCGCGGCATTCTTCGCGCAACTGCAGGCGGCGCTGGCCCTGACGGGCCGCCTGCTGGTGGCCGAGCCCTCGGGGCACGTCAGGGAGGCGCCGTTCGAGGCCACGGTGGAAACCGCCCGGGCCGCCGGCCTGGCGCCGCTGGAGCGCCCCGCCATCCGGCGCTGCCGGTCCGTGCTCCTGGGCCGCCAGCCCTGAGCGCCCGCGTTTCCCGCGCCTTATCCGCGGCCCCCGGCGGCCCTCTGTGGGCCATCCGTCTTGGATGGGCAGGATGGGGCGGCAGCGCATCATCCCATCCTGTTCATCCTGTCCATCCATGTTTCTTTTGTCTGTTTTCAGGACGGGTCGGCCTCGCCGTAGCCGATGCGGGAGACCACCTTCTGGTAGGCGCTGTAGCGCACCACCTGGTGGATGTCCACTTTGAAGAAGAGCAGCACCCGGGCGGCGATGTTCAGTTCCTCGTAGGACGGCAGCCACACCTCGTCGTTGATCTTTTCGTGCTCGATGACCACGCTGCCGGCGTTCACCTTCCCCAGCAGCCCCTTCCCCACGCTGAAGTCGTCGGTCAGGTGGGCCTCCAGGCGGACGACCATGCGCTCGGACTCGTCCACCCAGATGCTGCCGGCCAGCTTGCCCACCAGGTCCTCGGCCCGGTTGCGCGGCTTGAGCCCCGCCTTGGGGACGAACTCGAACATCAGCAGCTCGTGGCCCTGCCGCTTTTCCCGGCGCGGCGAAACCAGCTCGCAGCAGCGCAGGAAGTCGGCGGCAGTGAGGCGGATGCCCCCCTCCTCCTCCCGGCGAGCGGCGGCCTTCTCCACCTCTTTCTCCACCCGGCGGTCCTCCGCGGCCTGCGCCTTCTCCGACAAACGCTTCCCGTTGGTCTCGATGAGCCGGGCCACCCGGTTCCCGGCCACGGGCGTGACCTCGTACAGGCACTCCGTGTCCAGCGTCTCCTTCCCCTGCTTGTCCCGCTTCCAGGTCTTCTCGGTCTTCCGGAAAGTGTACTGCTCCCAGCGCTTCTCCATGGCCTCCTGATTCTTCATGAGCGAATCGAGGAGGGCCGGCAGGTCCGGCACCACCTCGCGCCCCGGCGCCACCGGGACGGCGAAGCGGGCGGCGGCCAGCGGCGCGTTGTGGCGGACCGTCTCCACCGCCAGGGTGAAGCGGCCGGCCGGGCCCTCCCAGCGGATGGTCCGCGGCTCGAGCACGCGGTCCGCGACCTGGTGGTCGGCGAAGGAAAGGCGGAAGGCCGCCGGCGCCGGCAACGACTCCACCCCCACCAGGCGGCCGGTGGACGGGTCGGCGTGCAGTCGGCAACGGGCCCGCCCCAGGGCGATTTCCAGGGTGGCCGTGGCGCGGTCCCCCCACCGGCCCGGAGCGACCTCGGGGGAAACGGCCAGGCGGGACCGGGACGGTTCGGCCCAGCCGTGGTTGGCCAGCAGGGCGGCCAACTTGAGGAAGTCGGCCGTTTCGCCCTCGGCGGTGCGCACCTCGCCCGACAGGAGGCTCCAGGCGGAAGTGCCCGAATACCCCTGGCCCAGGGTGCGTCCGCCGACCTCCCCTTCCAGGCGGAAGCGGTCGGGGGCCTGGGCGAGCAGCGCAAACCTCCCGGTCTGCCCCCCCTCGTCGGTCACCCGGCCTTCCAGCAGGCTGCTGCGGACCCGGGACAGGGCCTTGCCCCCCTCGGCCTTCCGGCAGCGCTGCAGAAGTTTCTTCGAAGACTCAATCTTATGCCCCGCCTGAACAAACTGGCCTGCCAGCAGCAGCACGAAGGCCAGCGCCAGCCCGGCGGCGCCGTGTCTGGATACGGTCATCATCCCCTCCCGGGGCGGTCATGTTTCCGTCCGGCAGGAAACCGGACGGCCCGCCGCCCAAAACCTTCTTGGAAAGCCCCTGGCGGCGAATGGTTCAATCCGGCCCCGATTCCCCGGTTTCCGGGAGGGTCGGAACGCCCTTCAGCGGCTCCCGGACAGCAGGTCCCGGAGGAGGGCGAGGTCCGCGGCGTCGAGGACGCCCGAGCCGTCCAGGTCGCCGGCCTCGGGGGACGCCAGGAACGGCGCCTGCCCGCAGGAGAGGTTGCCGGCCAGCGCGTGGGCCAGCACCAGGAGGTCCAGCGCGTCCACGGTGCCGGAAAGGTCCAGATCGCCGGCCAGGCGATAGAACACGACCCGGTCCAGCCAGCCCGCGTCCTGCCCGGCGTCCAGGGCGCTGTCCTTCCCGTAGGACCAGGTGAGGACGTGTTCCCCGGCGGGAATGTCCACCGCGCAGGGCGTCCAGCCCACTTCCCCGGACACGGCCAGGCGGACGTCCTGGTCCAGGTAGAACGAGAGGTAGTCGCATTCCTGTTCCGAGGACACTTTCCACCAGAAGGAAAGGTGCCCGGGACCCGTGACCGTGGTGGACAGGTCGGTGCGGGCATTGCCGGGGATCCGGCCGGAGTGGAGGGCCGTCGGAGCGGAAGGGGCGGTGCCGTCGGTGACGGTGTACCAGGGGGAGAAGCCGCCGAGCGTCCAGTCCAGCCCGCACTGGTCGAGGGTGGCGCAGAACGGCGGCAGGGCGACGGCCACGGGGGCGCCCCACGCCGTCCATTCACCGGCCACGCCGGAACGGTTGCAGGCCCGCACCCGGGCGGCGTAGGACGCCCCGTCGGCCAGGTGGTGGAAGGTCCTGGTCAGCACGTTCCCCACGTATTCGTCGAAAATGGTGGCCCCGGTGTCCTCGCGCCGGATCTCCAGCTCGTACCCGGCCAGGCCGCTTTCCGGGTCGGCCGCGCTGCCGGCCTGCCAGGAGAACTGCAGCACCGGCGCCGGCGCAGTCAGCAGGACACCGGCGGGGGCGGTGGGGGATCCCGTCGGGGGCGTTCCGTCCTGGTAGGCGAAGGCGACTTCCAGGGAAACGTTGCTGCCGCTGACGGAGATGTTCCGCACCGTGACGCCGGTGGCCGAGCCGTCGTACCGGCCGCTGCCGGGGGAAGTGGCCGGGCCGAAGGTCCTGCCGGCGACGTAGAAATCGCCGGTGTCGGCGCTGCCCCCCGACTCGATTTCCTCCAACCCGTCGGCCTCCATGAGTCGGATCAGCTTGTGGGGGGTGTAGGAGTTGTTCCAGGCGAAGAGGTTGCGCCAGTCGTCCAGGCGGGCGTCGATGTGCCAGACCACCAGCCCCTGGCCGGGCAGGGTCGTGTCGTTGGCCACGCGCCAGCGGTTCTGGAGCAGGTAGAACTCCGCGAAGGGGCGTTCCGGCGAGTACTCCGGCATGACGATGAGGGCCTCGGGGTAGGTGCCCGACGGCCGCAGGGTCAGGGCCTGGTCCTGCCGGTTCAGCACGGAGGGGGAGAGCCAGCCCAGCATGAACTTGCTGAAGCCGTTGTGCTCGCCCCGCGCGCCGTCCATGATGTCCATGCCGCCCACGCCGCCCAGGGGTCCCACGCCGTCGTCGTAGTCGTAGTAGTCGGGCAGCCCCAGGGCGTGGCCGGTCTCGTGGATCACGGTGTTGGGCAGGAATTCCTGCGGCGGGTTGGCGGTTTCCCACTGCCAGGAGTAGAGGCCGAGGCGCTTGCCGTCCAGGAGGGCGCTCCGGTCGCCGAATTCCGTCTGGTACCCCCACCAGAAATCGGACCAGCCCTCCCGGGGGCCGGTCCAGATCACCACCAGGTAGTCGATCACCCCGTTGCCGTCGTTGTCGTAGGGGGAGAAGTCGAAACCCTGGTCGTCGTAGTGCTGCAACGCCTCCAGGACCAGCTGCTCCCGCCCGGCCTGGGTCTTGGCCACCTGGGAACGGGGGTAGGACGTGGTGTACCAACCCAGGGTCTGGCCCTGGATGAAGAGCTGCTCGTAGGAGCTGCGCCGGTAGTAGTTGCGCAGGCTGTCGCAGGGGAGGTTCCCGATCCCCTCGCCGAAAAGCCGCTGGTGGACCCGGTCGGCGCCGGTGACGGGCGGCTGGTCGGAGAAGGCGACGAGCAGGGCCAGCACGTTCACCGGGCCGCTGCTCGGCATGCCGGGCTGCCCCGGCGGCAAGGCCGTCGCGGCGGCGGCGTCCGGCCACCGTCCGCAGCGGGCGGCATACTCCAACCGGTCCGCCGCCCGGCGCAGCAGGTGCGGGGCGAAGTTCTGGTTGCCCAGGCTCCGGGCGGCCTCCACCCGGGCGGCGAGGGAGCCGTCCTGCCGGTACCGGGCCAACTCGGCCGCGGTGGGCGGCTCCAGGGCCAGGGCGGCGGGGAAGAGGCACAGGGCCAGCAGGGCGGACAGCCAGAAGCGACGGTAAGCGGCAAGTGATTCGGAATTCATCAAAGGGCTCCTCGGTTCGCGGGGTGATTAAAAAGGCAATTATACAGGCCAGGGGCGGTATTTGTTCCAATCAGAGAAGGAAACCGGCCAAGCGGGCCAGTGAGTGCCAGGAGGAGGACAGGGCCAGGCGGGCCCAGTCGAGGGCGCCGCGGTAGCCGTGGAGGAAGACGGCCAGCAGCGCGCCGTGGATGGCGGACGTCACGGCCACGATGTACAGCAGGCTGTAGGCCAGGCCGCGCTCGCCGAGGTCCGTGCGGGTGTAGCTGCCGTCCACGGCCCGGAAAGCCTTCCGCGTGAAGGCCTGGCCCACTTCCCAAGCCGTGGACCCGGTGTGGTAGCCGAGGGTGAGCCCGACGACCACGTCCAGGTACGGGTGGGGCCCGGCCCCGAGCAGGGGGCGCAGCAGCACCAGGACAACCGTGAAGGTGGGCAGCACGTAGGGGGCGAAACCGATGAAGTCGTCGCCCACCGCCCCGCCGAAGCCGGCGGTGTGGGCCACCTGCCCGCCGCGGGCGAGGCTGACCTTGAACCGGGTGATCCGCCGGCAGAACAGGAGGGCGGCCAGGGCGTGGGCGATCTCGTGCTCCAGGACCTCCAGCCCGGGGACGTGCCGCAGCAGGTACCGCTCCAGGGCCAGGCCGACGAGGGCTCCCCCCGCCACGGCCCAGAACGGTTCTCCCATCCGGCCAAACTCGCGGGCCAGGGCCACCAGCGCCAGAATTGCCCCCGGCAGGAGCGCCAGCAGGACCAGCGCCGTCAGCAGGCGGACGCCGCAGCTGCCGCGCGCCGAATCTCTGCGCCGATGAGATAATCCGGTCATGGTCCTCCGATTGCCCCCCGCACTTCCCGAAAAGCCCGCCGCAATATAGCATGTCCCCGGCATTCCCGCTACCGCCCGGCGCCGGCGGCACCCCGCCGGGATCGGCCGGGCGGACGGCACGGTTGCCTTTTCGGTCCGGAAACCCTAGAATGGCACCCACTACGACCTGACCGCCAAACCGCCGCCAAGGAGCAGGACCATGACCGAGTGGGAGAGTTACCTCGCCGCGCACCGGGACCGTTTTCTCGCCGAGCTGCTGGATTTCCTGCGCATCCCCAGCATCTCCGCCCTCCCCGCCCACCGTCCGGACGTGGAAGCCGCCGCCCGCTGGGTGGCCGGCCGCCTGGAAGCCGCCGGGATCGAGGCGGTGCGCATCCTGCCCACCGGGGCCCACCCCGTGGTCTACGGGGAGTGGCTCCACGCCCCCGGAAAGCCCACCCTGCTGGTCTACGGCCACTTCGACACCCAGCCGGCCGACCCCCTGGAGCTGTGGGACTCCCCCCCCTTCGAGCCGGTGGTCCGGGAAGGCCGCATCTACGCCCGGGGCGCCTCGGACGACAAGGGCAACATGCTCCTGCCCCTCTTCGCCGCGGAAGCCATGTTGCGGACCGGCGGGAAGCTTCCGATAAATCTGAAATTCATCTTTGAAGGGCAGGAGGAAATCGGCAGCCCCCACCTGCCGGCTTTCGTCGAGGCCCATCGCGACCGGCTGGCCTGCGACATGGTCTTCAACGCCGACGGGGGCCAGTGGAACGAGGGGCAGCCCATCCTCATCCTGGAGACCCGCGGCCTGGCGGCGGTGTCCGTCGAGGTGCGGGGCCCCGGCCACGACCTCCATTCGGGCCTCTACGGCGGCACGGTGGCCAACCCGCTGCACGCCCTGGCCCGTATCCTGGACTCCCTGCACGACGCCGGCGGTCGCATCGCCGTGGAGGGGTTCTACGACCGGGTCCTCCCCCTCGGGGAAGAAAAGAGGGCGCAGTACGCCGAAGTTCCGCTCGACGAGGCGGCCTACCTCCGGGAGACCGGCTCGCCCGCGCTCTTCGGGGAGGAGGGCTACACCACCAACGAACGGGCCTGGGGCCGGCCGACCCTGGACATCAACGGCCTCTGGGGCGGTTTCCAGGGGGAAGGCGTGAAAACGGTGCTGCCCGCCCGGGCCGGGGCCAAGATTTCCTGCCGGCTGGTGGCCGAGCAGGACCCGGCGACGGTCGCCGAACTGGTCATCCGCCACATCCACCGCGTCGCCCCGCCGGGCGTGCAGGTGACGGCCACCCGGGAGCCCGCCGCGGCCCACCCCTACCGGATGCCGCCGGACCACCCGGGACTGCGCACCGCCGCCGCCGTGCTCGAGGAGTGCTACGGGAGAACCCCCTACCGGATCGGCGTCGGAGGCTCCATCGCCGCCAACGAGATCTTCCTGCGGCACCTGGGGGCCTACACCGTCCTGTTCGCCTTCGCCTTGCGGGACGAATTCCAGCACTCCCCCAACGAGTTCTTCCGCCTGTCCAGCTTCGACCTCGGGCAGCGGGCCTACGGCCGGCTGCTGGAGCGCATGGGCGAAGGCTGAGGCCGCCAGGGCGCCCCGGGTTTGCATTTGCCTCCTGTAGGCGACTTGCGCGGCAAGGCGCACCGCCGTTCCGTGCCGAGGCGTCGGGTTGCGCCGTTCGCGCGGGAGGGGTGCCTTTTGGTGCGCCTTCCAGCGGAAGGCGCCTACACCCGGCGCCGGTGCGCATCGGCCCGGAGAGCCGGCGGAAACGGCTACTTCTTCTTGTCCTTGCCTTTTTTCCCCTTGCCCTTGCCCTTGTCGGCCGGCTGGTCGGGAGGCGCCGCCGGGCCGGAGTCCATGGACTGGCCAGGCGCCTTGATCACCTTGATTTCCACGGAACGGGACAGGGCCCGCGAGGTGGTCGCCTCCCTGTCCTGGGAGCCGATGGTCTCCGACTCGCCGAGAGTGACCAGCTCCACGTCGGTGTCCAGGGCCCCGGCAGCGCGGATTTCCGCCAGCACGGCCCGGCAGCGGTGCTCCCCGAGCTGAAGGTTGTATTCGCGGCTGCCCACGCCGTCCGTGTGGCCGAAGACGCGCAACCGGTAGCTGTGGTTGTGGGAGAGCATGCGGCCGAACCGGGCCAGCAAGGCCCGGAACTCGGGGCGGACGTCCGCCTTGTTGAAGTCGAAGAACACCGTGGTCTGGATCTTCGTGTCGGCGTCCTTTTCCAGGTCGGTGTCGATGGCCCGCTGGCCGCGCCCGAACTGGCGGATGCGGATCTCCGCCCGGCGGCGCAGGGCCTGGTCGGTCTCGGCCTTGTCCTTGCCGAAGCTCTCCTCGTCGCCCACGGCGTGGATCTCGATCTGGTCTGCGCCCACCCCGTTGCCCCGCATGAAGTTCAGCACGGCCTCGGCCCGCCGGCGGGCCAGGGCTT